>DATJVE010000017.1:0-114314 GCA_035501975.1 Pseudolabrys sp.
CGATTGCGCGATCGCCGGCTTGGCGATGGCGGCAACCGCGGCGCCGGTGCCGAGTGCGGCCAGGAATTTACGTCGTTTCATCAGGGACCTCCCTTTAAATGCCGTTTGGCTTAGCGAGCAGGCGGAAAGCGCCCGCTCCCCCTATGGCGTCACAATGCGACCCGGGCGGTTCTTACGCAAGCCGCCATGGCGCAAATTGGTAACATATCAAGCTGTTGGGCGCTATTGGCAGGCCGGCGCAGCAAAGGGGGCGGAGGCCCATTGCGCCGGGACATTCCGCCGCGTGAGCCGCGCAACGTTCCCCGATACCGCCGTTTAAGCCTCGATCACAATCTTCGGCGCGACGCGGCCGCTGCCGCCCTTGATCTGTTCGAGCACCTTGGCGGCGATCTCGCGGTAGATCTTGGCGTGCGGGCCATCCGGCTCGGTGGCGACCACCGGCAGGCCGGCATCCGACTTCTCGCGGATGGTCATGTGCAGTGGGATTTCGCCGAGGAACGGCACGCCCTGCCGTTCGGCTTCTTTGTGCGCGCCGCCATGGCCGAAAATGTCCGAGCGCGTGCCGCAGCTCGGGCACAGGAAGTAGCTCATGTTCTCGACGATGCCGAGCACCGGCACGTTGACGCGCTTGAACATGGCGACGCCGCGCCGTGCGTCGATCAGCGCCAAATCCTGCGGCGTCGAGACGATGACCGCGCCTTTGAGCGGCACCTGTTGCGCCATGGTGAGCTGCGCGTCGCCGGTGCCAGGCGGCATGTCGACCACCATGACGTCGAGCTTGCCCCACTCCACCTCGCGCAACATCTGCGTGATCGCCGACATCACCATCGGCCCGCGCCAGATCATCGGGGTTTCCTCGTCGATCAGGAACCCGATCGACATCACCGACAGCCCGTACCGGTCGATCGGCTTGAGCCTGGTGCCGCCGATAGTCTGCGGCTTTTCCTTGATGGCGAGCAGTTTGGGCAGCGACGGCCCGTAAATATCCGCGTCGAGCATGCCGACCTTCAGCCCGAGGTCACGCAGACCGAGCGCGAGATTGACCGCGGTGGTGGATTTGCCGACGCCCCCTTTACCGGAGGCAACCGCGATCACCGCGTCGACGCCGGGGATACCGGGTTGCACCTTGTCGGCGGGGTGCGCATGCGCATGCCCGCCGGCGGCACGCGGCTGCTGGGCGACGTGTGCCGGGTTCGGACCACGCGCGGCGGCGCCGGGGCTGCGCTCGGCCGTCAAGGCAACGAGCGCTGATTGCACGCCGGGAACCGCCCGCACGGCCTCTTCCGCTGCCTTGCGCACCGGCTCCCAGGCCTTCACCGCGGCGGCATCGACCGTCAGGGAGAAAAATACTTTGCCGTCGGTGACGACGACATCCGACAGCACGCGCGCATCGGTGAGCGCCGCGCCGCCGGGCGCCGGCACTTTCGCCAAGGCCGCCAAAATTTGTTCCTTGGTTGCCGCCATCCGCTCTCGTCCCTTTGCCCGCCGCCCTACTCGCGCCGACACCATAGGCGCGGCGGCGGAACGGTCAATGCGGCATTGCATCAAGTCTGGTTGACGTAGGCACGTCGGCAATGACCTATTGTCGGGTAAAGGTTCGCGAGACGAGGGAGGAACGCGATGGCGAAAGTGGCTTTTCTGGGTTTGGGGGTCATGGGCTACCCCATGGCCGGGCATCTCAAGATCAAAGGCGGGCATGACGTCACGGTCTATAACCGCACCGCCGCCAAGGCCGAAAAATGGGTCGCCCAGTTCGGCGGCAAGTCCGCCCCCACTCCGAAAGCCGCCGCCGCGGGCCAGGATTTCGTCATGGCTTGCGTGGGCAACGACAACGACCTGCGCGAGGTTACGCTCGGACCGAATGGCGCCTTCCAGGCCATGGGCAAGGCTAAGATTTTCGTCGATCACACCACGGCCTCTGCGACGATTGCGCGCGAACTCTACGCAGCCGGCAAGAAAGCCGGCTTCGATGTCATCGACGGGCCGGTCTCCGGCGGCCAGGCGGGCGCCGAGAACGGCGTGCTCACCGTGATGTGCGGAGGCGATGCCGAACCCTTCGCGCGCGCCCAGCCGGTGATCGCGGCCTATGCGCGCGCGTGCAATTTGATCGGCGATTCTGGCGCGGGCCAGCTCACCAAGATGGTCAATCAGATCTGCATCGCCGGTCTTGTGCAGGGTCTCGCCGAGGCGCTGCACTTCGGCAAGAAAGCCGGCCTCGACATCGAGAAGGTGATTGCCACCATATCCAAGGGCGCCGCGCAAAGCTGGCAGATGGAGAATCGCTATAAGACCATGACCGCCGGCAAGTTCGACTTCGGTTTCGCCGTCGAATGGATGCGCAAGGATTTGGGCATCTGCCTCGGCGAGGCGCGCAATAACGGCGCGCATCTGCCGATCACCGGATTGATCGATCAGTTTTATTCAGAAGTGCAGGCGATGGGCGGAAAACGCTGGGACACTTCCAGCCTGATCGCCCTCCTCGACCGGTAAACGATTTCGTTCATGCCCCGCTTTCTGCCGGGAGGACAGGCGTCGATTACATCAGGCTTTGGCGCTCGGCCGCGCCGAGACAGCGGCGTGCCAGCGCTGCACATTCTTCAGGTTGTCGGGCATCGCCAGCTTTGCCGGTTTCATGAAATCGACTGCGACCAGCGCCGTAATGTCGGCAACCGAGTAACGATCGCCGGCGATGAACTCGTGCTTGGGCAACTCTTTGTCGAGAAACTCAAGAAACCAAAGCGCGCGCGGCCGCATCGCCTCGGCGTATTCAGGCACCTGCGGCACTTCCAAATCTTTCATCGCCGGATGCAGATGACGGAACACCGCCGCCACATTGGCGAAGAAATTGATCTCGCAGCGCCGGTTCCACATTTCCACCAGCGCGATCTCCTTGGCGCCGACGCCGAACAGCGGCGGCTCCGGCTGCAGCACCTCAAAATAGCGGCAGATAGCGATCGATTCGGTGATGACGGTGCCGTCGTCGAGCACCAGCGCCGGCATGCGCTGCAACGGGTTGATCGCCGTGTATTCCGGCGTCTTGTGCTGCATAGTCATGATGTTGACCTGCTCGGTCGGCAGCGTGATCCCTTTTTCGCTGAGAAAAATGCGAGTGCGCCGAGGATTTGGCGCCATCCTGCTGTCATAAAGCTTCACGTTTCAGCCCCCGTTGCGTTCTTCCCCCGCCGTCAGCCGATCACGGAGCCGCGGCCTATGTCAAACGGCCGGTAACGAAGCGTTAACCAGCGTCTTTAGGGTCCTTTTAAGCTTGGTCTTAAGGATTTTGGGCGACGTTGGCGGCGGGGATTTCTGCGTTCAAGCGTCGTTTTATGCCGATTCCAGGCGAAAAGATCGATCTGTCCGCGTTGCCGCCGATGACCTCGGCGGTAAAACGCCGTATTGCCGCACAATACGTGCGCGACGCGCGCGACCGCCTGACGTCATCGAGCGGGACCCGCCCGGTCTTCGACTACGAATTGCTGCGCCAATATGCGCAGAACCGTCTGTCGGCATCGCTGGTAATCCTGCTCCTCGTTGCGACCATCGGCTTCTTGTCGAGCCTGTGGACCGGCGCGGTCGCCGCCGGCACCTGGACCGCCGCGGTGCTGGTCATCCATGCCGTCATGATCAGTAAATGCCGGCAATTCCTCGAGTTGCCGATGACCGAGGTCGCGGCGCGCTCGTGGCGGCTGCGCTTCATCATGCTCGACCTGTTCTACGGGCTGGCCTGGATGTTCATCTTGATCCATCCGGTCGGCGGCGATGAAAGCTCGGGCACCTTCATGCTGTTCGTCATGCTGCTGGTGGTGGCGGTGTCGAGCATGCTTGCCTCCAACCTGCCGATAGCCGCGTTCGCCGCCACCTTCCCGGTGACGGCGGCGATCGCGCTCGATTTTATTCTGCAAGGTTCACTGCGGAACTATGTTCTCGCCGGGATGGCGGTCACCGCGCAGGGATATTTCGCCGTGCTCGCCTACCGGCTCTATTCGACGACGCTGGCCACATTGGAGGCACGCGCCGAGAAGGACGCGCTGATCGTCGAACTCGAACAGGCGAAGGCGATTTCCGACGAGGCACGCCAGCGCGCCGAGGCTGCCAATATTTCGAAGTCGCGATTCCTCGCGCAGATGAGCCACGAGCTGCGCACACCACTCAACGCCATCCTCGGCTTCTCCGAAGTGATGAAGACGGAAGTGTTCGGCGAGCATGCGGTGCCGGCGTACAAGGAATATTCCGCTGATATCCATAATTCCGGCGTGCATTTGCTTGGGCTGATCAACGAAATCCTCGATCTGTCGCGTATCGAGGCCGGCCGATACGAGCTCAACGAGGAATCCATTTCGCTGGTCGGCATCGTCGAGGACTGCCACCATCTTCTGAAGCTGCGCGCCACCAACCGCGGCATCACTATTCACGAGATGTTCGAGGCCGACCTGCCGCGGCTGTGGGCCGACGAGCGCGCCGTCCGCCAGATCTGTCTCAATCTGTTGTCGAACGCGATCAAATTCACGCCGCAGGGCGGCGAAATCTGGCTCAAGGTCGGCTGGACCGCCTCGGGCGGCCAATACATGAGCGTCAAGGACACCGGGCCGGGCATCCCGGAAGAGGAAATCCCCATTGTGCTCGCCTCCTTCGGCCAGGGCTCCAATTCGATCAAATCGGCCGAGCAAGGCGCCGGCCTCGGCTTGCCGATCGCCAAGAGCCTGGTCGACCTGCACGGCGGCTCGTTCGTGCTCAAGTCGAAGTTGCGCATCGGCACCGAGGTGGTGGTCACCTTCCCGCCCGAACGCGTGGTCGCGGCCATGGCGCCGATGCCGTCAATGATGGACCACGCGCCGCCGATCGCGCCGGCGCCGGGCGAACCTATTCTCTCGCCCGAAGAAAAACGCCGCCTCAGCCGGCGCCCCCTATTCCGCGCGGGGACCTGATGCGCCCTGCAACATTCGCCAGGATTGCGTTCCCGCTCGCCGCGGCTATGGTCGCCGCGGATTCGCCACGAGACCGACGATGATCGACAGCCCCTGCGTCAAAGTGTGCACGCTCGATGCGCGGTCCGGGCGGTGCCTGGGCTGCGGCCGCACCGTCGATGAGATCGCGCGCTGGATCGAGATGAGCGACGCCGAGCGAGCCCGCGTCATCGGCGAGCTTCCCTGGCGCATGGCCGCGAGCCACGCCGAGCCAACCACGGCAGGATGATCCCGTGAGCCGCCGTCTGACCTGGACCTTTGTATTTGGGGTGGCGTTGTCGCTCGCAGCATTAATCGCAAGCAGCGATCAGGACCCCATCGCCAATCTGCTCCGCCACGATATCGGCTCGCTCGCGCTCAAGCTCGCGCTGGTGATCTTCGCTGGCGGACTGCTGCTCACGCTGCTCCGCGAACGCCTGTCGCAGGCGCTCGAGGCCTTGCTATTCTGGGCCGTGATCGGCCTGCTGCTGGTGGTCGGCTACAGCTACCGGTTCGAATTGCGCGAGGTCGGCGACCGCGTCATTGCCCAAGTGGTGCCCGGCCACGTCGCCGGCCAGGGCCGCCGCGTCGAAGTAATGCGCGACCATGGCGGCGATTTCGCCGTGGGCGCGCATATCAACGGCGCCCACGTGCCCATGGTGCTCGATACCGGCGCGACCTCGGTGGTGCTCACGCAGGCTGCCGCCAAGGCGGCCGGCCTGCCGCTCGAAGTGCTCGACTATACGGTCAGCGTCGATACCGCGAGCGGCCGCACCCGCGCCGCCCCGGTGACGCTCGACCGCCTCGCCGTCGGTGGCTTGATCGAGCGCTCGGTGCCGGCGCTGGTGGTGCAGACGGATTCGCTCAAGAACAATCTGCTCGGCATGACCTTCCTCAACCGGCTGGAAAGCTGGGAGGTGCGCGGCGACCGGCTCAGCATGCGCGGCTATCCGTAAGTGCCTTAGATCACGCTGATCAGAAACCGGCTGGCGACCAATACGAGAAAACAGCCGAAAGCGATTTCGAGCCTGCGGCGGGGCAGCCAGTGGGCAAGCCGCACGCCGTAGCTCGCCGTATAGCTCGACACCGGCGCCATCAGCACAAAACCGATCACCGAGACGAAGCCGATCGACAAGGGCGGCAGCTGCGCCATGTGCGGCCAGCCGTCCAGCATGTAACCGATCGTGCCGGCAATGGTGATTGGCACACCCACGCCGGCGGAGGTCGCCACTGCCCGTTGCAGCGGCTGGCCGTAGAGCGTCAGCAGGGCGTTCGACACCGAGCCGCCGCTGACGCCGACCAGCGACGAGATCAATCCGGTGACGAAGCCGAAAAACCCCTGGATTCCGGCACCGGGCAATTCGCTGCCCAGCTTCCAGCGATCGGTGCCGAACAGCATGCGCACCGCGATAAACAGGGCAAACACGACGAAAACGATTTTGAACAGAGCCGGCGGGGCAAAGTAGGCGATCACCGCGCCAATCGCCACGCCCACCACTGCCGACGGCGACCACAGCCGCACGACTTCGGGGATCACCGCACCTTTCTTTTTGTGCGCGATATAGGAGCGCACCGTGGTCGGGATGATAATGGCGAGCGAGGTGCCGATGCACATCTGCATGCGCACATCCTCCGGCACGCCGAGCACGCGGAAGACCTCGTAGAGCACCGGCACGATGATGGCGCCGCCGCCGATGCCGAACAGGCCGGCGAGAACGCCGACCAGGATGCCGGCGCCAGCGATCCAGGCCGCGAGCAGCGCGATCTCGCCGAGCGATTGTCCCAGCACCGATGTCTCCGGGAAACTAAAGAGGCGGGCTAGGCGGCGATGTGCGACAAATCCGGCGTCCTGTCCAGCACCAGCGCCAGCGCGTCAGCCATGACGGCGGCGCCGGCCGCCGGTTTGACGCCTTCGGTCGCGAGATGACGCCGGAAGGCGCGCGCGCCCGGCACTGCTTGGAACAGGCCGTGCAGGTGGCGGGTGATGGCATGTAGGCCCACGCCCTTGGCCAATTCGCGCTCGATATAGGGCATGAGCGCCAAAGCCGCGGCTTTCGGCGAGGCGAATGGCGCTGGCTCGCCGAACAACACGGGGTCGACATCGAGCAGCCGCCAGGGTTCCTGATAAGCGGCGCGGCCCATCATGACGCCGTCGACCTGTGCGAGTTGTTCCTGTGCTTGCGCCAGGCTGGCAACGCCGCCGTTGAGCACGATCGGAAATTCGCGATGCGCGCGCTTGAGCCGATGCACGATGACGTAATCGAGCGGCGGTACCTCGCGGTTTTCGCGCGGCGACAGACCTTTGAGCCAGGCCTTGCGCGCGTGCACGATCAGCGCATCGGCGCCGGCCGCCTTGACCGTTGCGGCAAATGAAAACAACGCCTGCTCGGGGTCCTGCTCGTCGATGCCGAGACGACATTTCACCGTTACCGGAATTTTCACCGCCGCTTTCATGGCGGCGACGCAATCGGCGACTAAAGCCGGCTCGGCCATCAGACAGGCGCCAAAGCGGCCTTCCTGAACGCGGTCGGAGGGGCAGCCGACGTTGAGATTGATCTCGTCGTAGCCGAAGTCCTCTCCGATGCGCGCCGAGGCCGCGAGCGCGGCCGGCTCGCTGCCGCCGAGCTGAAGCGCGACGGGATGCTCGAAGGGATCGAAGCCGAGCAGCCGCTGGCGGTCGCCGTTGAGCACGGCGCCGGTGGTGAGCATTTCCGTGTAGATGAGCGCCTTGCGCGTAAGCAGGCGATGGAAGAACCGGCAATGCCGGTTGGTCCAGTCCATCATCGGTGCAATACTAAAGCGCCTTTGCTGCATTTTTATCGTCTTACTCTGTAAAACATTAGCGGCTTGGTACCATGTTGGTCGGCACCATCGTCAAATGGATATCACAAGTCCACTCAAAATGACCCTTTGTCAGCGCAGCTTGCCCGTTGACTGTGGACCTATGCAGGCCAGCCGGCAGGTCGCGCGCGAAGTGCACCTGGATATTGGGAATGGCGAAACTGGGGCGGGTCATTGAGAATCCGCCGGCCACGGCAAAACCATTAAGCTAACTAATGCCACTGCTCTACCCATTTTGGTGACGACCAATTTATCGTGCCTCGTTGAGCTAAATCAAAACAACGGATTCGGACCGCGTTACTAACTATCCACCCGAACCAGCATCGGGGGCAGTTATGAAAACGATTCCACTCATTCTACTGGCGATAATTTCGCTTGGTGCAGCGGCGTTTGCTCAAGAGAAGATAGCTGATTTCGGTGAGCGGGAATTTAAGGCGAACTGTGCCGTTTGCCACGGAGAGGACGCGAAGGGCAACGGCATATTGGTTTCCGGTCTTAAGGTCGCTCCGCCCGATCTTACCTTGCTCGCGAAGAAAAATGGCGGCGTGTTTCCAATCAAACATATGTACGACGTCATCGATGGCAGAGCGCAGATCGCAGTGCACGGTTCTCGCGATATGCCGATTTGGGGCACGCGATATTCTACCGATGCCCCTGAAAATTATAATCAAGCAGTCTACGTAAGGACCCGCATTCTCAATTTGATAGATTATCTCCACCGTGTTCAGCAAAAATAGCCGCTACGCCGGAGAAACGGGCTAGCTCACGTTTTCCCTCGCCAAGCTCGAAGAATGGCAACTATTAATCTTTTGTAGGATTCGACCGAGAACTCGTAAAATTACGCAAATTAAGGCTGTTGGCATCCGATCGCAGCCTGCCACGCCCAAAAAGCTGATTTGGATCAAGAACGAAGCCAACCGTGGGAAGCATAATAATCACGGGCGTAAAGCATTCAGGACGCAGTCGAGGGGCCATCGGCCTGCGGCCCAATAACTTGAAATCAGGCTACCGTGCCGAATTGGACAAGCAAAAAATTCTTAACTCCCGCCGTCTTGCTGATCGCCGGCGCAGCACTTGCTTACACCTATAAAGGGGAGATCGAGAATTGGCTCGGCTTCTCCGGCGCCATTCAGACGATCGTCGTCTCAGGCAACATCGAAGCACACCAAAGCGTGCTTGCCTTCAAGACCATTCAGTCGCGCATCACCGAGCTTCCCTTCGATGAAGGGCAATGGGTGAAAAGCGGCACGGTCATCGCGCGATTAGACGATTCCGATTATGCTCAGCAAGTAGCAATCGCAGAGGCGGCACTCGAAGTGCAACGCCGCCAGCTTGCCACTGCGGAACAAAATCTTCTGGCAGCTTGCAAGACCGTCGAAGCCGATGTCGCAGACCTGGAATTGAAAAAGGCCGACTTTTGGCGGGCGGACACCCTCTTGCAAAAGGGTGCCGGAACCGTGCAGACGCGTGACCAAGCAAATGCCGCGTTAAGGCAATCGAACGCCGCCCACGACCGAGATCAAGCGTTGCAATCCGCAGCTGCGCGTCAAGTTGAGTTGGCAAAGGCCAATGTGCACAACGCGGAGGAGACGCTTAAGTTGGCGCAAATCGTTCTCAGCTATACAACGCTGCGCGCGCCATTCGACGGCGTGATTACCGTCCGCGAGGCCGAGCTTGGTGAAATAATGGCGCCCGGTACGCCGGTCGTCACCCTCGCTGATCTCGATCACGTTTGGCTGCGCGCCTACGTCAACGAACCGGATATCGGCAAAGTTCGACTCGGCCAAGCGGCCACCGTTAAAACCGACACCTACCCTGGCAAGGCCTACCAAGGACGCGTTTCTTTCATCTCATCGAGCGCCGAATTTACACCGAAAAGCGTCGAAACACATGCCGAGCGTGTGACTCTCGTCTATCGCATTCGCATCGATATTTTCAATCCGACACACGAACTGGTGCCCGGCATGCCAGCGGATGCAATCATGGCAGCGTTACCGCCAGGCGAGCAATGAACACCCCGGTCGCGCCTATTATTGCGGCAACAACGCTTACAAAGCGTTTCGATACAGTTAGCGCCATTGACGAAGTGAGTTTTACTATCGCAAGCGGCGAAATTTTCGGCCTCGTCGGCCCAGACGGCTGCGGCAAGACAACCACCATGCGAATGCTTGCGGGCGTGATGCAGCCGGACCGCGGCAGCATCGTCATCCGCGGCATCGATGTTGTCAGGAATCCGGAGGCGGTGAAGCCGGATATCAGTTACATGCCGCAGCGGTTCGGACTTTATGAAGACCTGACCGTTGACGAAAACATAAACTTCTATGCGGATCTTTTCGAGGTGCCGCCGAATGTCCGCGAGGAGCGAGCCCGGCGTTTGTTAGCAGCATCCGAGATGACCCATTTTCGTGCTTTCCTCGCGGGAAAGCTTTCAGGGGGCATGAAACAAAAGCTCGGGTTGACTTGCGCGCTCGTCCATACCCCGCAAATTCTTCTCCTCGACGAACCAACGACGGGCGTAGATCCGGTTTCGCGGCGAGATTTTTGGCGCATCCTCTATGAGCTGCGGGAGCAAGGCGTCACGATCATCATTTCGACGGCATACCTCGATGAAGCTGAACGGTGTAACCGCTTGGCTCTCTTGCACGGGGGTCGTCTGCTCTACTGCGACACGCCGGCAGCATTAAAAGAGAAAATGCCCGGAACACTGCTGGCGATTATATCGCCAGACGGTCGTTCCGCACGCGTCGTGATCGAAAAGTCAGCAGGCGTGGCACAAGTTCTGCTCGTTGGCGATGGCGTTCATGCCGTCGTTGACAACCCGGATTTGCGAATTCCGCAATTGCGCGCGGCACTACAAAAGGCCGATGTGCCGATTAGCGAAATCTCAATCGTACGGCCGGGCATCGAGGATGTTTTCGTAGCCCTTCTGGAAAACGGGGGCACTGGCCGATGACCATATCCAACAATCCAGCACAGATCGTTGTTGAGCACCTCATCAAGAGATTTGGAACATTCGTCGCCGTCGACGATGTCAGTTTCAGCGTCGGACGCGGGGAAATCATGGGATTTCTCGGTCCGAACGGCGCCGGCAAGTCGACGATTATTCGCGTTCTTTGCGGTCTGTTAAGTCCGACTTCAGGACGCGCAGTGGTCGCCGGTATTGACGTATCCCGCGATCCGGAAGGCGTCCGCCAGCGTATCGGCTATATGTCTCAGAAATTCTCCCTTTATCGCAATCTGACTGTTGAGGAGAATTTGCGTTTTTTCGGCGGCATCTATCGCGTGCCTGAAATTGAACTCTCTAAGCGCATCCGTTTCGCTGTCGAAATGGCAGGACTGTCTGGCCGCGAGCATGCCCGCGTTTCGACACTGGCCGGCGGGTGGCAACAGCGGCTAGCCCTCGGCTGCGCCGTGCTTCATCGCCCCCCGATCCTGTTCTTGGATGAACCTACTTCCGGCGTCGAACCGCGTTCACGGCGACGCTTCTGGGATCTGATCCATAGCTTAGCTGCCGACGGCGTAACCGTGCTGGTCTCCACGCATTACATGGACGAAGCCGAATATTGCGATCGCGCCGCACTGATCAATCAAGGCCGGCTTATCGCCATCGGCAGTCCACAGCAGCTCAAGCATACCGCCCTACCCGGCCAGCTCGTTCTCATCGAATGTGATGCCCTAGGTGCCGCGCTTGCCGCACTTCAACAGGCTCCTGGTGTGCATGAATGTTCTGTGTTCGGCGATAGCCTGCATGTCGTTGTCGACGACGCCGAAAAGTCCTTTGAGGAGCTGCCTCGTTACTTGGCAGCCAAAAATCTACAGCTAAATCGAATCACGCGCATTAATCCGTCGCTCGAGGACGTCTTTGTCCAACTCGTCGGCGCTGACATTGCCAATCGGAACAATGCCGCATGAAAGTTCGGCGACTCAAGGCCATCGCTCTCAAAGAGGTCCTCCAGATCTGGCGCGACCCACGCAGCCTGATGATCGCGCTCTTGATGCCCTTCATGCAGATGTTCCTGCTAGGCTACGGAGTCACGCTCGATCTCAAACACATACCGATCTGCACATTCGATCGTGAAGCAAGCCAGAACAGCCAAGCGCTGCTCAAACGTTTCGCGGCGTCGCGCTATTTCGCGATCGCCGGTAACGTTCAGAATTATCCGGCGCTTGTCGGGGCGATCGATCGTGCGGACTGCAAGATCGCCATTGTCGTTCCGCCGGATTTTTCCGAGCGGCTCAACGACACAGGTTCAACATCGGTGCAGGCTATCGTTGATGCGACAGATGATAACAGCGCCAATATCGCCTATGGCTATGCGCTTGCCGTAGTCAGCAGTTTTTCATCCGATGCCCAGCTTCTCCTGTCAGCAAGGCAAGGGAATACGCTTCAACAATCTCAGCCGATGGTGGTGCAATCCCGCGTTTGGTTCAACGAGGACCTTGAGAGCCGCAACTTCGTCATTCCAGGGTTAGTCGCTGTTGTATTGGCTCTCGTCGGCGCCCAACTCACCTCGCTCACCATCTCGCGGGAATGGGAGCGCGGCACCATGGAGCTCCTGATATCAACGCCGGCCCGACCAAGCGAAGTGATGTTCGGAAAACTCATCCCCTATTTGGTGCTGGGGTGGATTGATGCTTCCTTCTGTCTGATCATCGCCGCATTTTGGTTCGAGGTGCCGTTTCGCGGCACGATTTTCACGTTGTTTGTCACGACGACGCTCTTTCTCGCCGTCGTCCTCGGCATCGGCTACCTGCTTTCGGTCCTGATCCGTAACCAGCTTGGCGCGAGCCAAATCGCGCTGCTGGTGACGATGCTCCCGACCACATTGCTTTCGGGTTACGTGTTTCCGATCGATCAAATGCCAAATATTATTCAGAAAATCACATACCTCATATATTCGCGCTACTACGTCACGATCGTGAAGGCGATCTTCCTGAAGGGCGCCGACCTCCACGCCATGGCGACGCCAATTCTATTCCTTCTCGTTTATGCATCCGCTGTCATATTTCTGGCCGCGCGCGCCTTCCGCAAGACACTTGAGTGAGTGGCCGATGTTTGCGCGCATCAAATATATATTAATCAAGGAGTTTATCGAATTATGGCGCGATAAATGGGGACGGTTTCGCCTGATCGTACCGCCTATTATTCAGATGTTGATCTTTGGCTACGCGGCGACGTTTGAAGTCTATCATGTGCCAACGATAGTGCTCGATCTCGATCATACCCAGGAAAGCCGCGAATTGGTCTCCCGATTCACATCCAGTAACCGGCTGAATATCGTCAGCATCGCCAGTTCACAGCGAGACGTAAACAACGCCATCGATAACAGTGACGCTGCCGTTGCATTGGTCGTCCGCGCCGGCTTTGCGAACCTGTTGCGAAAGGGTCAAAGTGCCCCCGTTCAGGCCATTGTCGACGGCACAAACTCCAACACCGCCCTTATCGCTCTCGGATATGTCAACACGATCGCCGCGGGCTATGCGCAGGATTACACCGCAGACCTATTGCAACGGACCACCCGTTTGCAGGGGGTAAGACAGGTGCAGGTGACCCTTGAGCAGCGTCCTTGGTACAACGAAGACTTGAACGGGCGTTGGTTTTTTGTGCCGGGCGTGATCGGTACTTTGACGCTTGTCATCGTTGTCAATTTAACCGCGTTTGCAATTGTCCGCGAGCGCGAGATCGGTACGCTCGAGCAGATCATGGTGACACCAATACGTCCGGCCGAATTTATTCTCGGGAAGACGGTTCCGTTTTTCTTTGTCGGCCTCGGCGAAGTTGCTCTTGTTGCCGCGGTCGGTATTTTTTGGTTTGGGATTCCTTTCGTTGGCAACCCTCTCGTGCTCCTTCTGGGTACCACCCTTTATCTGCTCAGCGTCCTAGCGCTCGGGCTGCTGATCTCCACATTATGCTCTACTCAACAACAGGCGTTCGCGACCAACTTTTTCGTGCTTAATCCGCTTTTTACCCTGTCGGGATTCAGTTTTCCGATCACGAGCATGCCGGAATTTATGCAATGGATGACCTACGCTAACCCGCTGCGATATTATCTTGTTGTAATCCGTGGCACGTTTCTTAAAGGGGTCGGCGTCGAGGTGCTCTGGCCCGATTTGGTGGCAATGGCAATTATTGCCGTCACGCTACTGACCATCAGCATCCTTCGATTCCGCAAGTCGCTCGAGTAATGCCCGAAGTGGGGCCGCCTCACACCATTCGTGCGTCTGCGCGGATCATATCGGCGGCCTTCTCGCCAATCATGATCGTCGGTGCATTGGTGTTGCCGCCGACCAGAGTCGGCATGATCGAGGCGTCGACCACGCGCAGGCTGCCGACGCCACGCACCTTCAAAGTCGGGGCGACGACCGCGTGTTCGTCGACACCCATCCGGCAGGTGCCGACCGGGTGATAGACCGTGTCGACGCGCCGCCGCAGCACGGCGCGGATCTCGTCGTCGCCACGCACGTCGGCGGTGAACAGATCGCGGCTACGCATGGACGCGAGCGCCGGGGCATCAAGCAGACGGCGGGTCTGCTTGAAGCCGGCGACCATGTCCTCGACGTCGTCCGGGTGACCGAGGAAGTTCGGATCGATCAGCGGCGCAGCGAGGGGATCGTTTCCGGCAAGCGTGATCGCACCCCTGCTCTTCGGCCGCAGCAGACAGACGTGGCATGAGAAGCCGTGCGCGGCCCACAGGCGCCGCGCGTGGTCCTCGACGATCGCGACGACGAAGTGCAGCTGGATGTCGGGGATGGCCAAATCGGGGCGAGTCTTCAGAAACCCGCCGGCCTCGGCGAAATTTGTCGCCACCATGCCGCGGCGCTCGCGGCGGTAGCGCCAAAACTCGCGCGCCAGACGCAGCAATCCTGCGGCCGAGAAGCCGAGCAGGTCGCCGCTTGACGCCTGGAAGCCAAAAACAAAATCGGGGTGGTCTTGCAGGTTGCGCCCGACGCCCGGTAGATGCCGCAGCACCTCAATGCCGAATTTGCGCAGTTCGGCACCGTCGCCGATGCCGGACAGCATCAGGATCTGCGGTGACTGGATCGCGCCGGCGCTCAGGATGACTTCGCGCCGAGCGCGCAGGATCTTCCGCCGGCCATCTTGCTGGTACTCGGCGCCGACGGCCCGGTTTCCCTCGACCAATATTCTGAGCACGCGCGCGCGGCATTCGACGCGAAGATTGGGCCGTTTGCCGAGGTGCAGATGGATATAGGCGCGCGCGGCGCTACAACGTTCGCCATTCTTCTGCGTCACTTGGTAGAGACCGAGGCCCTCCTGCTCGGACCCATTGAAATCCTCGCGGATCGGGAAGTCGGCCTCGCGCGCCGCCTGAAGGAAAATTCGGTGGAAACTGTTATCGGTGCGCAGTTTTGCCACGTTCAGCGGGCCGGCCAGACCGTGCCATTCGCCGTCAAAATCCTCGTTACATTCCGACTTCTTGAAATAGGCAAGAAGATCGGCGAACGACCAGCCTGCGTTGCCGAGCGAAGCCCAATGATCGTAGTCCGCAGGATGCCCGCGCGTGTAGACCATGGCGTTGATCGCCGATGAGCCGCCGAGCGCGCGGCCGCGCGGTTGGTATCCGCGCCGCCCGTTCAGGCCCCGCTGCGGCAGCGTCTCGAACGCCCAATTGTTGACGCGCGTCGGGACCATAAAGACGCCGGCGAGCGGTGTGTTGACGATCCAGTTGTCGCCCATGCCGCCGGCTTCCAGCAGGCCGACACTGACGGCTGCATCCTCGCTCAGCCTGCTAGCGACCACGCAACCGGCGGAGCCGGCGCCTAACACGAGATAGTCGAGCTCATCCATCGTACGCGTTCATATAATCAGGCGCAGCAGCCGAATAGTCCAGTCGAAGACCCGGCCATAGGGAGGCAACAAGAGTTCGAGCCAGCTCAGCCGAGATTGGTAGAAGATCGGCTTCTCCTTGCTGAAGCTCCGGAAGCCCCATTCGCCGTGGTAGCTACCTGAGCCCGACGCTCCCACGCCGCCAAATGGCTGGTGTTCCTGTGCGATGTGCGTAAGACAATCATTTACGGTGACGCCGCCCGACACGGTTTCGCGAATGACGCGGTCACGCGCGTCGCGATCGGTCCCGAACCAATAAAGCGCCAGCGGACGGTCGCGATCGTTGACGAAGGCAATTGCCTGCTCGGCGCGTTCGTAGGGAATGACCGGCAAGATCGGTCCGAAGATCTCCTCGCGGCGGACCAGCATGTCATCACTGGTCGCGAGGACCAGGCATGGCGGGAGCTTACGCGTTAATTTCCACTCCTCAGGCTTATCGACCCGGTGTTCGATGCGCGCGCCCTTGGCGGCACCATCATCGATAAGCCGTTGTAGACGTTCGTAGTCGGCGGCATCAATGATCGTCGTGTAGTCGGGGTTGCCCGGATCGGAGCCATATAGCGTCGAGACTGCTCCAAAAAATAGCTCTACGAACTGCTCCTGCATATTGGCAGGGCAGAGAACGTAGTCCGGCGCAATGCAGGTCTGCCCGGCATTGAGCAATTTGCCGAAAGCGATCCGTCGGGCGGCGGCGGCAAGCTCGGCGGAATGGTCGATAATGACCGGGGACTTGCCGCCCAGCTCGAGCGTAACCGGCGTCAGGTTCTTCGCCGCACTTGCCGCAACCAGACGCCCAACACGCGTAGATCCAGTAAACAGCAGATGATCGAACGGCAGCGCCGCGAAGCGCTCGGAGATCTCCGGCCCGCCCTCCACCACGACAACCTCGGTCGCGTCGAAATATTCGCTGATCGCCTTGTTCAGGCATGCCGAGAAGCGTGGCACCCGCTCGCTCGGCTTGATCATGACCAGATTGCCCGCAGCCAACGCCGAGACGACGGGACTAAGGCTCAGCATCAGCGGATAATTCCACGGCGCGATGACTCCCACGACACCGAGCGGCTGCGGCAAGAGTCGATTCGATCCGGGCCGGAAATGCAGATCGGTCGGAACCCGTCGGTCCTTCATCCACCGTGCAACATGCCGGAGCGCATGCTTGATGGCGGCTTCGACGGTCACCGTCTCGGCGAAGCGCGTCTCGTGAGCGGAACGATGGCCGAAATCGTCCGAGATGGCAGCCTCGAAATCGCTGCAATGCCGATTGAGCAAAGTGCACAGTCGCTTGAGGCGATCCCGGCGTAGCGCGAGCGGGACGTCGATGTCCTGGCGGGACGCCGCCCGCAGCGCATGAAACGACGTTTCCATGCGCTGGACGGCGTCGGGTTCGGTGTCGGCCGGCCAGTCCATCGCTCCGTGTCTCCTCGGCTGTCGGGGCTGTGCCATGGAGATCGGTGTCGCACGGCTCGTGCCCGCGCCAACTTCGCAAGGCGCGTCAGTCTGTTGCGGCGCCGTGCCAAGGCAATGATCTAGATCAAGCGTGATGTGCTTATTTCCGCCAATATCCAGGTGGGAAACAGACGCCCCGGTTCATTGGTCGAGCAGGCTGTCATCTCCTGCGAATAGCGCCTTTAGCAGCTTTCGCTCACGGCTGACGATCAGGTCGAGAAACTTATTCGTGTCACCAATCTTACGGAACGCGTTATGGCCGCGCTCGAGGAAAGCGTGCAACTCGCTCACTCCGGCAAGTTTCGCCGGCATCCGCATGAGCGCGAGGCCGCTGCTCACGAAGGGCTGATCGATGAGCCGGCCAAGCGCTTGTCCGAGGTCCTCGATGAGCGCGATCTGCCGCTCGCGATCTTCGCGCCGGCCGACCTTGCGATAGGCGTTTCCATAAGCGGTCCCATCGAGCTTTCGGATTTTGCCGCCCAGCGACTTCACCATCGCGAGATCGAGATCTTCCGAGAGTGCATGCAACTCGATGGCGTCGGCGACCGTTTCCAGCGCCGCGGTTGGCAGCACTTTCGCCATGACCGGGACGATGCGCTTTACGTCGCCCGTAAGCTTGCTGAGGTCGTTGGCGCCGTAAATGTCGGTCAAGAAGAAGGCCGCGGCCGGGCCCATGTCCGGACTCGCCAACAGATCCGCGTGGCTACGTGCCAGACGCACCGCCTGCCAGGCGCGCAAGCGTTCGCGCGCCGCCTCAACATTCGGATCGGCCTTGGCGGAGCCGTGCAACTCGGCCGCAAGGTCGAGTTGATGGTGCAGCCGCTCCACCACATCTTCCGAATCGCTCAAGTCGCAGCACTCATCTTGGTTGGGTGGGTCGCGCTAGCCCCGCGGCTGTGGCGTAGCGCGTCACCATCTATCATTGCAATAGTGTCAAGTCCTGTCAGCTTGCGAGGGAATCGATGATATCCCCAAGCGAACGAATGGACCCGGTCGACGTCACCTGGTGGCGCATGGACCGGCCGGCCAACCTGATGGTCATCGTCGGGGTGCTGATGCTCGCCGGCCCGGTCGACATTGCGCGTCTCGAACGCACGCTAGCGAAGCGGATGCTCGCGTTCCGCCGATTTCGCCAACGCGTCGAAACCAGCGGCGGCGCCACCTGGTGGTGCGATGACCCACATTTCAACATCGCGCACCATATCAAGCGGGCCCGGCTGCTGGGGCGAGGGGTTAAGGCCGATCTTGAGCGCTTCGTCGCCGACCTTGCTTCGCAACCCCTCGACCCGGCGCATCCGCTCTGGCAGTTCCATATCGTCGAGGACTATGTAGGCGGCGCGGCTGTGGTCGCCCGCATCCATCACGCAATTGCGGACGGTATTGCGCTTATTGGCGTCGCGCTATCGCTGACGGACGAACGGCCGGACGCGGCGCCGACGCCACCCAAGCGTGAGCGTCCGGCAAAGATCCACGATCCCAGCCTTGGCTTTCCGCTGCAGACGATCGTCGGCCTTGCGAGCGGGGTCGCCGAGATGGTCGGCACCGGGCTTAATATTTCCGCGGAAGCTCTGCAAACGGCGCTGGGGCTGGCGACGCATCCGGCTCAGGCGGCCGAAACCCTACGCGAGGGGACCGGCGTCGCGGCCGAACTCGCCTATCTCCTGTTGATGCCGAATGACAGCCCCACGCGGTTCAAAGGAAAACCGTCGGGCGACAAGCGGGTGGCCTGGACCGATCCGATTCCTTTCCCCGAGGTCAAGGCGGTCAGTCATGCACTCGGCTGCTCGGTGAACGATATGCTCGTCGCTGCCGTCGCCGGCGCGCTCAATGGCTATCTGCGCGACCATGGCGATCCCATCGACGGAGTTGAGGTGCGCGCCCTCGTGCCCATCGATCTGCGTAAACCGGGATGCGAAGCCGAACTGGGCAACCGCTTCGGCGTGCTCGCGCTCGAGCTGCCGGTCGGCCTTGGTTCTCCGCTGGCCCGGCTGCGCGAGGTTCATCGGCGGATGGAGGCGCTCAAGCAATCCAAGGAGCCCGCGGTAACGCTGGGGTTGCTCGCAGCGCTCGGCAATGCGCCACAGGCCGTGCAGGACAGGGTCTTCGACCTGCTGTTGAGCCGCGCCAGCGCGGTGATAACGAACGTACCCGGCCCGCAAATGCCGCTTTATCTCGCCGGCTCCGAATTGAAGCAGTTCATGTTCTGGGTGCCGCGGCCCCACGACATCGGTATGGGCGTGTCGATCCTCTCGTTCAATGGCCAGGTTCAGTTCGGGCTGATCACCGATGCCGCCTTGGTGCCCGATCCGCACTCGATCGTCGCCCGCTTCAAGCCGGAATTCGAGCAGCTGCTCTATTACGCGTTGCTGGAGCCGTGGGACAACTTGACTGCTGAGTCGGGCGAACTGGTCGCGCGTAAAGTCCCAGGCACGATCCGCATGACGCGAGCAAGAAAGCACCGCGGTGCAAAGCCGACCTCGAAGCACGGCGGCGCCGCGCCTTAGCGCCGGCGCCAAGGGATACGCTCAATACTTATTTCAATCCGGCTTTCGCCCGCCCGACATCCAACCGCTCCGTCGCGTCGGCTGGATCGCATGCGGCTGCTTCCTCATAGAGCGCGATCGCCTGCGGCCGCTTCGCGTTGCCGTACATCATGACCAGGCCGTTGGCATATTCGATGCGCGCGATCGCGGAATGCGGATTGAGCTTGAGCGCGGTTTGGAAGTGTTTGACGCCGGCGTCGGCGCTGGCCCCATAGGTCAGGCCGCCGACGAAGGCGCCAATCTTATCGATCACTTCGCCATGGTAAGCGCCGAGCGCGATATGGGCATCGGCATGATGACGCTCCAGCGCGATCGCCTGCTCCAGGCTTGCTTTGATCTTGCCGCCGAGGCCTTCCGCTAGCGCTTCAAGCACCGAAAGTCCCTGAGCATAACGACCGAGCGCCTGGGCATGGAGATACCAGGCATTGGGAAGGCTTTCGGCACAACCGAGCAGTTCCTCGGCGCGGCGCGCCGCTTCTGAGAACAGAGCCAGCTTGCTCTTCGCACTGGTTTCCAGGTAGGTGGCGTAGATGTTCGTGGCTTTGTTGGCGACATTGTAGCCGATAAGGCCGAGGCCGAGACCGAGCTTCACCGCTTTGCCAAAGTCGCCACGGTGGTAGGCGCGCCACGCATCAGCGAGCGTCCCCGCAGCCTCATCCCAGGAGATCGAAGGTTTTAATTGCGGATGAGCCGCGGCGAGCTTGCGTAGCGACTCTGGATCCGGGAACGGTTCACAGTCGCCGCGATGCAGCCGGGCCCATGACTTCGCGAGCCTGACGCCGGCGTAGTCATATTCGGCATCGGGGTAGGGAAAGGCTTTCCACTGCGAGTTCGACATCTCGGCTCCGGACTTGTTGATCGGCCGAGAACGCTTCAACCGGAGGCAGGCTCAGCGCGCGGCCGCAACAACGCCTCCAGCCGATCGAGGGTGTGATCGAGTCGCCCCGTGGAAGCGGCCCGGCGCGTGGCGCCGTCGCGGGTCGCAAGTGTTCGCGTCTGGTCGGCGAGCGCTACCTCGTCGATCGTTACGCCGTGACGGGAGAATATGGGCTGCAGTTCTGCGTATCGACGGCGCAGCTCGGCACGCGTGCGCTGATAGGCGTGCTCGGCGAGACGTTTACGCTCCGAATAGTTAAACACATTGGCAAAGAACATCTCGGCATCGTCGGGCCTTGGCTCGAACAGCACCACGTCGGCATCGGGAAACTCGTGCCCGTAGCGGGCCATACCGGTCTGCATGCGGGAGTGAATGATGGCGCGGAATGTCTGTGACAGCACTGTCGGCAGTCCCCCTTCGACCAGAGAGACGCGTCGGCCGTGCTTATGCTGGGCAGCCGCGTCGGCGTTGAACGGCACCAACGGATTGATGCACAGCAGGAGCTTCGCGCCCTCGCGCAAGGCGACCGAGGCATGCAGCGTCTTCACTAGTGCGCCGTCGACATAGTGGCGCCCGCCAATCTCGACTGGAGGAAACAGGCCTGGCAGGGCGGCGCTCGCTAGGACGGCCTGCGCGATCGGAACATCGTCCCAGCCCGGCGCGCCGAACGGCACCGCTTCTGCGGAGTCGAGATCGGTAGCGACCAGGAACAGCTTGTGGCGCAACTTGCGGAAGTCATTGGTCCGGCCACGAGCCGAGAACAGGTCGGTGAGATATTCGGCAATTCCGGAATTGTCGAAGATGCCGGTCGGCAGAGCATGCGCGAGCTGCCAATACGATTCGACCAGGCTGCGCGCCCGCGGCGACATCAGATAATCCTGCGCGGACGATTTGAGGAGCTGCGGCAGCAAGGCCAGCCGGCGCGCGTATTCCATCAGCGCCGGACGCATCAGGAGCTCAGGCTCGAACGGATCGTCGGCGGCCTCGCTTTCGATGAACATTTGGTGCATCGCCCGTGGCGTCAAACCGTTGGCGAGCCCGGCGGCGAGGAAACTCCCGGAACTGACGCCTACGTAGACGCCGCAGTCGACGAGATCGAAGTCGCGCAAGACTTCGTCAAGCGCCACCAGCGCACCGATTTCATAGATTGCGCCTAAAGGGCCGCCGCCAGCCAAGGCGACGCCTCTTGCTCGATGCGTCACGCTGCTTCCCACTTGTTTCAGGCGGAGTGTCTTTTCCCGGTTCGCTTTTCGGGCTTAGCCGTGATGGGCCGCTCTTCTCTACCGACGCAATAAACGCGCGCTTAGTGATGCTTCTCGTGGCTCATCGTGGTCGAAAGCTTATTGGCAACCGATGTCAGCTCTGCAACGCGCCGCGAAAGATGGTCGATATCCTTCTTGGTCGGAACGTTGAGGCTGTGCAGCGCACGGGCAACGCGCTGTTCGAACACGTGTTCGAGCTTGTCCCATGCTCCAGTCGCATTTTCGCGGATTTCCGCAACGCGGCCGCGAAGATCAGCAACGGTCTCGCCAGCTGCCTGCTTGGTCCGCTTCTGAACCGCCTCGCCTTCCTTGACCAAGGCATTGAACAAGCCCGTGCCTTCCTGCTGTGCCTTGGAGAACGCGCCAAGTCCCGCAAGCCAGATCTGACTTGCCGAGTCACGGATCTTCGCCACCAACTGCTCGCCAGTTGCGGCGGCGGCTTTCTTCGTTTTCTTCGCCATTCTACTCTCCTGCCGTCTGTGGGTCCCTTGCCTGCTATCGAGCGGCACTATGGCGATTTTTCACAACTTGGCTTTGAGAAATATCAAAGCTGCAGCACTTGCGCAGGTGGACCCTATTCTGGTCCCGCGCGCGCGGGCCCATGGTGGATTCCCATGGCGGATCATGCATTAGCAGCCGGGCAATACCCGGTTCGGGATGCACTACATGATTTATTTCGTGACCGGTGCCAGCGGATTTATTGGCAAGCGGCTTGTGCGCGCGTTGCTCTCGCATACCGGCTCGACTGTCTATTTCTTGCTACGCAATCCCTCTCCCGAGCGAGTGGCGAAGCTGCGCGACGGCTGGGGCGTCGACGGGAACCGAGCGATTCCGGTCGCCGGCGACCTCACCAAGCAGGGATTAGACGTCGCCGCCGATGATCTGGCGATGTTGAAGAACAAGATCGACCACGTATTTCACCTGGGCGCGGTCTATGCGCTCGAAGCCGATCCTGCGGTTGAGATGGCAACCAATGTTGAGGGCACGCGCAACATCGTGCGCTTTGCTGAGGACATTGCCGCCCGGCGTTTCCACCACATGAGCTCAATTGCGGCGGCCGGCCTTTATCCGGGCGTGTTCCGCGAGGACATGTTCGAGGAGGCGGAGAATCTCGATCATCCTTATTTCGCCAGCAAATTCCGGGCGGAGAAAGTCATCCGCGCCGAATGCCGGCTGCCGTGGCGTATCTATCGGCCGGGCATCGTCGTCGGCGACTCCAAGACCGGCGAAATGGATAAGATCGACGGTCCCTACTATTTCTTCAAACCGATCCAAAAGCTGCGCAGACTGCTGCCGCCCTGGCTGCCGAGCGTCGGGATCGAGGGTGGACGCATCAATCTGGTTCCGGTCGACTTCGTCGTTGCCGCGCTTGATTATCTCGCCCATCTCAATGGACAGGACGGGCATTGCTTCCACCTGACGGATCCCGATCCGCATCGTGTCGGCGACATCCTTGCAATACTCTCCCAGGCGGCGCACGCGCCGGACATGGGCATTCGCATCAATACGGCGTTATTCAGCTTCATCCCACGCGCCATCCTCGATGGCTTGGCAGCGCTGACGCCGGCGCGACGCATCCGTGAAGCCGTCATGAAGGATTTAGGGCTGCCCGACGGCATCCTGCAATTCTTGAACTACCCCACACGGTTCGACAGCCGCGACGCGCAGCAACTGCTGGAGCCGGCCGGCATTCGCGTACCACGGCTCGAGGACTACGCTTGGCGGCTGTGGGATTACTGGGAACGCCATCTCGATCCGGACCTCCACGTCGAACGCTCATTGCGTGCTCGCGTCGCCGACCGCGTCGTGCTGATCACCGGCGGCTCCTCCGGCATTGGCAAGGCCGCCGCCTTCAAGGTGGCCGGCGCCGGCGCCGTCACCATCATCGTCGCCCGCGACGCGGAGAAGCTCGCGGCGACGCAGCGGGAAGCCGCCGCGCGCGGATTCTCGCTCATCACCTATACGGCAGATATCGCCGACGCGGCCCAGTGCGACACGCTAATCAGGACGATCATGGCCGAGCACGGCGGCGTCGACATCCTGGTCAACAATGCCGGACGTTCGATCCGCCGCGGGATCGAGCATTCGTACAGCCGCATGCACGATTTCGAACGTACGATGCGCATCAACTATTTTGCATGCGTACAACTGACTATGGGCTTGCTGCCCGAGATGTTGAAGAAGCGGAACGGCCACGTCATCAACATTTCATCGATCGGCGTACTCGCAGGTTCGCCGCGTTTCTCGGCTTATGTGGCTTCAAAGGCCGCGCTGGAAGCGTGGACGCAATGCGCCGCCAGCGAGTTCTTTGACCGCGGCGTCGATTTCACGATCATTAATTTTGGACTGGTGCGCACCCCGATGATCGCGCCAACCAAATTCTATGACCATGTCCCCGCCATGACACCGGAGGAAGCTGCCGGATTCGTCGCCGATGCGATCATCCGCCGGCCAGTGCGCCTCACCACACGACTGGGAGTCTTCAGCCAGCTCGTGCAAGCGCTGGCGCCGCGGTTTGGCCGGACCATTCTGAACACCAGCTTTCGCATGTTCCCGGACTCGGCGGCAGCCGCAGGCGAAAAGACCGGCAGCGAAACACCGACAGCCGACCAGATCGCATTCACGCAGATGTTGCGTGGCCTGCACTATTGACCCTGTTCAGACCGCTCCAGTGCGATTTGCAGGCATTGCAGCACCGCAGGCGAGAACAGCAGGGAAAGATGCCCGAGGGCCGCGAATGCCGTATCGCGGGCGCCGACCAATCGGCTGCTGTCCTGCGGCACCACGATTTCGTCGATGCCGCCCCACAGGCTCAACACCGGCATGGCGAATGTTTCCTGGTCGCCCAGCTGCCGAAGCCATTCGCTGTCGGGCTCCATCTGGCGGGCGCCGCGCCCCGGACCAAAATGGGCAATGATCGTGCCGCGGTGCGGCGACCCGAGCGTGATAAGCGTGCTCACGCGCCCGCAACCATACCGCCGCAGATAGGCACGCGACACCAGCCCGCCCATACTATGCGCAACCAGCGCCACGCGGTCGCCGCCGGCTTCCGCGAGCAGCGCCTCGATGCGGCTGTGTAGTTGCCCAGCGAAGCCATCAATGTCCGCGAGTGGCGGTTCCAGATTGATTGTCGCTACAGCGAAACCGCGCCCGCGCAGGCAGCGGCGCAGCCACCACCACTGCCCTCGATTGCAGGCAAAACCAGGTACCAGCAATACCGGAGGTCGGCGGCCGTCAACGCGCTCGCCGGCGTCCCTGCCCATCCACCAGCGCTCAAACGGCTGAAACAGCAAGAAAGCCGCAAGAAACGCGAGCCATTCCACAATAATACCGCGCGCGACGCGCAACAGCCCAATCCGCGGAACTGCGATCACCCGCCGGCGATAATACAGCGCAATTGAATTCGCGATCACGAGGGGGACGGAATTCACGGCGAAAAAGGCCGTAAGGGCAAGGGCTGCGGCCAGCCCCGGACTTTGGCCCATCGCCTGCACCAACCACACCGATGCGATAAGCAGGACCACCGCCTCGATGCCCAGACAAAGCTGCAGCCACCGCGCCAGCATGCTTGCTCCCTCGGGCTGCATTGCGCGCGATCGTAAAATTAATTGCGATCGGCTGTCACGCGGCTGACATAGATCAATAACCGCGCCGAGAAATTCACTATACATTAACCGCAAAGTGGAGGGCGGGCGATGGAGCTAGTTTGGCTCAAGAGCTATCCGCCGGGTGTGCCCGCCACAGTCGATGTCGGCGCGTATCGCTCGATCGGTGAACTGTTCGACGCTAGCGTGGCTGCCTACGCGTCGCGCGCCGCCTACGTGAATATGGGCACGGCGATCACTTACCGCGAGCTTGATCGGCTGACCCGCTGTTTTGCCGGCTACTTGCAAGGAACGCTGAAGCTGCCGCGGGGCGCGCGCGTCGCGCTGATGATGCCCAACCTCCTGCAGTATCCAGTCGCACTGTTCGGCGCGCTGCGCGCGGGCTACACGGTGGTGAACTGCAATCCGCTCTACACTCCACGCGAGCTGGAACATCAGTTGAACGATTCCGGCGCCGAGGCGATCGTCATTTTGGAGAATTTCGCCTCGACCCTCGCCCAGGTCGTCGGGAGCACCTCAGTCAAACACGTGATCGTCACGCAACTCGGCGACCTCTTCGGCCTGCCCAAGCGGACGGCTGTCAATTTCATTGTCCGTTACATTAAGCGGGTGGTGCCGGCGTGGTCTATCCCAGGCGCAGCGGCATTCAGATCGGCGTTGCGGCAGGGTGCCGGCAGCGAATGGAAGCCGGTCGACGTGCGGCCGGATGAGATCGCTTTCTTGCAATATACCGGCGGCACCACCGGCATTCCGAAAGGCGCGATGCTCAGCCACGCCAACCTCGTCGCCAACCTGCAACAGGCGCACGCGTGGCTTAAATCCTTCCTAGAGGAAGGCCGCGAGACGATCATCACGCCGCTGCCGCTCTATCATATTTTTGCGCTGACCGCGAACTGTCTGGTATTTCTCAAGATTGGCGCCACTAACGTTCTCATCACTAATCCGCGCGATATTCCCGGGTTGGTGAAGGAGTTGGCGTCTCATCCGTTCACCGTGATCACCGGCGTCAACACGCTGTACAACGCGCTGCTCCACCACCCCGACTTCGCCAAGCTGGATTTTTCGCGGCTCAAGCTTTGTCTCGGCGGCGGCATGGCCATTCACAAGTCGGTGGCAAAAAAGTGGAAGCAGGTCACCGGGCGGCCCCTGATCGAAGCCTACGGATTGACGGAAACTTCGCCGGCCGTGACGGTCAATCCACTGAACCTGCCAGAATACAGCGGTTCCATTGGCCTTCCCTTGCCGTCGACCGAGATTGCGATTCGCGACGACGCTGGGAATGACCTTCCGGTCGGTGAGGCTGGCGAACTCTGTGTGCGCGGCCCTCAGGTAATGAAGGGCTATTGGCGGCGTCCCCACGAGACCGCCGAGGTGATGATGCCAGATGGATTCCTTCGCACCGGCGACATAGCAATGGTCGACGAATTAGGATACGTGCGCATCATCGATCGCAAAAAGGACCTCATCTCGGTTTCAGGTTTCAAGGTATTTCCCAACGAACTCGAAGAGGTGGCGGATCTGCATCCGGGCGTGCTTGAGTCCGGCGCGGTCGGCGTGCCAGACGCGCGGTCGGGCGAGGCCGTGAAACTTGTGGTGGTCAAAAAGGATCCCGCCCTCACCAGCGAGGATGTGTTGGCGTTCTGCCGCAAGAACCTGACTGGCTATAAAGTGCCCCGACACATCGAGTTTCGCGACAGCCTGCCAAAGACGGCGATCGGCAAGATTCTGCGGCGCAATCTGCGCGAGCCGTGTGTTTCGACGCGCAGCGATCGCGCTGACGATGAGCGTGCGCTGCCGGCACAAGAGCGGCTCAGCGCATAAGCAATAAGTTGTCCGACGAGGGCGCTTATTGGGCGAACGCCTCAACTTTCATTGGCTTGAGTGCGATGAGTCGTACAATACGACAGGACCGAGCGCTTACTAAATACTTGACAACGCTGTCATTTCTTCGCTGGCGTGAAAACTTCAGCTCTTGCTCGACCCGAGATGGGCCGTGATGTAGGCGACTGCTCCATCGAGGGTAATGAGTTTCGGGTAATCGATTTCCGGGATGTCGATACCGAGCCGATGGTGGATAGCAGTAATGAAATTGAGGAAGTCCATTGAGTCGATGTCAATTGCTTCACGCAGATCCGCAGCCGGATCAACGGTCGTCATATCGAATTCTGGCGCGATGTTATTGAGCTCTTCCTGCACCACTTTGCGAATGTCGATGTCACTCATAGCTTGTCTGGCTCCTGCAAGAGCTTGCCGATTTCGGCCAAAAACAACGCACCTGCGTGTCCGTCGCTTACCCGGTGGTCGCCGGACAGCGTAACCGTGACCACCGAACGTGGACCGATAGTGCCGTCGATGACCCAAGGCCGCATCACCGCCTTGCCAATGCCCACAATCGCCACTTGCGGCGGATAGATGATGCCGTACAGCACTTCGACCCCACGTTCGCCAAGGCTAGATACCGTGATGGTCGGATCGGACATCTCCGAACCGCGGATGCGGCCGGCGCGCGTGCGCTGGATCAGGTCGCGCATACGGCTCATCAGCTCATCAAGCGATAGGTGATCAGCATCGTGCAGTGCCGGTGCGGCCAACCCGCCGCCCCGAATCGAAATCGCGACGCCGACGTGCACGGCTTGCGTTGGCTCAAATTTGTTGTCGCGATAGAACCCGTTGAAGGCGGGAAAGCGGCGCACGGCCAAGGCAACCGCCTTGATGGTGAGCGCGCCGAGAAGCAACCGGCTGTCGGGCGGCAGCGCCGCATTTTTCTCCGCAAGCCAATGCTCGCAGGCCGTCACATCGACCTGATGCTCGAGATAATAGTGCGGGATTTCGCGCTTCGATCGCGCCATGGCGGCGGCGATCGCCGTTCGCATCGCGGCGAGATCGAGTGTCGGGGCCTTCTTCTTTTCCGGTGGCGCGACGGCGGCAGGCGCACTCACGCGGCGCTCGACGTCGGCATAGGTGATCGCCCCGCCCGGCCCGCTACCGGTAATTATCGAGAGATCGATGCCGCGCTCTTCGGCGAGCTTGCGGGCTGCCGGCGATGCCGCGCGAGCCGCGACGCTCGGTACGACGGGCGGCGGCACCGGCGTAATAACTCGTGGCGACGGCGGTGCCGGCGGAGCAAAGGGTGGCGGCGCTGCTGCGGCGGGTGGCGGCGGTGGCGTTAGCGGCGGCGGCGCCGCCGCAGGCTTAGCTTCACCGTCGGCGCGGATGAGCGCGAGCGGCGTACCGACCGGGACCTTGCTTTGCAGATCGACCAGGATTCTTTCAATCTGGCCGGGCTGGTAAGTCTCGATCTCGATTGCGCCTTTCTGCGTCTCGACCACCGCAACGATATCGCCGCGCTTGACCCAATCGCCAGGTTTGACCAACCACTCCACCAGCGTGCCGGCTTCCATGTCGGCGCCAAGCGAAGGCATGCGGAATTCGACCACGGCGCGATCTCAGGCTCGACCTAGAACGGCCTTCGCGGCCGCGACGATTTTGGGCGCTTGCGGGATCGCCGCATTTTCCAGGTGGCGAGGATAAGGAATCGGCACTTCCTCGCTGCAGACTCGGCCGAGCGGCGCGTCAAGTGACCAGAAGCCCTGCTCGACGATCCGCATACCAACTTCCGCCGCCAGACCGCCACTGCGCCATCCTTCATCGACGATGACCGCATGCCGGGTCTTGGCGACCGAGGTCATGATCGTCGCGTTGTCGAGCGGCCGCAGGCTGCGCAAGTCGATTACCTCGGCCTCGATACCATCGGCGGCAAGTGCGGTGGCTGCCTCCAGCGTCTTCCAGAGCGAGCCGCCATAGGTGATGAGCGATATATCCTGACCAGGCCGGCGAACGGCTGCCTTGTCGATGTCGACTGGACCGGCATCCGCGGCAATCTTTCCGCTCATATTGTAGAGCATGACGTTCTCAAAAATCAGGACCGGATCGGGATCCTGCAAGGCGGTCCAGAGCATGCCGCGGGCATCCTCAAGCGTCGCTGGCGCCAGCACTTTGATGCCGGGAATGTGTGCGTACCAGCCTTCGAGGCTATGCGAATGCTGGGCGGCAAGCTGACGCCCGGCGCCGGTCGCCATACGGATCACGAGCGGTACGCCAAACTGATTGCCGGACATGTGGCGCACGGTTGCCGCCGTATTGAGGATTTGGTCGAGCGCGAGCAGACTAAAATTCACAGTCATCACTTCGACAATTGGCCGCATGCCGGCCATCGCCGCGCCGATGCCGGCGCCGGTAAATCCGGATTCCGAAAGCGGCGTATCGCGAATCCGCGCCGGGCCGAATTCAGCGAACAGCCCGTGGCTCACCGCGTAACAGCCGCCATAGCGGCCGACGTCCTCACCCATCAGAAATACGCGCGCGTCGCGATTTATCGCATCGCGCAACGCCTGCTTGACCGCCTCGCGGTACGTCATCTCGGTCATTACAGCCTGGATCGCTTCTTGTTTCATAGGACGTCACCGACCGGCGGGAACAGCGCTGTCCGCATATACAAAGCGAGTGAGTTGCTCGACCGGCTCCCAGGTTCCCGCTTCGGCGAAAGCGACCGCTTCGGCGATTTCAGCATCGATCTCGGCTTCCATGCGGGCCACATCGTCCGTATGGACCATCTGATTGGCTTGCAGCCATTGTTGGAAGCGCACGATGGGCTCGCTTTGGCGCCTCGTCTCGACTTCAGCCTTGTCGCGATACAGTTGGGGATCGAACATCGAATGAGCACGCAGCCGATAAGTGCGGCATTCAAGAAAATACGGCTTGCGGCTCTCGCGCACAACGTGAATTGCCCTGCGGGCGGCCGCCTCGACCGCCACCACATCCATGCCATCGACGGCTTCGGAGATCATCCGATAGCACTCGGCCTTGCGATGAATGTCTGTCTCGGACTCCGACAGTGCCAATGCGGTGCCCATGGCGTAGAGATTATTCTCGCACACGAACAGCAGCGGCAGCTCCCACAACGCCGCCAAATTCATGCTCTCGTGAAATTCGCCCTCGGCAACGGCGCCATCGCCAAAAAAGCAGGCGGTGACGAGGTCATTGCCCTGCATATGATCGGCGAGCGCAAGTCCAATCGCCAGGGGCAAGCCGCCGCCGACAATGGCATTGCCGCCATAGAAATTGGTGGCGGCGTCGAACAGGTGCATGGAGCCGCCGCGTCCGCGGCTGCAACCTTCCTGCTTGCCGTACATCTCGGCCATCGTCGTTGTCATCGGCACCCCGCGCACCAGGGCCTGACCGTGCTCGCGATAAGTGGCGACAATCCGATCGCGCTTCTCCAGCACCGGGATGACGCCGACGGCAACCGCTTCTTCGCCATCGTAAAGATGCATAAAACCGCGGATTTTTTCTTGTGTGTACAATTCCGCGCACTTGTCTTCGAAACGGCGGATGCGGATCATCTGCTTCAAAAGATCAAGCATGTGCTCGCGCGACAAATGCGGCTTGTCCGCTGCTGCCGTCATCGCTCCTCGCTTTCGAGCGTCGAGATGTCGCCCTCGGGCAGGCCAAGCTCGCGAGCCTTGAGCAAGCGGCGCATGATCTTGCCGCTGCGCGTCTTGGGCAGGTTTTGCCGGAACGCGATATCCTTCGGCGCGACCGCCGGGCCAAGTCTTTGCCGCGAATGGCCAAGTAATTCCTTGCGCAACGCTTCGCTTGGCTCGTAGCCGCCCTTGAGAGCAACGTAAGCCTTGACTACTTCGCCGGCGGTCGGTTCGGGGATGCCGATCACGCCAGCTTCGGCGACGGCCGGATGCTCCATCAGCGCGCTTTCCACTTCGAACGGGCCGATAAGATGGCCGGAACTCTTGATGACGTCGTCGGCGCGGCCGACAAACCAAAAATAGCCGTCGCTGTCGCGCATCGCGAGGTCGCCAGTGAGATACCATCCGCCCACGAAGCATTTTTTGTATCGTGCTTCTTCATTGAGATAGGCGCGCATCATCGACGGCCAGCCTGGCCGCAATGCCAACTCACCCATGGCCATCGGCTTGGTAATTTCGCGCACGCCGCCGCCTTCGAGATGCTCGAGGATGCCGGCCTCGATGCCGGGCAGCGGCCGGCCCATTGAGCCCGGCTTCACGTCCATCGACAGGAAATTCGTGATCATGATGCCGCCGGTCTCGGTCTGCCACCAATTGTCGTGGAAGGGTTTCCCGAAGGCTTCGACGCCCCACGCCACGGCTTCGGGATTGAGCGGTTCCCCGACGCTGGCCATCAGACGCAATTTCGACAGGTCGAACCGCTTGGCAAACTCGGCGCCCGCTTTCATCAGCATGCGGATGGCGGTCGGCGCCGTATACCAGACCGTAACCTTCTGATCCTGCAAAATGCGGTACCAGCGTTCGGCGTCGAACTCGGCCTGGTCGATGATCATCGTCACGCCGTTCGTCAGCGGCGAGATGATCCCGTAGGATGTCCCGGTAATCCATCCCGGATCGGCGGTGCACCAGAAAATATCGCCGGGATGGAAGTCGAGCGCGAGATTACCGGTGATGTTATGGGCGACGACGGCCTCATGCACATGCACGGCGCCTTTCGGCTTACCGGTGGTGCCGCTGGTGAAATGTAACAGCGCCATGTCTTCGGGCAGTGTCCGCACGATTTCGAATGAATCGGACGCCTGCGCCAGAGCCGTAGCAAGATCGATCGTATCCGGAGGCGGACTAGCTGAGCACTCCGTCAAGAAGACGTGCTTCAGGCTAGCAAGCTCTCTGCGCCAGGGCTCGACCTTGCGGCGATAGAAGGCCTCTGTGGTGATGAGTGCCTTGGATTCGCCGATCGTCATACGGGCTTTGACCGGCTCCGGTCCGAAGGCGGAGAACATCGGCGAAAAGACGCTGCCGTTTTTCAGCGTTCCGAGCGCGCCGATGTAGAGTTCCGGGACGCGGCCGAGCAGCGACGAAACACGGTCACCCTTCCCGATTCCGCATTGCTTTAAAATATTCGCAAAACGATTCACTGCGGCACCAAGCGCCGCATAGGTGAAATCGCGGATCGTGTCGTCCCGGGCAATCCAGCGCAGGGCAAGCTTGTTGCCACGGCCGGCTTTGACATGGCGGTCGACCGCCTCGTAAGCGATGTTGAGGCCGCCACCAGGGAGTCCGTCAAGCAGCGCCCGCGCCTGCGCCCAGGAAAACGTGCGCGCATACTCGTCATAGTCGCGAAGGTTGGCTCCGCTACAGTCTTGAGGATATTTTCGGATGCGCTCCAAACCACGCGCTTGCGTCGGTGCCTCGATAACGGTCATGGCCGCGCTCCGACTTCTTGCTGCCGGCCGGCAAGCGCAGCAGGCGCAGGCTTTGCGCCGTCGGCTGCGAAGATGGCATCGCACAGACGCTGGAGCATCGGCACACCGCGAACCTCGGCCTCGAACAGCGGCACGATGGCGCGGACGCTGTCGTCAAACTCGCGCCAGATCGTCTTCAGGTGCTCCTGCTGCATGGCCACGCGGTTCTTGACGAACTCCGCGGCATCCGGACCGACCGACTTCGCATCGATCACCATGTTGACGAGAACGCCGCCGACCGGAATCCCGAAGTCTTTGAACCACTGGATGAAGCGCGTCACTACCGCGATCGGGAGTGCCTCCGCCAGCGTCACGAAAAAGAACGTGGTGAGTGCGGGATCGGTCAAGAGCACGCGCGCGTGCTCCATGCGGTCGCGGAACGAAACCAGGTAGTCCATCAGAGGGTCGGTTTCCTTCTTCTTGGTGAAGGACAGCAGTTCCCGCAGGGTCCGCGCCTCCTCGCGGCTCTTGAGCATCTTGTTGACCCACAGCGCGTAGACCTTGGACATGCCGAGCAGGCGCCGCGCATTGGCGGTGGGGGCGGTGTCGAAGACGTAGACGTCGTACTCGTTCTTGAACATGAGGTCGATCATGTTCTCGAACATCGCCGACTCTTCGAACGCGGGGTTCATCGTCGCCGACTCGACGAAGTCGTCGGCCTTGGTGGTGATGTCCGCGAACTTGAGAAACCAGCGGATCTTCTCGCGGATCTCCAGTTTGCTACGCTCGATGCTCTGCCGGGTGTCGATCTCGTAGGCCCAGAGGTTGGGCACACCCTGGACGGGGACATGCTTGCCGAGCATATCCTGGCCGAACAGGCTCGTCAGGCTATGCACGGGATTGGTGGATACCAGCAGCGTACGGCGGCCCAGGCGGGCGAGCCCGATGGCGGCAGCACCGGCGAAGACAGTCTTGCCAACGCCGCCCTTGCCGCCGAAGAAGAAATATTTCAGCGTCGGGCGCTCCCCGAGGTACCGGCCCATCGGCATCGTGATCTCTGCCATGGCAGTCTCCTAGGCGAACATCATGGTTGCCAGCTTTTCGATCAGTGGCAGCCCGGTTACGTCGCGCTCCATCTCCGGCACGAGCGCCAAGACCTTGTCGCCGAAGGCCGAGCGCAGGTCGCCCATGTGCTGATCCTGCATGGCGATACGGCGGCGCAGGTACTCCGGGATGTTCTGGCCCAACAATTCGTGCGGGATGACACGATTCACGACGTAACCGGCGATCGGCACGTTAAACTGCGCGAACAGCTGCGCCGCCTTCTGCGTGTCGTTGATGACGCCGGCCTCGGGGATCACCACGAAGAAGAATGCCGTCTTTAATTTGTCGGTGAGGATGCCGGCCGAAGTGTTGATCCGGTTTTTGATGTAGAGCAGTTCCTGAAGGATCTGGTCTTGCTCGCTCTCGTTTTCGTGGCGGAGTCGACTCACCATCTCCTCGTATTCGCGCATTTCCTCGCGCAGCTTGGTGATCTTGTTGATCCACTCGTCATAGACCTTGGCCATCGACAGGTAGTAGAGAGCGTGACCGAGCGGCACGAGGTCATAGATGTAGTAGTCATAGTCGCCCTGCATCACCACGTCGACGACAGCGTCGAAAATTGCGCTTTCTTCCATCGCCGGCTCGGCGCTCGCCGCCTGGATGTAGTTCTCGATCTCCTCCGGCACTTTGGGCAGGCCGTACATATCCAAGATCTTCTTGCGGACCTCATTCTGGTATCCGCGGATGTGGCTGTCCGCGTCGATCTCCTGGGCCCAGAGGTTATCCATGATCTGCACGGGCCCCTTGCCGAAGATGTCGCGCTCGAAAATGTCGGTGAGCGACGCCTGCGGATCAACCGAGAACACCAGCACCTTCTTGCCCTGGCTCGCGAGCCAGTACGCGGTCGCCGCGGAGAAGGTGGTTTTGCCGACGCCGCCGCCGCCGCCAAACATGATATAGCGGCGTTCGGGGTGTTGCAGAAATACGTCTTTGAGTGCCACTGCCGCCTCCTAGAACATCGCGTCCGCGACGTCCTTCTCGCGCAACATGCGCCGTTTCCAGGTGGCGATTTGCGGCACGACATAGGGCAGCAGCCGCAGGCTGTAGTACGGCGGGAGGATCGGGATGCCGAGCAAATCGCCCATCGTGATGAGGATAAACAGATGCTCCATCGAGGCGCGCGTGCGCAGCGCAGCACGACTCATGTCGTGGGCGGCCATGCCGTAGATGGTCTCGCGGATCGCCTGTAACCAACTCTTCTTAGCCTCTGCCTTTTCTTGTTCAGTCATGATGATATCCTTCACAAGCCGTGCAGGTGATGCTCGTGGCTGCTGCCCAGCTCACGTTCGCGGAGAACTTCGCGCTTCCACGCCTCGATCTCCGGCACTACCCAAGGGAGCAGGCGCAGCCCGTAGTATGCCGGCAAGACCGGCACCCCGAGCATGTCGCCAAACACGCTGACCATGAACAGTCCCTCCATCGCGTGGCGCATTTCACCCGCCTGCTGGACGAACTCGAAGGTGGTCATTCCGTATATGAATTCGCGCAGCACCCGCATCCACCCGCTGGCCGCAGGCGTGCTATGGTCACCCCCGCCATGACCGTACTCATCGCCGCTGCCGCGGTCGCGATTGTCGCCTGGTTTGCCGCCGGGACGATTTGGAATATCCGTAGCGGCCACCTGCTGATGCGCTGGATGCAGGGCGGCTTGCCCGCTCTCGGCGAGCGCACCACCGTGCGCTGGCTGGGCTCGAGCGCGGTCGAGATGGTGATTCGCCAAGGCAAGGCACCGTTCGCTGGCGCAACCCTGGTAATCTTCCTCGAGCCGCGCGATACGCCCTGGATGTGGGCGCTCGGCCGGGCCGGCGGCCGCCGTGACACGCTCATTATTCGCGGCGTTTTGCGCCGGTTGCCCGAAGTCGAGCTCGAAGCGCTCGATGCCGGAAGCTGGTCCGGCCGCGAAGCGCTCAAGCGCGTGCCGCCGGAATGGTCGCTCCGCGATGCCGCCGCTGCCGGTGACCTCGTCGTGCACCATAGCAATGCCGCGGCGCTTGCTCGCGCCGACGCTCTGTCGACGGAGGCCCGGCGCGCCGGCTTGAGAGTGAAGCGTCTGTCCGTGCGCCGCACCGAGCCCCATTTCCAGATTCACATCGCTCTCCCCGATCAACGGCAGCCAGCGCGCGCCTTCTTCGAAACCGTGCACACAATCGCCGAGCGCGCGCTGGATTGACATGATCGGGCCCGTTTATTCCGCGGGGACTGAACGTGCCTGCGGGCCGGGCGTCACGTGGTAGCGTACATAGGCCTGGTATCCGTCCCATCCGATGAGCACGGCCGCCACAAACAAGAGCACGGAGACCACGATCATGGCCCACGCACCGTACACCGGCAGCCCCGAAATCGTCGGGTTCGCCGCAATCGTCACGTACAGGTTCCGCGCAGTGACGGCGGTTGCCGCCAGCGTAGTGACGTACATGAAGATCATGGGCAACAGGGCGTAGCTCGAGTTGCGCTTCTCCGACTTCAGCCACACCGCCACCACGAGCAGGCTCAGCGCTGCCATCAACTGGTTGGCCGCGCCGAACATCTGCCAGAGGTAGACCCAGGTGCCGGTGAGCACGAGGGCGGCGGTGAGCACCATCGAGATCATGCTCGACACGTGCATGTTGCGCACCGCGGGCATGGCGTCGCCGACCCATTCGGTGAGCGTTACGCGCATCACACGGAAGACCAGGATAGTCACGGTGAGCACGATGATCACGAAGGTGCCAAACCCGAGCGCAGTGCCGAAACTCTCGGGGATAAGCCCGAAGGTTCCAGCGTAGATGAGCTTGCCGACACCTAAGGCGAAGCGGCCACCGCCGCCGCCGACACCGGCGATGGAGACAGCGGTGAGGGACAGGAGCGCCAGCGCGTTCTCGCCGAACATGCCGCCGGCGCCGACCGGCAGACCATCGGTTTCGTATTCAAGTTGCCGCGCGGTACCTACCGATCCGACGAGAGCATGCCAGCCGGAGATTGCACCACAGGCGATGGTCACGAAGAGCATCGGCCATAGTGGCTGCCACGCTTGGCCCGTAACAATTCCGAAGCCGAGGTCCTTGACGGCGGGCAGCGCGAACGCGCCGATCAGGTTGCCCGCCATGTCCTTGGTTCCAAGCAGCGGTGCCGCGATCATTCCCGCCGCACTTAGGAGGACGGTTATGAACGTGATCCAGAAGCCGATGTAGTTCACCGGCTGGGCAAACCGCCAGATCGGTAAATTTGCCCCCAGGTAGCTAAACGCGAACAGGAACACCATCCAGAACAAGTAGTTCGGCAGCGTCCTGAGCAGACCGGTAGCCGCGTCATAAGCAGCCGTGGTCGGGCGTTTGCCGTCCGCAGCAGGCGCCGGAATTCTCGGATCCGCCATCGTCGGGTCCTGGACCGAGATGATTGCCTGGTTGCCAGTAATGCTATCGACTTGCTTGTTAAGCCAGGTCACTGTGGCAGCGACTGGGCCTTGCACCAGTGTGCCGCCCGCGCCGGGGTGCTGCCCCCAAGGTCCGAGCGCCATGGCGCCAATCGTGATTGCAACGACCAGCGCCGTGACGCCAGTGATTCCCATCTTCCATCGGTACATCATCTGGCCGGCGAGTAGTCCCATCAGGCCAAGCATGACGATGCCGAACGGCACATCCGGCCGTGCGGACAATGTCGCCGCCAGAATTCCGATGAACGCGCCCGCCAACAGCATCAAGTAGAAGAAGATGAAAACGAACAGGATCGTACGCGTACGCGGAGCGATGAGCCGGTATGCGATGGCCGACAGGCTGTTGCCGTCGTTGCGCACCGCGACCATGATGGCGGAGTAATCGCTCGCCCAGCCAATGAAGCTGACGCCGAGGATCAGCCAGGCCAGCGAGGGCGCCCATCCCCAGAGATTTGCGGCGGTGATCGGTCCGACAATCGGCCCGGCGGCGGCGATCGCTTTGAAGTGATAGCCGAACAACACATTTCGGCTGGTTGGCATGAAATCGACGCCATCCATATACATACGGGCAGGCGTCGCTCGTTTTGCATCGGGCTGGATGACGTTCCGGTCGATGCGTTTGGCGTAGAGATTATAGGCCAAATAGACTGTTAGAACGCTGAGGATGACGATCCATAGGCTGTTCATGACTTGCCCCTTCCTCGATCAAATTGCCGTCGACGGCTGATCAATACCGACGTGGGGAGCACGAAGCCGAGCGACCTGCCCGCTGGGCGCTTCTCGAACGTTTTAATGGTTCACACCCTGTGAAGAAGCGCATTGATGAGGATCAAATGCTGTCACGCGTACAACTTCGCGCGTTGATCAGCACATCAAAAAAAGGGCAATAGCGTTGACTGATCTAGCTCAATGACATTTTCGTGATTTTTCGGCTTTGTTTTTCTCCCCATTGGAGAGGTTGTTGCTTGAGGAGCTTCGGCATCTCTGATGTGACATTTGCGGGCGCTCTCGGCATTCCCCACCCCCAACCGGCGGCCCAGGGCGCTCTACTGTTTTAATTTCAGCGAAGTTGTTACGAGGATGATGGCGCCTGTCGCACCGACCTGCATCGTGCAATCACATGAATGATGCCGTGAGCAGCAGAGAATTAGCTCCCAACTTCGCACACGCCGGCAGCAAACCGAGCTTCGCCGTAAACAGCTTGATCCAGGTCAATACCAATGCCGTCGAACATTCTGCCGTTGCCGGACGCGCTGAGACCGTAACCGGGGGCTCATCATGCTCATCGAGTTCGAGAAGATCGAGGGCGTGCGCCATTGGGAAAGAGAACTTGATCGGCGGGGACTGACTGCTCTGATTCAAGCCCAATTTAATGTACTTAAAGAATATCCGAAGGACTTCGAGCGCCTCGCCACAAAGGGATATCCGATCACCAGCCTGTACGCCGAAAAGCCGTCTGGGATGTCCCGTACGACGAGGCAGAATTATTTGACCTGCGGGGGGCATAAATCGGCGACTTTACCGTAGTGCGAACGTAATGCCATGAACGAGTTTACAAACGAAATCTCCGGCCACGTGTGGCGTTCCAAGTACCGCTACGCCGATTACGCAGCGAACGAACAAAATATTGCGGACAGTTGGCGACGGATCGCGCGCGCCCTCGCGTCGGCCGAAGCCAAGGACAATACGCTCTGGGAAGAGCGCTTCTTCAGCATCCTGCAGGGCTTCAAATTTCTTCCCGGCGGCCGGATTCAGGCCGGTGCTGGAACTGCCCGCAAAGTGACGTTGTTCAACTGCTTCGTCATGGGAATGATCGATGATTCGATCCCTGGCATCTTCCGGGCCTTGCAGGAAGGCGCGGTTACGATGCAGCAAGGCGGCGGCATCGGGATTGATTTCTCCACCCTGAGGCCGCGCGGCACACAAGCAATAGGTGCTGGCAGCGTCGCATCCGGTCCCGTTTCCTTCATGCAGGTCTGGGACGCGATGTGCGGGACCATTTTATCGACCGGCGCCCGCCGCGGCGCCATGATGGCCACACTTCGCTGCGATCATCCCGACATTGAGGAATTCGTCGCCGCGAAACAGCAGCCAGGGCGGCTACGCCGTTTTAATATGTCGGTGCTTGTGACCGATGCGTTTATGGCGGCGGTACGCAGCGATGCCGATTGGCCGCTGGTGTTTCCGGGTACGGCGTTCGAAGGAGAGGGCGAGACTGTCTCCCGCAAATGGCCGGGTTCGGCTGGCCCTGTTTCATGTCGCGTGCTCCGGCACATCCGCGCCGGCCACCTGTGGGATCTCATTCTGCGTGGAACATACGACTATGCCGAACCCGGTATATTGTTCGTCGACCGCATCAACCAATTCAATAATCTCTCCTACCGCGAGCAGATCAGCGCTACCAACCCGTGCGGAGAGATTCCACTGCCTCCGTATGGCGCCTGCGATTTGGGTTCGCTTAATCTAACGCGCTTCATTCTGTCGCCATTCACACCGGAAGCGCGTATTGATTTCGGCAGCCTTACAGCAACGGCGCGAATTGCCGGGCGGCTGCTCGACAATGTCATCGATGCATCGCGGTTCCCGCTTCCGCAGCAAGCGGAGAATGCACATGGCACGCGGCGCATCGGCCTCGGGATCACGGGGCTCGCCGATGCGTTCGTCATGCTCGGACTGACATACGGCAGCGATCGCTCATTGACTGTCGCGGCGGATCTCATGCGCCAAATCTGTCACACGGCCTATCGGGCATCAATCGAGCTTGCTCGAGAAAAGGGGAGTTTTCCGTATTTTGAACGGGACAAATATCTGCAGGGCGTCTTTATCCGTAGTCTGCCCGAAGACATTCAGAGTGGAATTGCCAGGGACGGCATCCGAAATAGCCACCTAATTGCAATCGCGCCAACCGGCACGATCAGTCTTCTGGCCGGCAACGTATCTAGCGGGCTGGAGCCGATCTTTGCCGCATCCTATCTGCGAAAGGTATTAGCCGAGGATGGCAAGCCGAAACAATTCACGCTCACCGACTACGCGGTTGACCGCTGGCGCGCCATGAGCCAAGCGCCGACGGCAGTTCCGAGCGCATTCGTCACGACGAGCGAGCTCCCAGTTCGCGCGCATCTCGACATGCAAGCGGCGCTGCAGCCGTTCGTAGATAATTCCATCTCCAAGACCATCAACGTCCCGGAACACTGCCTATTCGACGAATTTAAGCAAATCTACGATATGGCGTACGACAAAGGCTTGAAAGGATGCACGACCTTCCGACCCAATCCGGTAACTGGCACTGTTCTAAGCGAAGACGGCACAGGCATCGAGGCGCCACACTGTTGCGTCCTTGAGCGCGAAGCGGATTGAGCCTCAGCTTGCGCTGGCGACATCGGATCGACTTGTCACGCATTACAACTGCGCACCTAAAGCTTGCGACGCTTGCTTGACCTGAATCAACGCAATTTTTTCCAAAAGGACTAACCTCTAAAAATCCACTACCGTAGGAGGACTTTGCCGTGCCTGAAACCGTAACCAATTTGCCCGGGCGTCATCCTTGACGACATCCTGCCCGCGTTTTTCGAAAACGGGGGCAATTAATCAAACCTCGGCGCGCCACTATGACCGCTATTGTCGCACTTAACGCCGCTGTCGCCTCGGTCGAAGATTGGATCGATGATCTCAAAGAACGCCTTGGCTGGCGCGATCGAGAACGCGCTTATCAAGCTTTGCTCGCGACACTGCACGCCTTGCGCGACGATTTGCAGCGGGACGAAGCGATCTATCTCGGGGCGCAGCTTCCGGCAATGCTGCGCGGCTTCTATTATGAGGGGTGGCACCCCGGCGCACGCCCAATGAGCAGAGGCCGGGCCGCGTTTCTCGAACGAATTCATGACGGCGTCCACCGCGATCCTGGTGTGGATGCGGAACAAGTCGCGCGCTCAGTATTCGCCCTGCTCGCGGCGCGTCTGCCGGCGACCGAGGTCGAAGACGCAAAGGCTGGCATGCCGCAGAGTTTGCACAACCTTTGGCCAAGCTAACGCGGAACGTCGAGGCCATGAACGGCTCCGCCCGGGCGCGCGCGATGCGACTTTTTCTGTGCGGGGACGTGATGACCGGCCGTGGCATCGACCAGGTCTTGCCGCACCCATGCGAGCCAACGCTGCACGAGGATTACGTTCATTCGGCGGATGATTACGTAAGCCTTGCGGAACAGACGAACGGCCCAATTCCGCGTCCGGCTGATCCTGCCTATATATGGGGCGCCGCGCTGGACGAATTAAAGCGGGCGCAGCCGGACGCCCGCATCATCAATCTCGAAACCAGCATCACGCGCAGCGACAACTATGCGGCCAAGGGCATCAACTACCGAATGAGCCCCGAGAACGCGGATACGTTTGCGGCTGCGGCCATTGATTGCTGTGTGCTTGCCAACAATCATATCCTCGATTGGGGGCGCGAGGGATTATTCGACACCTTGGCGACGCTACAACGTCTGCAGATCAAGGCCGCAGGCGCCGGCCGTACATCTGCCGAAGCCAGCACGCCGGCGGTGATGGATATCGTCGGCAAAGGTCGGGTCGTCGTTTATTCATTTGCATCGACGACGAGCGGAACGCCGGTAAACTGGGGCGCAACGCCGAAAACCGCGGGTGTAAATCTGCTCGCGAATCTTTCGCAGGCTACTGCAACTCAAATTTCTAAACGAATCACACGCGACCGGCAAACGGGAGACGTGATCATTGTGTCCATTCATTGGGGAAGCAATTGGGGGTATGACGTACCGAAAGACCAAAGACGCTTTGCCCATACGCTGATCGACTGCGCCGACGTCTCGATCGTTCATGGTCATTCTTCGCATCATGTGAAGGGTATCGAGGTCTACCACAATCGGCCGATCCTTTACGGATGCGGCGATTTTCTGAACGATTATGAAGGCATTCGAGGCTACGAGAGTTTTCGCGGCGACCTTGCATCGATGTATTTCGCCGATGTCGAGATCACGAACGGTAATTTGATATCGCTCGAAATCGTCCCTCTCCGAATTAACCGCTTCCGTCTTGTGCGTCCAGCTGCTCCAGATATCGAATTTCTGCAACAAACACTTGATCGCGAAACACAACAATTTGGATCAAATGTTGCGATAAATCTGAGAGGACATCTCGCATTGTCGTGGCAAAGGTAACAATAACGGAGCCGGGCGCTAGTCGGGCCGCAGCAAATGATAGCGCGTGAGATCGCCTCGGGTCCACAATGCAAGCCCTGCTCGACCATCAATCGTATCGATGGCAACGACCGCATCCGGATTGGTGAGCGATATCTTGCTTGCCATTCCAGCCTTCAGGGTCGCTTCCATGATTGCATCATCGAACGACCGCTCCGCATCCTGTGTTCGTAAATCGTGTTTCGTACCACGTTGGTGTAGCCGCACGTGAAACGAGCGTCCTGCCAAGTCCGGAAGCCATTCGGACAAGATGGATTTTACAGTCGCCACAAATTCCTCGGCTGAGTGGAAATAAAAGCAACGCATGCCTGGCGCGACACGCGAGAGCGCATCGTAAAGCGCGGTATTTTCCTGCGTACTTTTTTCGATTGCCGCGAGCAAGGCAATCGGATTGTCGACCTTCATGACCAGGACGTTGTGGTACGGGCTGCGCTCGATTGGCCCAAGGCGGCGCAAGCCGCGCAACGCTAGTCTGAAACCGTCCTGATAGACGCTTATGACGACGTTCCAGTCTTTCATGGTCCACCGCTCAACATTAATGCAGCAATGACTATCGTTGCTTGCGTCTATCAGAGAGGAGCCATTGTTGTTTCAGGCTTTATCAGTTGCGCGAGGTCGGGTTCCCCGCAGCGTCTGAGGATGGCATCGCGCACCGTGTCCCGCGTTCGAACGATCGATGCAAAATCCGTCCCCAAAGGATTGATCGGTTCTTCGATCTGAACACTCACCGGAGACCAGCGGGGGAACCATTGGTCGCTGCGCAGAATCGTCCGCGTGCCACGGATGATTCCAGGCAAGATCGGCAAATGCGCCTCGGCGGCAATCTTGAATGCACCCAAATAGAACGCGGAAAGTCCGGGCCTGCGCGTAAAGCTGCCTTCCGGGAAAAAGACGATATTGCGGTCGTGCCACGCTCCGGCGATTACCGCTTCGGTATCGGCCAACCGGCCGCTGAGGTCGTAGCGCTCAACAAAGAGGACTCCCAGCCGCCGCAGCAGCATGCCGGCAAGACGCTGTTGCGCCAGTTCTCGCTTGGCCACATACAACGGTTCGCCCGGCAGGAGTGCCGCGAGAACGATAACGTCCATGTAACTGCAATGGTTGAAGACCAGCATGGCATTGCCGTGTGGTATGCGTTCGAGGCCGGCAACGGTAAGTGGGATTCCGAGCGCCGCCAGCCCGCAGCGGGCGAACACGCGGACGACCCGCCAGCGCCAATCGAGGCGCGGCAGCAGCAGGCACGCTAACAGGGCGAGAAAGTAACCGGACGCGATCACAATCCACCACCACACCGCATAGAGCGCGTCCCCGGCACGTCCCCATAGACGCACGAGCTGATGGCCGACGCCCGTCAGTAACAAACGCAAAATTTGCAGCCAGACCGCGCGCTGTACCGGGCCTATGCGCCCGCGGGCATAGAGTTCCTTGGCAGCGCTGCGGCGGATCTTGCCGCTCGAGGTCTTCGGTACTGTATGCGGCGGGGCGAGCACGATCTCGTCCGGCGGGGTCCCTGCAACGGCCGTGACAACCTCATGCGCGCGCGCTTGCAGGCGCGCGCGCGCCGCAGCATCCGCTTCGCGCGTCTCGGCGAGCACGATGACGCGCTCTGTACCCGAGCGCTCGTCACTGGCGCTGAAAACCGCTACGCCACCCTTCCGGATCCCGGAGATCTCGGCCACCGCTTCTTCGATTTCCTGCGGGTACAGATGACGCCCGGCGCGAATGATGATGTCCTTGACGCGCCCGGTGATGCAGACATCGCCTCCTGCCATATAGGCGCGGTCGCCGCTGTCCAGCCAACCGTTATGAAAGAGCTCGCGGGACTTTGTCTCGTTACAGAAATAGCCGTGTGTCGTCGAAGGACCGCGGAACTCAAGCCGACCTTCCCGGCGATCGCCGAGCTCATGCCCGGCCTCGTCAATGATGCGAATCTCGTGGCCGGGCAGCGGTTGACCGCAGGCGACGATTTCCACTGACCGCGGATCGTCAGCGCTGGCCGACTTGGCGATGCCATGTCGGCTCAACTGATCGCGATCGACGCGGTCGATCAAAGGAATGCGCCCAAGTGGCGGAAACGCAAGTCCGACCGAACATTCGGCGAGCCCATAGACGGGCGCCATAGCTCCAGGGGAAAAGCCAAAGTGGCCGAAGCGTTCGATAAAGCGGCGTATCGTCTGTGGGCTAACCGGCTCCGCGCCATTCGCCACCATCCGCAATGAACTCAGATCCAGCCCCTGCAAATCGGCGTCGGCGATCTTATTGATGCACAATTCGAAGCCGAAATTGGGCGAGGCCGAGAAGGTCGCGCGGAAGCGATGCATCGCCCAGAGCCAGCTTTCCGGTCGAACCAGAAAGCTCAACGGCGACATGACATACAGCGGCGCAGCAAAGTGCATGCAGCCGAGCCAAGCTCCGATGAGACCCATGTCATGGTAGAGCGGCAGCCAACTGACGAATACATCGGCGGAACTCGCTTGCATGACCTCGCCCATGGCGCGGATATTGGCGAGAAGATTCGCGTGGCTGAGGACAACACCTTTCGGGTCGCCGGTACTGCCAGAGGTGTATTGGATCAACGCGATCGAATCGGCGCCGAGCGGCGCGGGCAGTGCAACCGCCCGCGCCGCTTGCAGGTCCTCGACGCTCTCGACTGCACTCAAGTCCTCGAGCTGACTGCGCAGCAGCCCGGCAAGCCGTCGCCCCTCGGGCATGGTGACGAGCAGGCGCGCGCCTGCGTTATGGAGAATGCCGACCTGCCTGCGCAGATGGTCTTCCAGCTGTGAAAGCCGCAGCGGCGGGTAGATCGGCACCGGGACTGCCCCCGCGTAGAGCGTGCCGAAATACGCCGCGAAGAAATCGATGCCGGTCGGCAACATCAACGCGATACGATCTCCGGGCGCAATATCGCGGGCAATCAAGCCGTAGGCGACGGCGCGCGCCCTATTCGCGAGCTCAGCATAGGTCAGGCTGCCGAGAGTGGTCGCCTCGTCCTGCAGCACCGTCAGGTGCAGACGATCGGGATGCCACGCGGAGTGCCATTCGAGCACCTCGATCAATGTTGATGCATCGCTTGCCGGGGGCACCGACGGAAGCGCAGGCGCCTGCGCTTCAACGGCACCGCGGCCGCGTGCAGGGCCAGCCCGCTGCAAGGCCGCTATCAAGTCCTGCACGGTTTCCGCCTCGCCGATGGTCTGCGCCGGCAGACGCACGCGAAATGCCCGCTCGATCCGCAGGATCAGTTCGGTTCGGCCGAGACTGTCGATGCCCAGATCGCGTTCGATGCGGCTCGACCGCATGACGTCGATGAATCGGAAAAGTTGCGGATGCAGTTCGCGAACAAGCGCGCCGACGACCGCAATCAGGTCGCGTTCGCGCAGAGCTTCCTCATCCGCTTTGACCGGCTGTGCAGCCACACGGACCGTTTGCGACATTGGTATAGTCTGCGATGACGCGGCTGCGGCGCATTGATGTCGATCAACCTCAAGTCGCGGCCGAGGCGCTAACCAATTCGATCGACGGCGTATATCGGTGGATTAGTATTGCCATGGGTCGCGCGATTACAGCACAGGCTGTGTCCGCTGTTCCGGACGCCGACCGGATTACCGCCGGGCAAGCCCGCACGTTATGGGGCCTCTTTCGCGAGCGTCTCCGACGCAGCCCGCACGCGGTAGCCTACCGGGATTACGATAGCGCGGCCGCACGCTGGCGCGATCACACCTGGGCGATGATTTCCGACCGCGTCGACCGATTCCGCGGGGCCCTGGTGCGTGAGGGTGTGAAGGCCGGTGATCACGTTGCGATTCTGCTGCCGAACGGAATCGATTGGGTCTGTCTTGATCTAGCAGCTCATGCCCTGGGTTTGGTCGTCGTCGGCCTATATCCGCACGAGACCGCTGCCACGAATGCTAACATCCTTGGCCATTCCGATGCGCGGCTGGTCCTGCTTGATAGTGTCGCGCGGTGGAGATCGCTATCGCCTCTCCGCGCCGAATTCCCATGCCTCAAATGCGTGTGGATAAACGATACCGGCGAGGTTACCGAAATAATTGGCGGACCGAAGCTCTGCAATCTGGCCGCCATTCTTGCAATCGCGTCGGGACCACCCGTCCAACACCCGGCGGCGCCGGGCGATGTCGCGGCCTTGATCTACACATCCGGTACGACCGGCCGGCCCAAAGGCGTAATGCTCTCGCACTTTGCCTTACTTTGGAATGCGCAAGCCTCCGCAGCTGTGGTACCGCCGCGTCCGGACGACGTGTTTCTGTCGATCCTGCCACTGGCACACGCTTTCGAACGCACCGTCGGCTACTATCTTCCGATGACCGCTGGCTCCACAGTCGCCTATGCGCGCTCGGCGCAGGACCTGCCTGACGATTTCTTGGCGCTCCGCCCGACAGCAATGCTCGGCGTTCCACTTCTCTTCGAGCGAATGGCCGCTGCGGTCCGGATGAAGGTCGCACGCAGTTGGATACGGCGGCAACTGCTGCAAATCACCATGGCCGTCGGCTATCGTCGCTTCTGCGCCCAGCAGCACCGGTCCAAGCTCCCGCCCGAGATTTCCTTGCTCTGGTCTGTTCTCAACCCACTTGTCGCACGGCGCGTGTTGGCGGCCTTCGGCGGTCGGCTGCGGGTCGCCATCAGCGGTGGAGCACCGCTGGAACACAACGTCAGCCGGATGCTGATTGGCCTCGGGCTGCCGCTGGTGGAGGGCTACGGCCTGACGGAAGTGGCGCCAGTCGTTGCAGCAAACGGGCTCGATGACAACCTCCCCGGCTCGGTCGGGCGGCCGCTGCACGGCGTCGAGATTAAACTCGCAGCGCAAGGCGAACTGCTGGTGCGTTCCCCTGCGATCATGGCGGGTTATTGGAAGGACGAGCGCCGAACCCAGCAATCGCTCGATCCAGACGGCTGGCTGTCGACCGGCGATATCGCGGAGCTTAATGGTGAGGGCCGCGTCTTCATTCGCGGCCGCCTTGCCGATGTGATCGTTCTGTCAATCGGCGAAAAGGTCAATCCAAACCTCGTCGAAGCTGAACTATGCCGTGATCCTTTGTTCGAACAAGCCGTGGCCGTCGGCAACCGCCGGCCGTTCCTGGCAGCCGTGATCGTGCTCAATGCTCAGACCTGGGACCTCTTCGCCGCCAAGCGAGGTCTCAATTCCGAGCAACCTAATCACCCCGCTAGCAAGATCGAGTTGCTTGCCAAGATCGCGTCGTTGCTCGCCAAGTTGCCGCGCTATGCCCAGGTCCGTGCGGTGCATCTGACCCTGCAGCCGTGGACGATCAAGGCCGGTCTGTTGACCCCGACGCTCAAGGTCAAACGCGAGTTCGTCATACCGCTGTTCGCCAAGGAAATTGATGCTCTATATGCGAAATATGCGAAGCAATAGTTCTCCTGCGCGCATTTTTTTAGAGCCGTTCCATTTCAAATTCCTCGCACGAATGGCCCAAGGTCGCGAGCCCCTCCTCCAAGAAATCGCCGACCTGCGGAATTCCGAGCAAATAAGCAGCAGTACGTCCGTTGTAGGCGCGTGCCGCCTCCTCGCGGACGGCTGGCCAGTCATCGGCGGAAGTATCGTCGCGACCCAACCAGGCGAGCGCCACCAAATCGATCTGCTCATCCACTGACAACGATTCGATTAGCGACGTGATTTCCTCGACAACAGGATCGTCGGGTTGATCCTCCAGCACGGCCACATCCTTGTCGTCGGAAGGATTTGACCCTGGATCGTTTTCGTTTGCCTCCTCCTTGACGTCGAACTCGCGCGCTTTGACGATGAGGAAGCAGACCTTTTCTGGAGAAATGTTGAGCTCTGTTTTCTCGTCTTCACTCGCAATAGATCGGTCGATCGTTTTGTTTGGCATCTGCATCACCTAAGTAATCACAGCTATCGTGGCCTTATATGTGACCGACCGCGACGATGCATTGAGATAGGACAATTCGAGCCGCACCGCTCTTTCTTGCGAATCCCGAAAAGCGTTCATTCCCATTCACTTTTTGATTGAGATCAATGCGCGTATGAGGCCGATGTCGTCAGCTATTTTTACCGTCGTGCAGAGGTAAAGTCGGCGAAGCACAGCAGTGAACCGTCTACGGGCGCGGATCTGCCTACGCGATGAACCGGCCTGCCGATGAAGCGTGGCGGAAGGGCCCGTGGCTTTCGTGTCCGAGAACCCCGGAGGAGACTCTGGCTCGACGGACGGAGGGCGCGGGCTCTGCCATTTTCCAAGCGTCTACCGCGTACCGTGCGGAGGTGAGCGATGGAAACCTATCCAGTCGACATCGATGCGGGCCAAGTCGTCCGGTGGCTGAAAGCTGAAACTGATATTGCGCCCTCGGCCTTCCGGATCTCGGCCAGACGTACCGCTTTCCCTCAAGACATTCCGCTGCGCAGCGAAAGCCATCTTGGCGACGTTGAACGCGAGGATTTGAGCGAGGTCGAAACGATTGCGACGCTGGATGTCATGCCGCTCCACGCGAGCGAAGGTTGGTTGCTCAGTGTGGTGGTGGAAGACGAACTCGGACCGCGTCTGTTCGACGAAACTTCCGCGGAAAACGCTGATCAAACAATCGATCTTGGTACTTTTGCCAAGGAGTTCATCCGCTCCGGACGCGGCACCGCCAGTGTAGTGGCGGAAGTGCAGGATGCAGCGGCCAAAGCGGAGCTGACGAAGCTGATCAGCGCGATCGAAACCAACCGGCATGCCACACCTGCCGGCAGCGCGACTGGTTGAGGCCGCCGCAGTCCCCCAGCCGAAGAGTTGAGAAGGTTATCATGATGACGCGCCGGCAAACCAATACAGCCCTAATGGCCGCCGCAATCTTGTCAACGGCGCCCAGCTTGGCCGCGCAGGACGGCGCAGAGCGACGACTGCCGCCGCCACGGCTTGATGCCGGCAAGCCACTTATGCAGGCACTGAAACTGCGTCGATCGACGCGCGAGTATTCCGATCGGCCGATATCCGATCAGATTCTATCCGATCTGTTATGGGCCGCATTCGGGGTTAATCGTCCAAGCGGCGACCGCACCGCGCCCTATTGGCGCCACATCATGGTCATCGATGTCTACGCGGCGATGGCGAACGGCGTTTGGCTTTACGAGCCCACGCGGCATGCGCTCATACGGCATTTGCCAAGTGATATCCGCGCGCAAACCGGCGAGCAGGATTTTGTCGGCCAAGCCCCGCTCAACCTCGTATATGTGGCGCACGGCGAGCGGATGCATGACATTCCGCCAATGGATCGGCGGCTCTATGCCTCCGTTGACACCGGCTTCATCGGTCAGAACGTCTATTTGTATTGCGCCTCGGAGGGTCTCGCCAGCGTGTTCCGCGGCGCGGTCGATTTCAAAGCGCTCGACCGCCTCATGCAGCTTGGCGCCAATCAGTTTGTTACCTTCGCTCAAACCGTCGGCTACGCGCTCGCGTGATGGCCTGAGTTCGATGTGATTGAACTTATTCAAACGCAATTCGATGGCCAGCAATGATCGCCGTACCGGCCGCTTTCGCAGTCACGGAATGAAGGGATCTCCATGTCCACCCCCATTTAACCGCCGGCATTCTCGACCTCGTACCACAATCTATTTGACGTAACTCAATGCGCAAACAAATCATCTCTATATAAATCTGCCACTTATGGAGTTCAGCGCGAGCTAGACGAAGCGGCATAGCTCGCGCGCCTGCGTCCTGTCATGTCGCGGAGGCAAGCATGGCCAGCGAATAATCCTCCGGCCGCGCGTTTGGTTTACCGCTCGCCGCAGTTTTCGTCGGCATTTTCAATTTAAATGCGGCATCTGCGGCGGCACATGTCAGGAGGCCACTGTAATGCCTCACAAACAAATTCTGTTCCGCTCGGCCGCCCGCGAAAAGGTCTTGCGGGGCGCTACTCAACTCGCCGATGCGGTGCGCGTGACCTTGGGTCCACGGTCCAAGGCGGTATTGATCGAAAAGAAATGGGGTGCGCCGATCGTATGCAACGATGGCGTCACCATCGCCAAGGAATTCGATCTCAAGGACCCGGAAGAGAATCTCGGCGCCCGCATGCTTCGGCAGGCAGCGGAAAAGACCGGCGACATGGTTGGCGATGGAACCAGCACGGCGACGATTTTGGCGCACGCCATATTCGCTGACGGCGTCCGCAACGTGGTTGCCGGCGCCAGCGCGATTGACATTAAACGCGGCCTTGATCGTGCCGCCAAGCGGGCGATCGAGGCTTTGCGAGCAATGTCGCGCCCGGTCAAAACGCGCAAGGAAAAAGCACAAGTTGGCGCCATTTCCGCGCACAACGATCCAGCAATCGGCGAACTGGTGGCCGACGCCATGGACAAAGTCGGTGGCGATGGTGTGATCACGGTCGAGGAATCCAAGACAACCGAAACATCCCTCGATGTCGTAGAAGGCATGCAGTTCGACCGCGGCTTTCTCTCGCCGTACTTCATCACCAATCCGGAGAAAATGGAGGCCGTGCTGGAGGACGCACTGGTGCTCATTTCTGACCGCAAGATTAGCATCCTCAAGGATATCGTCCCGCTGCTGGAGCAGGTCGCGAAGGAAGCGCGCCCGCTGTTGGTCGTTGCGGAAGACGTCGAAGGCGAGGCGCTTGCCACGCTGATCGTCAATCAAATTCGTGGCGCGCTCAAAAGCTGCGCGGTCAAAGCTCCCGGTTTCGGCGATCGTCGCAAAGCGATGCTTGGTGATATCGCCACCCTCACCGGCGGCCAGGTGGTTTCCGAGGACCTCGGCATCAAGCTTGAGCACGTCACGATCGAGCAACTCGGCCACGCCAAGCGCGCCGTTGTCGACAAGGACAACACGACGATCATCGGCGGTGCCGGCGATCGCAAACAAATCGATGGGCGCATCGAGCAGATACGCCGCGAAATCGAAAACACCACCAGCGACTACGATCGCGAAAAGCTGCAGGAGCGGCTGGCTAAGCTTGTTGGCGGCGTCGCCGTGATCCGCGTTGGCGCTCCCGCCGAATCCGAGATGAAGTCAAAAAAGGAAGCGCTCGACGACGCCATCAGCGCAACCAAGGCCGCGGTTGCCGAAGGGATCGTGGCGGGCGGTGGACTGGCTTTGCTGCGTTGCGTCAAGGCGGTGGCCGAAGAAGAAGCAAAATGCGACGGCGACGAGAAGACCGGCGTTCAGATTTTAAAGCGGGCGCTGGAAGCGCCAACGCGCCAGATCGCGGAGAATTCTGCCGTGGATGGCGGTGTTGTGGTCGCGCGCATGTTGAGCGGGACCGGCAATGAAGGTTTCGATGCCGGGCGCAAGGAATACGTCGATCTCATCGAAGCCGGAATCATCGACCCGACCAAGGTCGTTCGCATCGCACTCGAAAATGCCGTGTCGGTCGCTAGCATTCTCTTGCTGACGGAAGCCACGATGACGGAAATTCCAGAAGTCAACAAGGAACGTAACCCAGAACCGGAAATGGCAATGTGACGCGCTGCGCGCATTTTAGGTAAATAAATCGGAGCGAGACCATGCAGACGCCAGTCGAAATCGAATATCAGGGAATAGAAGCGAGGCCGTATATCCAGGCCGCCCTTGCCAAGCATGTCGACAATCTCGAACAGCGTTTCGGTCGCGTGACGGCCTGCCGGGTAGTGCTGAAAGCGCCCGGTGGTCATCACCGGAAAGGCGGTCTCTTTGAGGTCAACATTCGTCTGGCCCTTCCGGACGGCCGCGAGGTCAATGTTGAGCGAACTGCACAGGCCGACGAGCGCCATTCAGATCTCGACTTCGCCATCAACGACGCGTTCAAGCGGGCGCGCCGACAGTTGCAGGATCACGTTCGCGAGCTGCAGGGGCAGGTGAAGCATCACGAGGGCCCGCCGATTGGGACAGTGGTGCAACTCGACCCACTGGGGGAATTTGGGCTCCTGGAATCCACCGATGGCCAGGAGATTTATTTCCATCGTAACAGCGTGCTCGACAACGCTTATCCACACTTAGCCGTAGGCTCTCGGGTGACGTACGCGGAAGAAATGGGCGAGAAGGGGCCGCAGGCGAGCACCGTGAGGCTGATGGGGAAACACAGTCTGCGCGCATGAGCGGATCCGCTACCTACGCCGTCAGCAAGACAAAGTGGGAGCATTTCCCCCATGATGCCGATGTCGGGATTCGCGGATTTGGCACGACCGCAGCGGAAGCGTTTGAACAGGCGGCGCAAGCGCTGGCCGCGATTGTGACACGCGCCGAGATTGAACCGAAGATTCGGGTCGAGGTGAGTTGTGGAGCCCCGGACCTCGAATTGCTGTTCGTCGAATGGCTTAATGCCATCATCTATGAGATGGCGGTGCGTGGCGTGTTGTTCAGCCGCTTCGCGGTACGGATCGAGGGTACACGGCTTAACGGAACCCTGTGGGGTGAACCAGTCGACGTTGGGCGGCATGCGCCCGCTTGTGAGCCTAAAGGCGCGACCTACACAGCGCTCAAAGTCGCCGCGGACGATAAAGGGCTCTGGTCGGCGGCCTGCGTCGTAGACGTGTGAGGGATTTCGGCCATGGACCCTACCCGCTTCACCCGTGTCGATGAGACGACCTGGCGCGTCGAGCCGCAGGGGGCGATGCGTGTACCCGCGATCATCTACGCCGATGAGAACCTGATCCGTGACATGGACGACAAGGTCTATGAGCAAGCGGTTAATGTCGCGACGCTCCCCGGAATTGTGCAAGCATCTTATGCAATGCCCGATGCGCATTGGGGCTACGGCTTCCCGATCGGCGGCGTCGCAGCATTTGATCCGGATCAGGGCGGCGTCGTCTCGGCGGGGGGCGTCGGCTTCGACATCTCTTGCGGCGTGCGCACGATGCTGACCGGGCTTAAGGTCAGCGACATCCGGCCCGTGCAGAAATCATTGGCCGACTCGCTCTATCGCCAGATCCCGGCCGGCGTCGGCAGCAAAGGCACGATCACGCTCGATGCCATCGACATGGATGCAATGCTCACAGGCGGTGCGCGATGGGCGATCGATCGCGGCTGGGGCGATGCGCGCGACCTCGAACGGATCGAGGAGCAAGGTCGGATGGCGGGTGCTGAGCCGGGTTGCGTGTCGGAGCGCGCCAAGGAACGCCAACGTCGCGAGATGGGTACGCTGGGTTCAGGCAACCACTATCTTGAGGTGCAGGCCGTCGCAGAAGTCCTCGATGCAAATGTTGCCGCTATTTTCGGCCTGGAGCAGGACGATGTCGTCGTCACCATCCATTGCGGCTCACGCGGGCTGGGGCACCAGATTGGAACGGAATTCCTGAAGGAAATGGTCGTCGTGGCGGAGGCCTCAGGCATCAAGCTTCCCGACCGCGAACTCGCCTGCGCGCCGATCAACTCCGAAGTCGGCCAACGTTACCTAGGTGCAATGCGAGGGGCAATTAACTGTGCACTCGCGAACCGGGAGATTCTCGGTCACTATGCAAGGCGTATTTTCGGGCACTTTTTTCCCGACCACGACTTGCGGCTACTGTTCGACGTTTCTCATAACACCTGCAAGGTCGAGCCGCACGCCGTCGCGGGGAAGTGCCGCGACCTGTTTGTTCATCGCAAGGGCGCAACCCGTGCATTCGGACCCGGCCACGAAAGTCTACCCGAAACGCTGCGCGCCGTCGGCCAGCCGGTGCTGATCGGCGGCAGCATGGGAACCGGCTCGTATATTCTGGTCGGCGAGGCAAGCGGGGAGCAAAAGGCATTCTCGTCCGCCTGCCATGGCGCAGGCCGCGCCCGCTCCCGTCATGCCGCACTCAAGCAATGGAGCGGACGCAAGATCGTGGACGATCTAGCGGCGCAAGGCATTCTGATCAGAAGCCCATCGACCCGCGGCGTGGCCGAAGAGGCGCCCGGCGCTTACAAGGACGTGGGCGCGGTTGTCGCCGCGGCCGAGCATGCTGGCCTAGCTCGACGGGTGGCGCGGCTGCGCCCGTTGATTTGCGTCAAAGGCTGATCGCCGCTGGGAAGCAGCTCATGTTGGTCGGCGTTCCAAAAGAAATCAAAGCCGATGAATATCGGGTCGGCCTCATTCCATCGACGATCAAGGAGTTGATCGCCAGAGGTCATGAAGTCGACGTCGAAACTCACGCCGGCGATGGCGCCGGCATCAGCGACGACGACTATGCCGCAGCCGGCGCCCGCATCATGCCCTGCGCGGAGGAAATATTTCAGCGCGCCGCATTGATCGTGAAGGTGAAGGAGCCGCTTGCGGCTGAACGCGCCAGACTGCACGGCGGCCAGATCATCTTCACCTATTTGCATTTGGCTGCCGATCGCGAACAGACGCATGACCTTATGGCGTCCGGCGTAACGGCTATAGCCTATGAGACCGTCACTGACACGGCGGGGAAGCTGCCCTTGCTGGCACCGATGTCGGAAATCGCCGGCCGCATGGCGCCCCACGTCGCCGCCCACTTTCTCGAACGGCCGCAGGGTGGCCGCGGAATCCTGCTGGGCGCGGTCGACGGCGTGCCGGCCGGCAAAGTGGTTATTCTTGGCGGCGGCACCGTTGGCGCTACCGCAGCCGAAGTCGCCGAAGGGATGGGCGGCGACGTCACCATCGCGACGCGAAGGGCCGAGACCGTGCGTCGGCTTGTACAGGGCTTTGGCGATCGCGTGCGAGTTCTCGCCGCTCATACCGAAGAGATCGAATCGCTCTGCAAATCGGCTGACGTTGTTATTGGGGCGGCCCTGGTCGCCGGCGGCGTCGCCCCCAAGCTCGTGTCGGCTCACGCAGTCAAATCTATGAAGCCGGGCGCGGTCATCGTCGACGTTTCGATCGATCAAGGCGGGTGCGTCGAAACATCGCATCCGACGACGCATTCACGGCCAACTTTTATGGTTGATGATGTCGTGCATTACTGCGTTGCGAACATGCCGGGCGCAGTGCCGCGAACATCCACGTTCGCGCTCAATAATGCAACGCGTCCGTTCATTCTGGCCCTGGCGGATAAAGGGTTCCCGCGGGCACTAATCGAGGATGCAAATCTACAGAATGGGCTCAACGTGCATGCCGGCCAGATCACCTGCCGTGCCGTCGCTGATGCACTGCGGTTGCCTTATATTGCAGCGGCTTTAATTCTCGGCGCCTGAAAAAATGACGGATATCGACGAATAGTTGCCATTGGCGCCATCCGCTCGCGCAAAGCAGGACGGCCTTTGATTCACGTCAAGGTCCGCGCAGCCAATTCGGCTGAAATGCACCCTCAAGCGAGGAGTGCATCACGTGGACACCGCCGTTACCGCCCCAGGAACGGCCCTGCAGCCGCTCCGACTTGCGCAGCTTTATCGCGCGACCGATCTGTCGAGCTTGCTATTCTCGACGACGGCAGAGTTGCAGCCGATCGAAGGCTTGGTTGGCCAAGCGCGCGCGCTCGAAGCGATCCGGTTTGGTACCCAGGTCGGAAAAGACGGCTTCAATCTCTTTGTCATCGGCCCCAACGGTGCCCGCATGCCGGACGCGGTCAAGGCGGTCCTGGCTGAGGAAGCGCGCGCAAGGCCGAGCCCTTCGGATTGGGTCTATGTTAACAACTTCGTCGATGCCGAGCGGCCAGTCGCGATCGAGCTCCCGACCGGCCGGGCACGCACATTTCACGACGCGATGCACAAGCTGATCGACGATCTAAAAGCGGCTTTGCCAGCGGTTTTCCAGAGCGAGGACTATCAGACCCGGCGCGGCGCCATCGACGAGTCATTACAGAAAAAGCAAAGCGAGGCATTCTCCGCGCTACGCGACAAGGCTGCCGAAAAAGACATCGTCCTGCTGCGCACACCACTCGGGTTTGCGCTGGCGCCTGCCAAAGACGGTCAGGTCGTCCCGCCCGACGAATTCAGCAATTGGCCCGAATCCAAGCGCAATGAGATCCGCGCAACCATCGAAGCCTTGGAGAAAGACCTCGAGCATATCATTCACCAGCTGCCGCAATGGGAGACACAGCGTCGTGACGAAGTGCGCCAGCTCAACCGCGATACCGCGAAATACGCCGTCGACCAGCTGATTGAGGACGCGAAGTCGACCTTTCGCGACCTGGCCCGTGTTGTCCAGCACATCGAAACGGTACGTACCGATCTGGTGGAAAATGTTGCGATGTTCGTCGGCAAGAGTGAAAGCGAAGATGGCGACACCGCAGAATTTAGACCGAGCAACGTATTCGATCGTTATGAGATCAACGTCCTGGTGACGCAGAGCGGCGACAAGCAGGCTCCGATCATCGAGGAACTGCATCCGGCCCTAGCCAACCTGATTGGACGCATTGAGTACATTCCGGTGCGCGGGGCGCTGGTGACCAATTTCCGCCTCATCAAGGCCGGAGCAATCCATCGGGCCAATGGCGGCTATCTGCTGCTCGATGCGCGCAGCGTGCTGCTGGAGCCATTCAGCTGGGCGGCGCTCAAGCGCATGCTGCGGCAGGGCAAGGTCGCCATCGAAGACATTGGGCGGTTCCTGGGGTTCACCAGCACGGTGTCACTCGAGCCCGACCCGATCCCGCTCAACGTAAAGGTCATCCTGTTCGGGGACCGACTGCTGTATTTTTTGCTTGCCGCCCTTGATCCCGAATTGGCCGAGTATTTTAAGGTTCTTGCCGATTTCGAAAACGATCTCGCGCGCACGCCCGAGAACGAGGCGACCCTGGCGCGGCTCGTGGCGACCCTGGCGCGGCGCGACGGATTGAAGCCGCTTGATCGCGAAGCGGTCGCGCTCGTGCTCGAACATGCTGCACGCTCAGCGGAGCATGCCGGCAAGCTTTCGTTGGTCACAGAACAGCTGCGCGAAATCCTGATCGAAGCGGATTTCGGCGCTGGCGAGGCAAAACGCAGCGTCATCTCGCGTGCCGATGTGGATGGAGCCCTGCTGGCGCGCATCCGGCGCGCGGCGCGACTGCGCGATCGAACACAGGAGGCTATTCTCGAAAAAGTAGCGCTCATCGACACGGCTGGAGCGCATGTCGGCCAAATCAATGGCCTCAGCGTCATCGAGCTCGGCGGATTTTCGTTCGGGCGTCCAACCCGCATCACCTGCCAGGTGAGACCAGGCAGTGGAAAGGTCGTCGATATCGAACGTGAAGTAGAACTCGGCGGGCCGGTGCATTCCAAAGGCGTTCTCATCCTTTCCGGCTTCCTGGCCGGCCGTTACGCGCTCGACACTCCGATGTCCCTGTTCGCTAGTCTTGTGTTCGAGCAGTCTTATGGCGGCGTCGAGGGCGACAGCGCATCGTCAGCCGAACTCTATGCTCTGCTCTCGGCGCTGGCGGATGTCCCGTTGCGGCAAGATCTGGCGGTGACCGGATCGGTGAATCAGCACGGCGAGATTCAAGCGATCGGCGGCGTCAATGAGAAGATCGAGGGCTTTTTCGATATATGCGAGAAGCGCGGCCTAACGGGAACGCAAGGTGTGCTGATTCCACAGGCCAATGTGCAACATTTGATGCTGCGCAAGGATGTCATCGACGCCTGCGCCACAGGCCGCTTTGCGGTCTATCCAGTCGCTACGATCAATGAAGGCATTGCTCTATTGACCGGCATCGCTGCCGGCGACCGCGGCGTCGATGGCAATTATCCCATCGGCGGCATTAATCAACGCGTTGAAGACCGGCTGCGGGCTTTCGCCAGCGTCCGGAGGGCTTTCGCCAGTCAAGGCGCGGGGGCGCTCCCCGTCAATTAATCATGCCGATGAAACCGCACAGTTTCAGGCGTCTTGTGCTTGGCCTCCAGCCGAGCGCGCCGGACCGCACGATGCGGGTTGCTGTCGAGCTCGCCGACTTGCTGCATCTCGATCTGCTCGGATTATTGATCGAAGACACGAGTCTGCGCGATCTGGCCAAGATTCCCTTTGCACGCGAACTCAGGTCGCTCGGAGGCGGTTGGCGCGCAATCCATCTCGATCAACTGTCGCGCGACTTCGAACTTTCCGCTCGCAGCATCGAGCGAATGTTCACGAACGCGGCGAGCCGCCTTAGCACACGATACCAGTTTGAGCTCGTTCGCGGAACCCTGGCCGAGACGATTGCATCGATTTCGCGAACCGGCGACATTGTCATGATCTTCGAGCCCCTGAATCCGGCCGAGCGTGCGACCCAGCAATTCACTTGGCTTTTACAGGCAGCCTTTCAATCAGCCGGAGCCGTTATGTTGGTTCCGACACAAATCACGCGAACGAAGGGCCCCATCGTTGCGATCGCGGCTGCGGCCGATGATCCGAGCATTCACGCTGCTGCTGCTATCGCACTCGCGGCCAAAGAAGAACTGGTTATCATTGAAGCCGACGGTCTCGACGCGAACGACCCGCACATCTCCACCTTCGCCGCCAATACCGGCCTCACGATCAAACGTCTGTCCGCGGCCAAGATCGCACTACCTGATCCGGCGATCTGCGCCCAGGCCTTCCGGCAAACCCAAGAGCGGCTCGTTGTCATGACGCGCGGCGCATTCGAGGATACGGCCGCTTCGGCGATTGCCGCAGCGCGGCGCGTTCCAGTGTTGGTCATCGAGCCGCTATCGGGCGCGGAGGCGGGCCACTGAGGTCAGCCATGGCGAAACGAAGTGCCGGCCTACTTCATTATCGGCGCGCGCCAAGCGGCAGCGATACAAGTACTTTATAGCCGCTCTCACCAGGAACCGGAGATTGCATTAGCGCGACCGTGTTGACCTGCTGGGTGAAGGCAAGATCCTGATCGACCGGGTGTTTTCGCGCGATGGCGCGTCCCTTATCGCGGAGTCGAGCGAGCGTAACATGCGGACGAAACGAGCGTTCATCGACCTGCCCACAGGCTCTAAGCAAGGCCGCACGGAGCTCTGCGAGCTCATTGCTGGCAACGCACTCCGCCCAAAGAAAACGCGGGCGTCTAGGCTCAGGCCCATAGCCGATATGGCGGAATGCAAGAGTGAAGGCGCCACACGTCTCGGTCTCCCGACGAAGTTTCGTAACGGCGTCGGCTATTGATACTTCATTCCATGGCGGCACCAGCGTGAGGTGGATATCAGCCGTAGGCACCGGACGAACGGAGAATTGTTCGAGTCCGTTTCCATATCGCGAAAGCTCTTGCGCAATCTCGGGTGCGATCCGCAACGCCACGAAAATCCGTTCTGGCCGGACACCGGATTCTGTTTTAAACGCAATTTCATCTGTATTTGATAGGTCTGTCACGGCAGCCCGCACGTCTCAAAGCTCGGCATCGAAGGCAGTACCAAGCTAGCATTCCTGCTCGGTCATCGCTCGTATGATCCAACAAAGCTCGCTTCGGCGAGACTGTGCTTTCGGGCCGCTCGTTCGATATCCGCACACGACGACTTGTCCCCGAGCGGCAGGTGCGCAAGCGAGAGCGCCAAAATGTGAAAATGATAATGATGAGGCCCGTGCCGATGGGGTGGGCACGGACCGCCGTAGCCCTGTTTTCCGAAGTCGTTGATCCCCTGTTTAAACGCGATCTCGCCGCCATGCTGGGCCGCTCCCTCGGGAAGCGCTGATCGATCGGTTGGGATGTCATAGGCGGCCCAATGATGCCAGGTCCCGCCGGGCGCGTCGGGGTCGTCGCAGATAATCGCAAAACTGCGAGCTTGCGCCGGGACTCCGCTCCACTCGAGCGGCGGCGACAGATCTTGGCCGTCGCAAGTGAACCGGCGTGGAATGGGATTGCCATCCGAAAAGGCGCTTGATCTGAACTGCATAGCGCCTATTTACGCCTGCCGCGTTCAAGACGGGTTGACCTTGATCAATCGTGGGCGTCGCAACCGCAGGCTACCGCTGCTGGCCACTGCTCGATGATGCTAAGATCGCTCGGGGCCCCATGCGCTTGCATAACAAGGGGTTGATCCCGATCAATGACAATCGGGCCCAGCGCCGCATCCTACCCTAACATTAGCTGCGCTCAATGGTCACTTAACCACTTGCTCGGCTAGTGGAGCGAGGCAATGGAAAGTGCACCCTTACGGCTGTTTTGTCTAAATGCCAGCGCCGAGTTGGGCACCGGCATATCGGCGGCATTGCATGAGCCGTTCGCCGCCCATGAGGAGCGCGAATTCGAAGATGGCGAGCACAAGGCACGCCCACTCGATGCCGTGAATGGCGCCGACGTCTTTGTCGTGCAAAGCCTGCACGGCGGGCCGGTGCAAAGCGCCAATGACAAACTGTGTCGGTTATTGTTTTTCATCGGCGCAATAAAGGATGCGGGCGCTGCGCGCGTCACGGCAATAACGCCTTATCTTTGCTATGCGCGCAAAGACCGCCGCACCAAGCCAAATGACCCTGTGACCACTCGCTACATCGCCGGCATGTTCGAGCGCGTGGGCACTGATTGCGTGGTTACGCTCGAAGTTCACAACCCCGTTGCATTCGAGAATGCGTTCCGCTGCCGTACCGTCGCTTTGACCGGCACGCCTTTGTTCGTGGATTATGTAAAGACCCTCGCCGACGAGAAATTATCGGTCATCGCGCCCGACGCCGGCGGTATGAAGCGCGCCGAATTGCTGCGCGAGGCCCTAGAAGCGGCGCTCATCCGGCCGGTCGGCAAGGGACTGGCGGAAAAGCACCGCAGCGCAGGCGTCGTGTCTGGCGATCTGTTTGTCGGCGATGTGGCAGGGACGACCGCACTGATTGTCGATGACCTAATCAGCACCGGCAACACGTTGCTCCGCGCCGCCCGCTCGGCACGAAAAAACGGCGCCAAGCGGGTGATTGCGCTCGTCACCCACGGGCTATTCATGCCGGGGGCGGCGGAAGTGATTGCCGATCCTGCGATCGACCAGGTCGTCGTCACCGATGCGGTTCCGGCCTTCCGTCTCGATAGCCCGGCGAAAAACAAGAAACTCGTGATCTTGCCCGCGGCCCCGCTGCTCGCCGAGACGATACGACGTTTGCACGAGGAACGCAGCCTTACCGATCTGCTGGTTTTCTAAGAAAGACCTCAAGCTTTCTGGCGCTTTTCTCGGCCAGCCTGAGGTACGTGGCAGCCAGCCATGGCCACTTCTCCGGCGTGCGTGGATGCTCCTCGAGAAGATGCGCGATCGCGAGCCGCGCGCGTAGCATCGCACGATGGCAGCGATAGAATGTGAACAGTTCCTCCGCGGGGCCGTCCTGCAACATGCGTTTCATGCGGCCTTCGATAAAAGCGCCAACCCAAGCCGCACCGAGCCGCTCGCATTCAAGACTGAGATAGGCAATCTCATCGAACGGGTCGACCACCCGAAGCCGCGGATTGAATTCGAGACAGTCGATGATCCTGACCTGATCGCCGAGCCAAATGTGCTCGGGGCGCAGGTCGCCATGGCCAGAGACGATCCGACGATGGCGAAGGCGGGCGGCGATGAGGCCGCTTTTCCGGTCCAGAAACCGGCGCTGCGCATGGTCGATGCGCTGCACCACGCCGGCGGGAATACCGAAACGAGGATCGAGGAGGATGCGTCGGTTGTAGGCGAGGCTGCGCTTCCAGTCGAGAAGGTGCACCGTTGGAGCGAGGAAGACCGGGGTTGCCGAGCGGTAAAATTGCGCCAGCGCCGCCACAAGACGGCCAAGCTTGACGATATCGACACGCTGCTCGGCGATGAGGCAATCGAGCATGTTGCTTTCGTCGAGACGCTTCATGACAACGAGCCAATCGACCGCAACGCCGGCGCCACCGATCGCGAGCCCCTTGCCGGTATCCACCAGGGGCAAGACGTCGAGATAAATGTTCGGGGCGAGCGCGCGATTGAGCCGTAATTCGGCCCGGCAGGCGGCCTCGCGCCGCGCCAGGCTGGAAAAGTCGAGATAGGGAAAGCGGACCGGTTTCTTGAGCTTGTAAACCCGGTCGCCGACGAGAAAGACCCATGACATATGGGTTTCCCGGCAAACGACCTCACCCGGAGTAGGCCGGTACGCATCCGGCCGGCTCAAGAAGTTGACTTTAGCGTCGAGCGTCGACCCGGCGCCTTTGATCGAGAGTCCGTGCAAGGGCCGTTCCACCTTGGCCGATAATTTAATGCGTTGCCGCCTGCATTAGTTGATGCCGATCAAACGATAATGACTGGATTTATGGTTATATTTTTAAGCTTTTCTGGGGAGTTAGGTCATGTGCGCCTCAGTGGTCATCCACCCCCATACGCACCAAGCCAACGCGATGGCCGCGCGTGAGGTAACGATCGGCCCGCTTGGCCTCGCCGGCACTCTTCATTTGCCTGCCTCGGCAAGCGCGCTGGTCGTGTTCGCCCACGGTAGCGGCTCCAGCCGATTCAGCCCGCGCAACATGGCGGTCGCCAATGCGTTAAACGCGCAAGACATAGCAACTCTGTTATTCGACCTGCTCACGCACGACGAAGAGCGCGAACGCGCTAACGTCTTCGATATTCCGCTGCTCGCGGCACGCCTCGTCGATGTCGTCCGCTGGATCGACAACGATCCAGAGCTCGCCTCCTTGCCGCTTGGCTTGTTCGGAGCGAGTACGGGAGCCGCGGCAGCCCTGGTCGCCGCCGCGCGACTCGGCGCGCGTATTGGCGCTGTTGTCTCCCGCGGAGGGCGGCCCGATCTTGCGGGTGCTGCGCTTGAGCGTGTGGCCGCACCGACCTTGCTGATCGTCGGCGGCCTCGATTACGGCGTGATCGAGCTTAACGAGCAAGCCTTTGCACACCTAACCGCCCCGAAGGCGATCGAGATCGTACCGGGTGCAACTCACCTGTTTCCGGAGCAAGGCACTCTCGAGTTGGCGATTGCGCATGCCGAGCGTTGGTTCAAAACGCATCTCAGCTCGCATGTGCGCGTCAATACCACATAGATTGCGGAGCACATCATGCCATTCACCGATCGCATAGATGCCGGCCGAAAACTAGCCAAGGCGCTCGCGCCTTATAAGAATCGACGGCCGGTCGTGCTGGCGTTGCCGCGCGGCGGTGTCCCGGTGGCAGCGGAGGTCGCGACCGCGCTCGATGCGCCGCTCGACCTAGTCCTGGTGCGTAAGATCGGAGTGCCGTTTCAGCCCGAGCTTGCCATGGGCGCCGTTGTCGATGGTGCTGAGCCCATCATTGTGCGCAATGAGGAAGTCATCCAGCTTTGCGGTGTGAGTGAGACTGAGTTCAATGCCATTCGCGACGAGCAACTCGGCGAAATCGAACGGCGCCGTAAGCTCTACCTCGGCGATCGCCCACATCCGGACGTTTCCGGCCACACAGTGATCGTCGTGGATGATGGCATTGCGACCGGCGCGACCACCCGCGCCGCCTTGCATGCGATCAGGACGCGCAAGCCAGGCACACTTGTGTTGGCCGTCCCAGTTGCGCCGACAGACACCCTGAAGAACTTGCGAGGAGAGGCGGATGACACCGTGTGCCTTGAGAACTACGAAGAGTTCGGAGCAATTGGGTTGTTCTATGCCGATTTCTGCCAGGTTTCCGACACGGAAGTCATTGAGATACTGGCTCGCCATCCGGTCAAGTCACCAACTGCAGTCGACTGACGGGCGCTGCTCGGTAATTGACCAAGATCAACGCGCATGACGCGTTTTTGCGATTGAGTTTCACGTTGCACCAGTGTCGGAGGGACCCATGTCAAAACTCAATTCCCGTGCAGCGGCGCTTGCGACACAAGATGATATCAAGGGCATCCTGGGCGATCTCGATCCGGCCGATATGCTGGAAATCGTGTCGCTGAAGCCGACTATTGCGGATGTTGAAGAGGCATCGGTGTGGCTTGCAGGCGACGCCGATGTGTTCGGTGCCGGAGAGCCGATCAAGGGTGTGGCGGCGGACATCGTCACGATTTTGACCGAGAACGAGGATGAAGAACTGGCGCGCGTCAGTTAACGCGCAGCTCGGACGCAATCGAACATCTCAGGCGGCAGACCTGCGCCGGCGATCGCGTCGATAAGAAGACTTGTCGGATGAATCCGCTTACGAGCCCCCTGCTCACCGACCTCTATCAACTGAACATGATCCAGGCCTATCTGGACCATGGCGAGACCAAGACGGCGGTCTTCGAATTTTTTGTCCGCAAATTCCCACCGCGGCGGGGATTCTTGATCGCCGTCGGACTCCAACAGGTCTTGGATTTTCTCGAAAACCTGAGCTTCTCGCCTGAAGAGATCGACTGGCTCGCCCGTACGCACCGGTTCGACAATGGATTGCTCGACCGCCTTGCCGGCTTTCGCTTCACCGGTGACGTGCACGCCATGCCGGAAGGCCGCGTGTTCTTCGCCAATGAGCCCATTTTGCGCGTCACTGCACCGATGCCGCAAGCGCAGCTGGTCGAGACTAGACTGATCAATATTGTGCATTTCCAGACGCTCATCGCGACCAAAGCCGCGCGCATGGTGCTGGCTGCGCCCGGCAAGCTCATGGTCGATTTCGGCCTGCGCCGTTCACACGGCGCTGAAGCCGGTCTCATGGCCGCCCGCGCCAGTTACATCGCCGGCTTCGCGGGTACCGCGACCGTGTTGGCCGAGGAGCAGTTCGGCATCCCAACATTCGGTACGATGGCCCACTCCTTCGTCGAAGCTTACGACACTGAAAGCGCAGCCTTCGAATCCTTCGCGCGCTCGCGTCCACAGAACCTCACGCTGCTCATCGATACCTATGATACCGAAGCGGCGGCGAGGAAAGTGGTCGCGCTGGCTCCCCGCCTCGCCGCGCGCGGCATCAAGATCCGGGCGGTGCGGCTGGACAGCGGCGATCTTATTGCCTTGTCGAGAAACGTCCGCCGCATCCTGGACGACGGTGGACTTGCCGACGTGACCATTTTTGCCAGCGGCGGATTGGATGAGGACTACGTTGCCGAAATTGTCCGAGCCGATGCACCGATCGATGGCTTTGGTCTCGGCACCAGTCTGACGACCTCGTCGGATGTTCCGGCACTCGACTGCGCCTATAAGCTTCAGGAATATGCCGGCTTGGCGCGGCGCAAACGCTCGACTGGCAAGGCGACGTGGCCGGGGCGCAAGCAGGTTTGGCGTCATTACGGGGCGGACGGCCGCATCTCTGGCGATGTTCTGTCGCTCGAATCTGACGCCCAAGTCGGCGAGCCGCTGATCGAGCTTGTGATGAAGGACGGCCGGCGCCTCGGACCAACGCCTGCCCTCGCCGAGATCCGGGCGCGGGCCGCGCATGATCTCGAGCGCCTGCCGGAGCCACTGCGCGACCTCGTCCCGGGGGCAACGTGTCCCGTCGACACTGCGGATTCGCTTATTCGCCTTGCTGCCGAGGTCGACAAGCGCCTGGCGCAGCACGACCATGCGTTAGCGTGATTGAAGTGCTACGGCAACAGCGTTCGATTTCTACAAAATCTGCTTGGCGGCGTTAAGCTGCTCGGCGCGCCAACAATTTCTTCAAATCAGTCAGTGATCGCGTGTTGATCACGTCGTCGGCAGTCAACCAGCCGCGCCGCGCTTGATCGATGCCGAAGCGGATGTATTGGTAGTGGTTGGCCGAATGCGCGTCGGTTGAAATCGCGACCTTGACGCCTTTGCTCTTGGCGGCGTGGGCATGGATATCGTTCAGGTCCAATCGATTCGGCTCGGCGTTGATTTCCAAATAGCAGCCAAACTCATGCGCGGCGGCAATGACCCGTTCCATGTCGATCTCGTAGGGCTCGCGCTCGCCGATAAGACGGCCGGTCGGATGTCCGATGATCGAGACGTGGCGGTTCTGCATGGCGCGCACGACGCGCTCGGTCTGCGCTTCGCGTGGAAGATCAAAGAACGAGTGTACCGAAGCCACCACCACGTCCAGCTTTTCGAGCGTCGAATCAGGCAGATCGAGGCTACCGTTCTTGAGAATATCGATCTCGATGCCCTTGAGGATGGTGAAACCCTTGAACTTGGCATTGAGCTTGTCGATTTCGCGGATCTGCCGCGCCACGCGCGGCGGGTCGAGCCCATGCGCCATGGCAACGCGCCGGCTGTGATCGGTAAGCGCCATATATTCGTAGCCGCGCGCCTGCGCCGCGGCCGCCATGGCTTCGATGCTGGCGGTGCCGTCGGTCCAGTCGGAGTGTACGTGCAGATCGCCGCGAATATCCGAGACGGCTACCAGGCGCGGCAGCTCGCCTGCCTTGGCAAGCGCGACTTCGCCGCGATCCTCACGCAGTTCCGGCGGGATATAGGCAAGGCCGAGCTTATCGTAGATCTCTTCCTCGGTGGCGCCGGCAATCCGCCGTTTGCCGGAAAACAGCCCATATTCGTTAAGCTTCCAGTCGCGGTCATTGGCAAGGCCGCGCAGCGCGATGTTGTGCGCCTTGGACCCGGTGAAATAGAGCAGCGCCGCGCCGTAGCTTTGTTCCGGCACGGCGCGGACGTCGACCTGCAGGCCGGAGCGCAGCATGACGGTCGTACGCGTCGGGCCGTGGGCGAGAACTTCTGCGACATTCTCATATTGCACTAACTTGTCGCCGACCGCCGCCCCGTGCTTCGACGTGACCAGGACGTCGAGGTCGCCCACCGTATCGCGGCGGCGGCGATAGCTGCCGGCTACGATGACGCGACCACCGTCACGCAGAAACGCGACAAGCGCTTCGGCTTCGGCTTCGGCCACGGCGAGCTTGAAGCGCCTCTCGACCACCGGCTTTTCCAGCGCAGCGGCAAGTTTCTTTTCCATAGTCGGGCCAAATCCGCGCAGCTTTTGCAGCCGCCCGCCTTTGATGGCGCGACGCAGATCATCGAGCGTGCGGACTTTGAGCTTGTCATAGAGCAGCCTGACCCGTTTCGGGCCAAGACCCGGAAGCGCCGCCATATCGCCCAACTCGCCGGGGAGCTTCTTTTTCAGTGAATCCAGCAGTGCGAAATGCCCGGTCTTGACGATATCGGCGATCTTGCCAGCCAGATCCTTGCCAATCCCCGGGAGTTCCGTGAGGTCCTTTTCCGCCGACAGCAGGCTCCTGACGCTTTGCGGCAAGCCTTCGACCGTGCGGGCCGCTCGGTGATAGGCACGCACACGAAACTGGTTCTCGCCTTTAAATTCCAGCAAGTCGGCGGTCTGATCAAACATCGCCGCGATTTCGGCATTTTGTACCGGCATCGCCATGAGCCTTGTATTGGCAATCGTGCGTTACAATCGCAATTTCCTCGTAGCTGCGTTTGAAGTGGCCCGCCTTGATCCAAATCACGGATTTTGCTTTGTCAGCTCAACGACGAGTACCCTTTCGGGCAGACAAGATTTTCATCCCCACGACCCGCGAGGCGTCAGATTATTGACGCGCTCGCCGACTGCGAAACCTTGCGAGTCGTAATTCGCTAGTCTTCGGGTCCACGTTTCGTCGCCCGATTACGGCTGCGACGTTTTGCTCCGTCGCGCGCGAATAAGTAACGGTCCAAACGAAGCGGCAAAGGCGAAATAGGCGAAAACCCAAGTCCCCGCTGCGACATGGAGGAGTGGGTCGCTAAGGGCAGGATGCAGTGACGCGCAGATGCGCGCCAGCGCGGCGATGACAATGGCGGCATAGATTGCCTGCGTGACCGGCGAAGCGGTGAGCGTGCTGCCGGTGTGCCCGAGGCTGGCGCGCGTCATCACCGCGAGCGTCATCGTGCCGGCCGCGCCGACCGTCCAGGCATGCGTGCCGATGTCGCCCGTAACGACGCCGAGCGCCGCGGCGCCGGCGAACAGAAACCCGAGCGCCACGAAGGCATAGCCAACGTGCAGGATCAAGACCAGCCGGTCGCGCCAGGTGCGGTCTCCCGCCCAACGCGCCAGGCGCACGATATGCAGCACGCCGGCGGCAATGAGCGCAACGGCGGCTATTCTGCCGGCCGGCTGCACGATCCACAGCGCCAATACGGCAGCACTGAATGAAATGATCGCACCGTCGAATTTTCCGAACGGCACCGGAAGTCGGCCTGGATTTTCGTGCGCCAGCCAATTGCGGGTGAAACTGGGAACGATGCGGCCGCCGATCACCGCGATCAGCAACACGATGGCAGCAATGCCGATGCGGGCGCTATATTCGGCGCTGCCCTGAAAATGCGCCTCGAGATGAAACGCGATATTGCCGGCGAGCAGCAACGTGACCATGGCGACAACCCGAAGATTTCGCCAATTGCTGCCGGCGATAATCTCGCGTGCCGTCGCGGCCACCACCAGGACGAGGAAACTCACGTCCACGATCGCCGCCGGCAGCCAGCCGATCGCGGCGGAGAACGTGACCGCCAGCCGGCCGGCGAGCCAAACCAGGACCAGCAGTAGCAACGGCATGCCCTGGATCGGCAGCCGCCCGGTCCAGTTCGGGATCGCCGTCAACAGAAATCCGGTCACTACCGCCGGCAGAAAACCGTAGAGCATCTCATGCACATGCCAGTCGATGGGGCCGAAGGCCGTCGACACCGCGAGTTCGCCATTGAAGATCGGCAACCATGCCGCTACGGCGAGTCCGGCCTGGATGGCGCCGAACAGGAAAAACGGCCGGAAGCCGTAGGACAACAATGTGGGACCGCGGTAATCGCGCAGCCGGGGAACCGGAGTCATCGCGCCTCCACGCCGCTATTCGCGCAGCGCATGTTCGAGCGCGCGCTTGATGCAAGTCGCGCCGGGATCTTGCGAACGGTTGAGCAGGCCCATCAGCGTGAGCCACTCCTCATCGGAGGCCTCGCTGGCGTAGCGTTGCACCGATTGCGTCACGAAAGGACCAAGCTCGAGTCCGTCGGCGGCGGCCAGCTCCCGCGCCGCGGCCAGCAATTTCAGGTCGCCCGCGCCCATAATCGTTTCGAGCGCCGTCGCTTCGTCGGTCAGGCTGGTCATCAGGTCGCCGAGCATCACTGCCTCTCAATGCACGCGGAGCGCGTCGGCGCCGGCGAGATCGACGCCCTCGATCCGCGCCGCCGATACCAGCCGCGCGACGTATTGCGCATCCGCCCGCTGCCGCACGCTGTCGCGCAAGTAGTCGGCGATGCGGCCGGCAACCACCTCATAGGGCAAGGTCCGGCCCGCATGCTTGCGGTCGAGCCGGATGATGTGGAAGCCGTAGCGCGTCGCGACCGGCGCGTCGCACATTTGGCCGGGCTCAAGCGCGACGAGGGCCTCTTCGAATTCCGGCGTCGTCTGCCCGGCCGTGATCTGGCCGAGGTTGCCGCCCTGCGCCGCCGACGGGCAACGCGAATGGGCTTGCGCCAACATGGCAAAAGCCTCGGGGCGCTCGGCGAGTGCGGCCAACACGCCGACGGCATCGGCGCGCGCCTGTGCATAGGCCTCGCGGTCGGCGGGAACGGCGGTAAACAGGATATGCGAGGCTTCATAGATATCGGGCGAGCGGAACCGCGCGCGGTTCTGCTCGTAGTAGCGTCGGCAGGTAGTGTCGTCCGGTTCGGGAACGCTGACCTCGCGCTCGATCAGGCCGCGGATGATCGCCTCTTCCTCGGTCTCGCGGCGCCCCTCTCCGTCGCTCAGCGGCTCCGGCGCGATGGCGAGACGGCGCGCTTCCTGCAAGAGCAGCTCGCGAATCACTAGGGCGCACGCGGCCTGCTGCCAGGCCGCGATCGGCTTCGTCGCCGCGTGATGCTGCATTTCGCGCTGGATCGCGTCGCGCGCGATCGCGACGCCGTTGACGCTCACGGTTACCGGCTTTCCGGCGGGAAATTGCACGTGGACCGAGCAACTCATCGCTGCGCCTCCGCACCGAGCGCGCCGTTCACGCGCCGCGTGCGCACTACTTGATAGCCCCGCCGGCCGACATACCAGATCGGTGCACTCCACACGTGCACCAGGCGAGTGAAGGGGAACAGCAGAAAGATCGTCATGCCGAGCGTAAGGTGGATCTTGAAGATCAGCGGCACGCCAAGGATCAGCGCCGAGACATCCGGCCGCAGCAGCAGGACGCCCTGCGCCCAGGTCATGAACGTCACCATCACATGACCGTCGAGATGCTGCAGCGAGATATAGATGGTGCACAGACCCAGCGTGAGTTGAGCATAGAGGATGAGCAGGATCGCGATGTCGCCGAACGACGAGGTAGTGCGAATGCGCGCGTCGAACAAGCGGCGATGCACGAGCAGCGTGATGCCGATGAAACACATGATGCCGGCCACGCCGCCGACGCCGATCGCCATCCACTGCTTGAAAGTGTGCGAGATGCCGAGCGCCTCGAAGATCCAGATCGGCGTCAGCAGGCCGCCGAAATGGCCGAGGAAAATGATCAGGATGCCGACATGGAACAGATTCGAGCCCCAAGTCAGCTGCCGGCGCCGCAACAGCTGGCTCGAGCCGCTGCGCCAAGTGTACTGCTCGCGGTCGAAACGCAACACGCTGCCGAGCAGGAAAACGGTCAGGCAGAGGTAGGGGTACCAGCCAAAGACGATGTAGTTGATCAGTTCATTCATGACCCTGCCCTCATTGACGTGTGCGCGTCGCGGCCGGCATGCCTGGCGCCGGCCGCAAACCGCCACGAACGCGCGCGATCAGGCCGTCCTTGCAGCCGTCGTTGGCGCCCGGACCGAAGCGGACCTCTTCGTCCTCCCAAGCGGCGTCGAGCGTCGCCAAGTCGTTTGCATCCACATCGGGGAACGCGAGCAATGCCGAAATCTCATCGGCCTTCGGCGCGACCGCCGAAAGCGCGACCAGCGCGCGGAACACCGCCTCGTAGGCCGAACGACGCTTGCGCAGCCGTTCCGCCAGCGCGGCGAAAATGTGCGCCGGCTGCGCCAGCGTGTCGCGCGCCTCCGTCGCCGGCAGCGTCGAGACATATTCCAGGAACAGCGGCAGGAAATCCGGCAGTTCGGATGAATCGAGCTCCAAACCGGCTTTTTCGTATTGCGCCTTGAGGTCGACCATAGCCTGGCCGCGGTCGCGGCTCTCGCCGTGCACGTGTTCAAACAGCTGCAGGGACAAGGAGCGCGTACGGTCGAACAGTAGCACATAGCGCTCTTGCAGATCGTAGAGATCGCCGCTGGCCAATTCGCGTAGCAGCCGGTGCAACTGATCGCGCACCGGCATAGTCAAAGCAGGCTCGCTTTCGATTGCCTCGCTGATCTCGCCGGCCGCCTGTTGCAGCTCCGCGCTCGGATAGGTCAGCAGCGCCGAGAGCGCCTTCAGTGCCCTGATCATCACGCAACCTCCATCGGAGTCTTGGCGCGCTTTGGTGTGCCGAACAGATTGGCTTCGCTGGTGCCGCCCGAGCAGCCGTTGCCGAACGAAAAGCCACACGAACCGCGCAGGTCGTAGGCGTCTTCGTTGGTTTCGCGATGCGCGGTCGGGATGACAAAACGATCCTCATAATTGGCGATCGCCATAGTCTGGTACATCTCTTCGATCGCGAGCGCGCTGAGGCCCACGCGCTTGGCGATTCCCTCGTCGATCACGCCATCGACGGTCTTCGCCCGCATATAGGCGCGCATCGCCAGCATGCGTTCGAGCCCGAGCGCCACCGGCTCTTCCTTGCCCGCGGTCAGGAGGTTGGCGAGGTATTTGAGCGGGATACGCAACGAGCGCACGTCCGGCATTTCGCCGTCGTGGCCGATCTTGCCGGCCTGGGCCGCCGATTGAATCGGCGACAGCGGCGGCACGTACCAGACCATCGGGAGCGTGCGGTATTCGGGATGCAGCGGGAACGCGACCTTCCACTCCATCGCCATTTTCCAGATTGGCGAACGTCGCGCCCCTTCCAGCCAGTTCTCGGCGATCCCGTCGGCGCGCGCCTGCGCAATCACCTTCGGGTCCTTCGGATCGAGGAAAATCGACAGCTGCGCCTCGTAGAGGTCCCGCTCGTCCTTGGCGCTCGCCGCCTCCTCGATGCGGTCGGCGTCATAGAGCACGACGCCGAGATAGCGGATGCGCCCGACACAGGTTTCCGAGCATACCGTCGGCTGGCCCGCCTCGATACGCGGGTAGCACATGATGCACTTCTCGGATTTTCCGCTCGACCAGTTGTAATAGACCTTCTTGTAGGGGCAACCGGAGACGCACATGCGCCAGCCGCGGCACTTGTCCTGGTCGATCAGTACGATGCCGTCTTCCTCGCGCTTGTAGATCGCGCCAGACGGACAGGCGGCGACGCAAGCCGGGTTGAGGCAGTGCTCGCACAGCCGCGGCAGATACATCATGAAGGTGTTTTCGAACTGCCCGTAGATGTCCTTCTGCACGCCCTCGAAGTTGTAATCCTGCGAACGCTTGGCGAACTCGCCGCCGAGGATTTCCTCCCAGTTCGGGCCCCACTCGATCTTCTCCATGCGCTCGCCCGAGATCAGCGAACGCGGGCGCGCGGTCGGCATCGCCGTCATTTCCGGCGATTTCTGCAGGTGCTCGTAGTCGAAGGTGAATGGCTCGTAGTAGTCGTCGATCTCCGGCAGATCGGGATTGGCGAAGATATTGGCCAGCACCCGCCATTTCGAACCGATGCGCGGCTCGATCTTGCCGTTCCGCTTGCGGCGCCAGCCGCCGCTCCAGCGCTTCTGGTTTTCCCAATCTTTTGGATAGCCGATGCCTGGTTTGGTCTCGACGTTGTTGAACCATGCGTATTCCATGCCTTCCCGGCTGGTCCACACGTTCTTGCAGGTGACCGAACAGGTGTGGCACCCGATGCACTTGTCGAGATTGAGCACCATCGCGATTTGCGCGCGGACTTTCATTCTGCGGCCTCCAGCTTGATCGTGGACTTCGGCGCGGATTTGGGTGCGATGGCCAAAGCTTCGGGTTGATCGGCGGTCGGCTTGTCGAGCCAGTCGATTTTCGACATCTTGCGCACGACGACGAATTCGTCGCGGTTGGAGCCGACCGTGCCGTAATAGTTGAAGCCGTAGGACTGCTGCGCGTAGCCGCCGATCATGTGCGTCGGCTTGAGCACGGTGCGGGTCACCGAATTGTGGATGCCGCCGCGCTGGCCGGTCATTTCCGAGCCCGGCACGTTCACGATCTTCTCCTGCGCGTGATACATCAGGCACATGCCCTGCTTGACGCGCTGCGACACCACCGCGCGCGCGACCAATGCGCCGTTGGTGTTGAACGCCTCGATCCAATCGTTGTCGACGATGCCGGCCTTCTTGGCGTCGATCTCGCTGATCCACACGATCGGCCCGCCGCGCGACAGCGTCAGCATCAGCAGGTTGTCGGTATAGGTCGAATGGATGCCCCACTTCTGGTGCGGCGTGATGAAGTTGAGCACGACGGCGTCGTTGCCGTTGGGCTTGCGGTCGATGATCGGATTGACCGACTTGGTGTCGATCGGCGGACGGTAGACGCAAAAGCCCTCGCCGAACGCCCGCATCCACAGATGATCCTGGTAGAGCTGCTGGCGGCCGGTGAGCGTCCGCCAGGGGATCAATTCATGCACGTTGGTGTAACCGGCGTTGTAGCAGACCTTCTCTGATTCCAGCCCTGACCAGATCGGCGACGAGATGATCTTACGCGGCTGCGCGACGATATCGCGGAAGCGGATTTTCTCGTCTTCCTTCGGGATGGCGAGGTGGTTGTGGTCGCGCCCGGTGAAGCCGCCGAGCGATTCCCACGCCTTGATCGCGACCTCGCCGTTGGTTTCCGGCGCGAGGCTCAGGATGACCTCGCAGGCGTCGATGTCGCTTTCGATCCGCGCCAGGCCCTTGCTCGCCCCTTCCTCCGTGACGGCGCCGTTGAGCCGCTTGAGGAAGTCGACCTCATGCTCGGTATTCCAGCTCATGCCTTTGCCGCCATTGCCGAGCTTGGCCATCAGCGGTCCGAGCGAGGTGAAGCGCTTGTAGAGGTTGGGATAGTCGCGTTCGACCACCGTCACCGCCGGCATGGTCTTGCCCGGGATCGGATCGATTTCGCCCTTCTTCCAGTCCTTGACGTCGAAGGCTTGCGCGATCTCGCCCGCCGTGTCGTGCAGGATCGGCGTCAGCACTAGGTCCTTTTCGACGCCGAGCACTTCCGGCGCCACCGCCGAGAACGCCTTGGCGATGCCTTTGTAGATGTCCCAGTCGTTACGCGCCTCCCAGACCGGATCGACCGCCGAGGTCAGCGGGTGGATGAAGGGATGCATGTCGGAGGTGTTGAGATCGTTCTTCTCGTACCAGGTCGCGGTCGGCAGCACGATGTCGGAATACATGCAGGTCGTGGACATGCGGAAGTCGAGCGTGACCAGCAGATCGAGTTTTCCTTCCGGCGCCTGCTCGTGCCAGACGACCTCGCTCGGCTTCTTCTTGCCGTCCTCGCCGAGGTTCTTGCCCATCACGCCATGCTTGGTGCCGAGCAGGTGCTTGAGGAAATACTCGTGGCCCTTGCCCGAGGCGCCCAGCAGATTGGAGCGCCAGACGAAAAGATTACGCGGCCAATTTTTCGGATTGTCCGGATCGTCGCAGGCGAGCTTCAACGCACCGGACTTTAACGCCTTCGCCACATAGTCCTTCGCTTCCAGACCCGAGGCGGCCGCCTGTTTGGCGACTTCGAGCGGATTGGCCTGCAGCTGCGGCGCCGATGGCAGCCAGCCCATGCGCTCGGCGTGCACGTTGTAGTCGATCAGCGCGCCGTCCCACGGACCGGCCGGCGCCGTCGGAGAGAGAATTTCCGATACGTCGAGCGTTTCGTAGCGCCACTGGTCGGTGTGCGCGTAAAACGCCGAGGTCGAATTGATCTGCCGCGGCGGGCGGCTCCAGTCGAGGCCGAAGGCGAGCGGCAACCAGCCGGTTTGCGGGCGCAGCTTTTCCTGGCCGACGTAGTGCGACCAACCGCCGCCGGACTGGCCGACGCAACCGCACATCACCAGCATGTTGATGATGCCGCGGTAGTTCATGTCCATGTGGTACCAGTGATTGAGACCGGCGCCGACGATGACCATCGAGCGCCCTTTGGTCTTCTCGGCGTTGAGCGCGAATTCGCGCGCCACTGTGACGATCTGGTCGCGCGGCACGCCGGTGATCTTTTCCGCCCAGGCCGGGGTGTAGGGTTGTAAATCATCATAACTCTTGCCGAGGTGTTCGCCGCCGAAGCCCCGATCGACGCCGTAATTCGCGACGAACAGGTCGAACACCGAAGCGACCAGCGCCTCGCCCTCGACCAATTGCAGTTTCTTCACCGGGACATTGCGGATCAGCACGCCGGGATGGTCGGTGCCGAGGAAATGGTCGTGCTCGCGATTGCCGAAATAAGGAAAGCCAACCGCGGCGACGTCGTCCTTGATGGGCGCGAGCGACAACCGAAGCTTGGTGTCCTGTCCGTTCGAGGCTTTTTCCTCGAGGTTCCACTTGCCCTTTTCGCCCCAGCGGAAGCCGACCGAACCTTTCGGCACCACGATCGCGCCACTGGTCTCGTCATAGGCCAGCGTCTTCCACTCCGGATTATTGGTCTCGCCACAGGATTTCACGACATCGGAGGCGCGGACGAAGCGCTCCGGCACATAGTGCGCGCCCTGCTTCACCAGGCGCACCAGCATCGGCATGTCGGTGTATTGCCGAGCGTAATCCTCGAAATACTTGGCTTGCCGATCGATATGGAATTCGCGCAGGATGACGTGGCCCATGGCCATCCCGAGCGCGGCGTCTGTGCCCTGCTTCGGCGACATCCACAGATCGGCGAATTTCGAGGCTTCCGAATAGTCCGGGCAGATCACCACGCTCTTGGCGCCGCGGTAGCGCGCCTCGGTATAGAAGTGCGCGTCGGGCGTGCGCGTTTGCGGTACGTTCGAACCCCACAGCAGCAGGAAGCCCGAATTAAACCAGTCGGCGCTTTCCGGAACGTCCGTCTGCTCGCCCCAGGTTTGCGGGCTCGACGGCGGCAGGTCGCAGTACCAGTCGTAGAACGACATGCAAACGCCGCCCAGCAGCGACAGATAGCGCGAGCCCGCCGCATAGCTCACCATCGACATCGCCGGGATCGGCGAAAAGCCGAACACGCGGTCCGGCCCGTAGGTTTTCGCCGTATAGGCATTGGCCGAGGCAATGATCTCGTTGACCTCGTCCCAGGTCGAGCGGACGAAGCCGCCAAGACCACGCTTGCTCACATAGGCCGCGCGCTTGGCCGGGTCTTCCACAATCGACTTCCAGGCGGCGACCGGGGTCCTGAGCGCGCGCGCCTCGCGCCACAGCTTGAGCAGCCGCGAGCGCACCAGCGGATATTTCACGCGATTGCCGGAATACAGATACCAGGAGTAGCTCGCGCCGCGCGCGCAGCCGCGCGGCTCGTGATTGGGCAAATCGGGCCGCGTGCGCGGATAGTCGGTCTGCTGCGTTTCCCAGGTGACGATGCCGCCTTTGACGTAGATCTTCCAGGAGCACGACCCGGTGCAATTGACGCCATGCGTCGAGCGCACGATCTTGTCGTGCTGCCAGCGCTTGCGGTAGCCGTCCTCCCAGCGCCGGTCCTCGCGGGTCACCACGCCGTGCCCGTCGGAGAAGTCATCGACCACGCGGTTGAAGAACGTGAGGCGATCGAGAAAGTGACTCATGGAAGTTCCTCAGCTGCTGACTGCGTCGACGAGACTCCGTCGATACAATTGCGGGTTTTCTAGGCTCGGCTTCAGGTTCCGAAAATTCAGTTCGGTCCCCTAAGGAAAGTCCCGGAGGTATCTGCCTCCACCTCCCTACTCGGCCGGTTGCGCGGCCGCGGGCGGCAGCGGACGGCCGCCGCGTTCGACCTCGCGCAACAAGCCACCGCGACGCGTGTAGAAAAGCCAGGTGATGGCGACGCAGGTCACGTAGAACGCCATGAATCCCCACAGCGCCAGTTCCGGCCCGCCGCTGAGCGCAATCGATGAGCCGTAGGCTTTGGGGATGAAGAAGGCGCCATAGGCGGCGACCGCCGAGGTGAAGCCGATGATCGCCGCCGATTCCATCTCGGCTTGCTTCTGTCGCGCCGGCGCGGCGAGGCTGGGCTCCAACCGCGGCATCTCAGTCCGCATGATCGCCGGGATCATCTGGAAGGTAGAAGCATTGCCCACCCCGGTCGCGAAAAACAGGATCATGAACATGGCGAAGAAACCCCAGAACGCGCCTGCTTGATCCTTGATGCCGAGGAAGTAGAGAACGCCGCCGACCGCCGCGATCATCAATGTGAACACCCAGAACGTGACGCGGCCGCCGCCATAGCGATCCGACAGCCAACCGGTTGCCGAGCGCGACAGCGCGCCGACCAGGGGTCCCAGGAAGATAAATTTGAGCGAGTCGACCTGCGGGAACATGGTCTTGGCCAACAGCGGGAACCCGGCCGAATAGCCGATGAACGAGCCGAAGGTGCCGGTGTAGAGCCAGCACATCAGCCAATTGTGCTTGCGCTTGAAGATCACCGCCTGGTCGGCGAACGAGGCCCGCATGTCGGCGATGTCGTGCATGCCGAACCATGCCGCGAAGGCGGAGATGGCGATGAAGGGCACCCAGATGAAGCCGGCGTTCTGCAGCCAAAGCTTACTGGCGCCGTCGGCGGCCACTTGCGGGTCGCCGCCGAACCAGCCGAACACGCCGGTGGTGATCACCAGCGGGATGACGAATTGCCCGACGCTGACGCCGAGATTGCCGAGCCCGGCGTTGAGCGCGAGCGCGTTGCCCTTCTCCGCCTTGGGGAAGAAGAAACTGATGTTCGCCATCGAGGAGGCGAAGTTGCCGCCGCCGAGGCCGCATAGCAGCGCCAGCGACAGGAAGAAGATGTACGGCGTATCGGGGCTTTGCACCGCAAGGCCGATGCCGACCGCCGGCACCATCAACGACCAGGTCGAAACGGACGTCCACAAGCGCCCGCCGAAGATCGGCGGCATGAACGAATAGAAGATGCGCAGCGTGGCACCCGACAGGCCGGGCATGGCCGCCAGCCAGAACAGTTGATCGGTGGTGAACTTGAAGCCGACCGAAGGCAGTTTGGCGACCACAACCGACCACACCATCCAGATCACGAAGGCCAGCAGCAGCGCCGGGATCGAGATCCACAAGTTGCGCCGGGCGATGGCGCGCCCCTTGGTTCTCCAGAACTCCGGGTCCTCCGGCTTCCACTCGACCAGAACGTGGCCGGCCAGAGCGCCGACGTGCTTCTCCTCGTGGATCGGTTGCATTTCGGGGAATTGCGGCAGCCTGCGCAAGCCTGGTTCGAGGTGCTCCTGCTCCATGCGACGGATGGCGAGATGCATCCACACCAGCGAACCGGCGGCGATCAGGAACAGCAACATGAAGCAACTGGTCCAGATGCCGGTCAGATCGTTGAGCGCGCCGAAGGCGATCGGCAGCACGAAGCCGCCGAGGCCGCCGATCATGCCGACCAGGCCGCCGACCGAGCCGACATTGTTCGGATAATAGACCGGGATGTGCTTGTAGACCGCGGCCTTGCCCAAGCTCATGAAGAAGCCGAGCACGAAAATCAGGCAGGTGAAGGTGACGACGCCGGTCGCCATGTGGAAGTGCAGCGGACCCTTCATGCCCTGCACCACGTATTCGGTGGGCGGATAGGCCAGAATGAACGTGATCAGCGCCGAGACGCCGAACATCCAATACATGATGCGGCGCGCGCCATAGCGGTCGGAGAGAACGCCGCCGTAGATGCGGAACAGGCTCGCGGGAATCGAGTAAGCGGCGCCGAGCATGCCCGCAGTTTCGATATCGAGCTTGTAGACGCCGATCAGATAGCGCGGCAGCCACAGCGACAGCGCCACGAAGGCGCCGAAGGTGAAGAAATAATACAGTGAGAAACGCCAGACCTGAACGTTCTTCAGCGGTTCGAGCTCGAGCCAGGTGCTGCGCGGCCGTTCGCCTTTAGCGCGGCGCGCGAGCTCCGCCGGGTCTTCCTTGGTGAAGATCCAGAACACCACGCCCATGATGGCGATGGCCGCGGCCCAGACCTGCGCGGTTACTTGCCAGCCGTAGGCGACTAGCACAAACGGTGCGCAGAATTTGGTGACCGCCGCGCCGACATTGCCGGCGCCAAAAATCCCCAGCGCAGTTCCCTGCTTTTCCGCAGGATACCAACGCGAAACGTAGGCGATGCCGACCGCGAAGGAGCCGCCGGCAACCCCGACGCCAAGCGCGGCGACGAGAATTTGCGGATAGGTGTGAGCGTAGGTCAGCAGGAATGTGGCGAGCGCCGCCGCCAGCATGACCACTGTGTAGATGCGACGGCCGCCGTATTGATCGGTCCAGATGCCGAGGAAGATACGCACCAGCGAGCCGGTCAGGATGGGCGTTCCGACCAGAAGGCCGAACTGCGTCTCGTTGAGGCCAAGCTGCTGCTTAATCTGCACGCCGATGATGGCAAAGATGGTCCAGACCGCGAAGCAGGCGGTGAAGGCGATGGCGGACATCCAGAGCGCCCGGCTTTGTCCTGGGACACTCGCTACCGATTTTTCTTGCATGCTTTGGCCCCTGCTGCAGATCGATGTCTGTAATTTGTTGGTCCCCGTAAAGCAGAGCCAAAGCGTAACGACTTTGAGATCGGTCAATAATTCTGCATTTTTATTTTCGCGTTTCTTGCTTTACTGAATTCGTCTCTCTGTTTGACTTATCTAACATTATGGTTTGATACTCTTCGTCGTTGGATTGATAATTATCAAACGCAACGTCGCGGCTCGCCCTACATTTCGCGGAGAGAGGACCACCATGCGACAAGCCGAATGTAAGCTCGTCCGGGCGCTGCCCCTGTTTAGGGACGTACACGAAGCGCAGTTCAAGCATTTGATGGGCGCCGCGTTTCTGCAGCGCTTTCCAGAACGGATGGTCCTTATCAAAGAAGGCGAAATGCCCGACTTTCTGCATATCGTGGTGGAAGGTTCGGTCGAATTGTTTGGCAGCGACGACGGGCGCGAGACGACCATCGAGATCCTGCATCCGGTCACCACGTTCATCCTGGCGGCCGTCGTCCGCGACGAGGTCTATCTCAAGTCCGCGCGCACGCTGACGCCGGCGCAAATTCTGATGATCCCCGTAGTCGCGGTGCGTGACGTTTTTGGGCGTGATGCTGCCTTCGCCCGCGCCATCGTTAATGAATTGGCTGGGCGCTATCGCGCGCTGGTCCGTTCCCTCAAAGACGAGAAGCTGCGCACCGGCGCGCAACGACTTGCCAACTGGATCCTGCGCGCCAATGCCCAGGATCACCGGCGCAATATCGAGTTGGAATTTGACAAGCGCACGCTGGCCTCGCTGCTGGGCATGACGCCGGAAAACCTGTCGCGAAATCTGGCGCTGCTCGCGGGTCACGGCGTGAAGAGCTCGGGCCGCGATATCGTCATCGAGGATGAGCGCGCGCTGGAACAATTTGCCAAACCGAATGCACTAATTGACGGCTGATTGAAGCGGTTAGCCGATCGACCGCAGCCGTCCGCTCAGGCCTCGAACTTCGGAAACAAGATGTTGTTTTCGATGTGGATGTGTTCGGTCAGATCCTCGGCCAGTTTGCCAAGTCCGGCATAGAGCGCGCGCCAGCTCGTGCAGGCGTCGTCGGGAAGCGTCAGGTCGCCGGTGAGATCGGCCAGGGCCTTAAGCTCCTCGCCGTGCGAGTCATGCTCGTGACGCATCATGCCGATCGGGTGCACGATCATCGGGCTGCCGCCGACGCGCATGAGCGGGAAGAGGATTTGCTCTTCCTTCTGCATGTGCGATTCGAGTTCGCCGTGCATGCGTTCAAGCAGATTCGCGAGGCCTTTCGGCGCCGCCCGGTGACCCGCATGGACGCGTTCGACGCGCAGGGCAAGCGCGCGCAATTCCGGCATCTCCTGCCGGTGCACCTGGTGATAGCGATCCAGAATATGCTCGATCAGCTCGTCGACGCTCTCCGGCAAGGAATTTGGCGCGGCCCTTAACGACGCCAATTCTGCTTCGACAGGCGCAAGATCGACGCCCTTGTGGCGGGCGGCCTCATCGAGGCTTTCCGAACCGCCGCAGCAGAAGTCGAGCTTGTAGCGGCGGAAAACGGCGGTCGCTCCGGGCAGGCTCGCCGCGATATCGCCCAGACTGCGGGACGCCAAGGATCGAGCTTCGACCTGCAACATGACACGGCTCCTCTGCCTTTTTGGTATTTGTATTACCAATTACGCTATGCGAGTAATATGGTATCGTCAATACCAATATAGAAAGATTTGGCGGTACCTGGTTATGACCGAGCGAGATTGTCAAACGGGCGGCAGAGACGCCTTCACGCGGCGCGCGCGCGAATTCAAGATGATCGGGGCCATGCTGCGCATGTATTGCTGCACCCACCACGACGCCCCGGGCTCTGTGCTTTGCACTGAATGCATCGAATTGCACAATTACGCGCGCCGGCGGCTGCAGCGTTGCGTGTTCGGCGAGGCGAAACCGACTTGCGCCAACTGCACCGTGCATTGCTACAAAACGGCCATGCGCGAGCGGATCAGAATCGTGATGCGCTGGGCCGGCCCGCGCATGCTATGGCATCATCCGGTGCTGGCGCTCCGGCACATGATCGACGGTCGTCTGCCGGCGCAGTCCCTTCATCGGTCGCAATAGTGCACCTGCATCGTCTTGCAGCGGAGAAGGCTGCCGGCGACCGCGCTGACGGCCGCAACGACGGTCAAGATTAGCGCCGCGCGCAGCCACGGCTGATCGAAGGACCAGCGTTGCATCGCAATTTGCCAGGCCGTCATCAGCCATACGGCGGCGGCGGCATAAGCCAATCCTTGCAAGAGCAGCAGGCTCCAGCGCTGCCGGACGAAGAACAACAAAGGCGCCCCCAGACACAGCGCGACGCCGATCATATTGCCCAGGCGCAGAAAATGAGCGGCGATCAGCACAGCGGCAACAACGTAAAACGAAATTCTGGCGATCATGGCGCTCGGTCTCAGCATCGAAGCGCTGGCTCGCTACGCCCATAATGTGGTATCGTCAATACCAAATCTGGAGCCCGCCATGAAATTGCTGACGTCGACCGATTTCGCCTTGCGCGTCCTGATGCGGCTGTCGACGACGCCGGATAAGCACGTGAGCACCGATGCGCTGGCATGTGAACTCGTCGTATCGCGCCACCACCTGCACAAGATCGTTCAGTACCTCACCGAGGCAGGGCTGGTGCGCACAATCCGCGGCGCGCGCGGCGGCGTCATGCTGGCGCGCCCGGCACGCGAGATCAAAGTGGGCGACGTGATCCGCAGTCACGAGAACGATCAGGCCTTGGTCGAATGCTTTCGCGCCGATGGCGGCGCTTGCACGCTACTGCCGCGCTGCCGCCTACGCAGCATGTTGGACGGTGCCCAGAACGCGTTCTATCAATACCTCGACCGGTTCACGCTGGCGGATTGCCTCGCCGAACGCGGGCTATTCATTGACGACCATGAAGGCCGAAAAAAGCAGCGTCCACTTGGGCGGCCGGCGCCGCAGCGGCGCTTACCTCGCGTCAAATATTCCTAGCGACGGCGAAAGACCCGCCGACGTCGGCGGCGGTCCTACCCGCGATGAACAAGGCGGAGCATCGACGTAACAAGTTCGATTAATTCGCCTTGTTGCGCCGGTCAACGACGCGCACGGCCTTGCCCTGCGAACGCGGCACCTCGCCGGTCGCTTTGGGCACCACCGTGCAGGTCACGCCGACCAGCGACTTGATGTGGTGGGTGACTTCCGCCGCCTTACGGACGCGGTCGCCGGTGAAATCGGGCGCGAGCTCGACCTCGACCGTCATCGCGTCGAGCGCGCCCTCGCGTGTGAGCACGATCTGGTAATGCGGCGCGATGCCCGGGAAGCCGACCAGCACCGCCTCAACTTGCGAGGGATATACGTTCACGCCGCGGATGATCATCATGTCGTCGTTGCGGCCGGTCACGCGCAGGATGCGCACGTGGCTGCGCCCGCAGGCGCAGGGTTCATCGGACAGCCGGGTGATGTCGCGCGTGCGGTAGCGGATCATCGGCAAAGCTTCCTTGGTCAGCGTGGTGATGACGAGTTCGCCCGCTTCGCCCAGCGGCTTCGGCTGCATGGTGTTAGGGTCAATCACCTCGAACAGGAAATGGTCCTCCCAACCGTGCAAGCCGCTCTGCACTTCGCGGCATTCGCAGGCGACGCCCGGCCCGATGATCTCCGACAGGCCGTAGATGTCGACCGCCTTGATGCCGAGCCGCGCCTCGATGTCGCGGCGCATGGCGTCGGTCCAGGGCTCGGCGCCGAAGATGCCGGTATGCAGCGGCAATTTGCGGATGTCGACGCCCATGCCCTCGGCGATTTCGGCAATGTTGAGCGCGTAAGACGGCGTCGCGCACAGGATGTGGGCGCCGAAGTCCTGCAGCAGTGTAACCTGCCGCTCGGTGCCGCCGCCGGATAACGGCACCACTGTGCAGCCGAGCCGCTCGGCGCCGTAATGCGCGCCGAGGCCGCCGGTGAAGAGACCATAACCGTAGGCGTTGTGCACGATCTCGCCGGGCCGCGCACCCATGCTGGCGAGACAGCGCGCCATCAGGTTGGCCCACAGATCGAGATCGCCTTTGGTGTAGCCGACGACGGTCGGCTTGCCGGTAGTTCCCGACGAGGCGTGCAGGCGCAAAAGCTGGTCGCGCGGCACGGCGAACATGCCGAACGGATAATTGTCGCGCAGGTCGGTCTTCACCGTGAAGGGAAAGCGCGCGAGATCGGCGAGCGATTTGAGGTCGGCCGGTTTGACGCCGGCGGCATCGAACTTCTTCTTGTAATGCGGGACCTTGTGATAGGCGCGATCGAGCATGGTCTTGAGCCTGGCAAGCTGCAACGCCTTCAGTTCGCCGCGCGGCATGGTCTCGGCCGCAGGTTCGAACATGAAGCTCGGCGTTTCGGCGATCGCGTGTTGCGTACTCATGACTAAACCTCCCGGTCGATTTTATTGTGGCGCGCTGCGGCGCGTCTTGCCAGTCGGAATTGCCTCATGGCGAAGACCATCCCGGCTTCACCGCCGGTCCGGGCACGCCGGACCCGCGAATCGGGGTGTGGGGCAGCGCGAAGCCCTGATTATAGGCGGCCCGCGTGATGAGAATGAATTTGATCGCCCAGCCCGTCGCGAGGACCGAAAGGCCGGCGAGCGCGAACAGGACCGCGCTGGCGGCCGGTACGACCAGGCCGGCGGCGATGAGCGCCAGCGGCAGCGCAAGGCCTCCGGCGAAGAACCACAGCCGGCAAGCGGTGAAGATTTCCAGCGTCCGGGTCGGCGCGCCGCCGCTTTCCAGTGCGGCGAGATAGCGCCACCAGGTCCAGATGCGGATGAGCGCGAGCGCCGCGAGCGCGATGGCCACAGGTCTGGCGGCGGCCAGCGCCGGCACGAAGGCCGCCAGCAGCAGGTAGAGCCCACAGCCTTCGGCAAGGCCGGTCGCCATGATCAAGGCGATCACGCGCGGATTGCGCCAGGCGGGAATCCCCTTGGCCTGCTCCAGGATCATGCCCTGGCAGAACAGGAAGATGAGCCCGACCAGCGCGGCCGCCGCGAGCGCGAGCGGCTGGCTAAACCACAGCGCCGCCAGCGCCAACGGAAATAGCGCGCCGGCGACCCAGGCTTCGCGCGACATCCAGGAGCGCCGCGGCTGGCGCAGCACGTACATGAAGCGCAGCGGTCGGCCGATCTTGAATATCAACAGCCCCAGGCCACACGCGATGACGATGAGCGCGGCGAGCGCCGGCACCAGCGCCGGAATTCCGGCAAAGCCGACGATCGCGGCCATGCCGAGCAAACCGGCGCCGGCGCCGCCGCAGAGAAAATTGCCGGCGGCCTTCCAGTCCCAATGTTTCTGATGCCAGGGCTCGACGCCGCGCGTGCGTGTGCGCCCGGATTGCGCGCTCGACAGCGGCGGCGGGACGTCCGGCGCCGGCGCGGCGGCGGCCTTGTCGTAGAGATAGTGGAAACCCGACTCGGTGCCGAGCTCGGCATGCATGCGGAAGCTCTTGTGCTCGCGCAGCAGCCGCGACACGTTGCTGTCGGCATCGTCGAGGTCGCCGAAGTGCAAGGCGTCGGCGATGCAGGCATTGACGCAGGCCGGCGTCGCGCGCGGATCCGAGCCCGGCGCCAGGCCGTTCTCGATGCCGAAATCGATGCGGTCGGAGCAGAACGTGCATTTCTGCGCGACCCCGAGCCGCTCGGAAATCTCGCGTTCGATTTCGTTCTGCATCGCCTCCGCGCCGTAGGCGAAGTCTTCCTTGGTGATCTTGAAGCGCGCCTGATAGGGGCAGGCGACGTCGCAGTAAGCGCAGCCGATGCAGACGTCGTAATCGATGGTGACGATGCCGTCGGCGCGCTGCCGCGTCGCGGTCGAAGGGCACACATGCATGCACGGCGGATCGGCGCAGTGCTGGCAGCCGATCGGCACGAAGGTGCGGTTGACGTTGGGGAAGCTGCCCGCCTCGATGTCGAGCACCTTGCGCCATTGCACCGCCGGCGAGGTGGCGTTGGCGTGCCGGCAAGCCGCGGTGCAAGTCTGGCAACCGACGCAACGCTCGAGATCGGCGACCATCGCCCAGCGCGTCATGCCGCCTTCTCCAGCCGCGTGATCTTGACCTTGACCAGGTCGGCGCTCGAGCCGGTGGCGTCGGTGAGATCGAGCAGCATCGGCACCAGCGCATTCATGCTCGGCGCGTGGAAATCCTTGGCGTAAGGCGTGACCCAGTGATCGAACTGCCCGATGATCAGCAGCGTGTCGGGGCGGATGCCCTCGCGCAGCGTCACTTTTCCCTTTGTGCTGTTGAGCGGGGAGCGCACCTCGACCAGATCGCCGTCGGCAATGCCGAGCTTTTCCGCCGCGCTTTCGTTCATCACCACGCTGCCATGGCCGATGACGTTGTCGGCGACTTCCCTGATCAGCTGAATGCCGACATTGTTGCCCCAGGAATATTGCATGCTGCGCGAAGTGACGAGCCAGAACGGATAGTCGACGATCTGCACCTTGAAGTGCTTGGTGAGCGCGTCTTCCCACAGACCCTGCAGGTCGCGCCAATGCGGCAGCGCCTCGTACTCGGCGAGCTGCTTGTCCCACCAGGTGATGCCCTGCTCGTGCAGCCGCCGCCCGAGCTCCTTGCCGACGCGCAGCAGACGTTCTTGGTAGGGCTGTTCGAAGCGCAGGTTTTGTTCGACCAATTTCGGGTAGAGGTACCACATCAGGCGCGAGAACGGTTTCACGCGGAAGCCATGCGCGCGGAACCAGTCGAGCCCGTGCGTCTCGGCGCCGTCAGTCAGTTCCGCGCTCGCCGCGCGGCAACTCGCGTCCCAAATCTCCTCGACGCTGTGCGGCTTGGTCACGTCGAGCGAGAAGTCGTAAGTGTCGCCCTTGAGTTTGACGTCGGCGCTGCCGCGATTGATTGCGGTGTTGTACTCCTCGAGCAAGCCGGTGCGGCGCGCCAGCTCGGTCGCGATCCAGGTGAAATCCTTTGCCTCGCCCTGCGGCGGCACCGCCGGATCGCGTAAGGCGAAGCCTTGATGATCCCAGAACTGCTCGATGTACTTGGTGCCGCCGATGCGCATCAACTGCAGGCCTTCGAGATCGGTGCAGTCGGGCAACAGCACGTCGGCGACGTGATTGGTCTCGTCGCGCGTCAGCGCGAAGCAGACGGTGAACGGGAACTTCGCCATGGTCTCGCCCACTGCCTTGGTGTCCCAGAACGAGATCGCCGGATTGGTGCGATACACCAGCCAGACATCGGGCGGCGGTGCGTGCGGGAGATGCTCGAAGTCCTCCTTCTGCATCATCCAGGCGAGATGCGTCGGCCCGAGCGCCTGGCTCCAGGCCGAATTGGCGACCAGCGGCACCAGCGTGCGGTGTGCGCTGCGCGCGGTCGGGCGCGAAATCCAGTCGTCCTTGCCGGTCGGATTCATCGGATAATGCATGAAGCCATCCGGCCCCGGCTTAACGCTGGACCAGCGATTGTCGGCCGGACGGTTAAGCCGCACCGTGGTGCCGAGTGTACCCCCCGGCACGTCGAGCGCTCCGACCAGACAAGGGATCAGCGTGCGCGCCCAGCAGCATTCGTAGCCGCCCCAGCCGTTGTTGACGGTCTTGCCAAAGGCGATAGCGACCGGCCGCAGCGGCAGCGTGACCCCCTCGATGTCGATCTTCTCGCCGACGCGGGCGTACAAGAGGAATTCGTTGGTCACGCGGCGGATGGTTTCTCCCGGCACGTCGCAGATGGCCGCCGCCCACTCTGGGGAGTAGTCTTTCACGTGCGCGACTAGGTGCGCGAAGGCCGGGCTGACGGCGGCCGCAGTGTGCGTCGTGGTCTCCTGATCGGCGCCGATCTCGATGCCGTCGACCGTGAAGCTGCCTTCGAGCGCCGGATCGATGCCGGCGGCATCGAACGGCACCGGGCGCTGGCTCTTGCTGTCGAACACCAGCGGCTTCTGCGTCTCCTGATCGCGCAAGAAGAATCCGCCAGGGCCAATGAGATAAGGCGATGAAGTCCGGCCTTTCAGAAACGGAAGATCGAGCCTGTCGCGCGCGGTTTCGTGCAGCAGCACGTGGATCATGGCGAACAGAAACGCCGAGTCGGTCTTCGGCTTGATCGGGATCCATTCGGCCGAACAGGCGCCGGTGATCGACAGATGCGGCTCGATCTGCACGCGCTTCATGCCGCGGCTGCGCGCATCGGCGTGGCGCTTGACGCCGCACACGCCGCCGGAGGCCTCGACATTGGCGCCAAACGACAGCACGTAGTCGCACAGCGGCGTGTCGGGGCACACGGTGAAAGCGCGGTGCCACAGCTCGCCGTAGAGGTGCTCCGAGTGCGTGCACTTGACGCCCTGGCCGGAGCCGAAGCTCAAGTCGACCGGCCCCCAGGCGGCGAGGAACGACGGCAGCGTGCCCATATAGGCGGTCGGCGTGCCGCCGCCGCCGAAGCTTGCGGCAAGCCGCGGAAAGCCGCTCTCGTCGAGCAGACCTTTCGCGCGCGCCGCTTTCATCTTTTCGGCGACGAGATCGAGCGCCTCATCCCAGGAAACGCGCACAAAGCCCGGGTCCTCGTGCCGACCCTTCTTCGGGTTGGTGCGCTTCATCGGATAAAGCAGGCGGTTAGGGCTGTAGGATTTTTGCACCAGCCCGAACGCCTTGATGCAGGCCTTGCCGCCGCCGGGATGGATCGCAGCGGCGGAGAAATTCGGATTGACCTCGGTGGCGACCCCGTCCTGGACGCGCACGGTCAACAGATCCGGCCCTGCCACGCATTGGTAGCAATAGGTCGAAACCGTACGTTCCTGCGGTGGCTTACTTCCCGGCATAGCCGTAACCTCAGTCAGGGAACTTTTAGTCGCCAGGCCCGAGTACTCTAGGTGCTGATCGTCCCGGCAATTTCCTCGCGAACATCCGCATTCGCGTGCACCGAATAGCCCGCCTTGAGCGCATCCATATTGAGATCGAGGAAGCCGCGCGGCGTCTCCGCGCGCACCGCCTGCTCGATCCGATTGCGGTCGCAGATTTCGCCTAACGCCACTAAGGCGCCGAGCGCGACGATGTTGGTGACCCGCTCGCTGCCGAGTTGCAGCGCGGTGCGGCTGAGCGGCAGGTGATAGCGACGATAGTCACCCGCCGGGAGTTCGGGACAGAGCCGCGTGTCGGCGATGACCAGCGCACCGGGCTTGAGCAAAGGCCAGGACGGCTTAACGGCCAGCCGGTCAAGCAGCACCAGACAATCGAGCGCGGTCGCCAGCGGGAAATCCACCTCGCCGTCCGCGACCACCAGGTCGGCGCTGCAGAAGCCACCGCGCGAGGTCGGCTCGTAGGACTGCGACTGGGCCACACATTTGCCGGAGACGGCCAGCGCGTCCGCCAGCATCTTGGCGCTGAGGATCAACCCCTGCCCGCCAGTGCCGCCGATGCGGATTTCTTTGCGCTGCCCGTTCATTGCTTGGCCCCCGCGCGCGCGGCCGCCGCTTTGCGATAGGCGGCGCCATATTCGGGACGGTCGTTCCTGGCGAGGATGCCGGTGCGCAACGTGTTGGGCCGAAACGGCGTGTCGACCGTATCGGCGTAGGCGCTCGGCCGGATGGTGCTCGTCTGCCGCATGACCATTTCCGGCGAGGAGCCGAGATCGTTCTTGCGCCCGAAGATTTCCGTGCAGTCGGTGAGCACCTCGACAAAGGCAAAGCCCGGATGCTCGAGCCCGGCCTTGATCAGCTCCTTGAGCTTGGGCACATGATGCGTCACCTCGCGGCCGACGAAGCCCGCTCCGGCGGCGCTCGCCAGCGCGCAGGCGTCGAAATGCGGCTCCTGATTGCCGAGCGGCGTCGTGGTGGTGAGCATGCTCTCCGACGTGGTCGGCGACACCTGGCCGCCGGTCATGCCGTAGACCTCGTTGTTGAGCATCAGGCAGGTCAGCTTGAGATTGCGCCGGCAGGCGTGGATCAGATGATTGCCGCCGATCGCCAGACAATCGCCGTCGCCGGTGATGACGACGACATTGAGATCGGGACGCGCCAGCGCGAGACCGGTCGCATAAGCGAGCGGCCGCCCGTGCGTCACATGGAAGGTGTTGGCGTCGATGTAGGCCGACAGCCGCCCGGCGCAGCCGATGCCGGAGACGACCGCGAGCCTGTCCTTGTCGATCTTGAGATCATGCAGCGCCCACAACAGCGCGCGCAGCGCAATGCCGTGCCCGCAGCCGGGGCAGAGGAAGTGCGGCATCATCTCCTCACGGAGATAGTCGCGCACGTCGAAGCCGGCGGCGGTGTCGAGAATCATGACGCCTCCTTGGCCAGCGCCGCGGCGCAGACGGAGATATCCGAAGGCGCAATCGCCTCGCCGCTGAACAGGTGCAGGCCCTCGACCGGCAGGTCGCTCAACACGCGCTCGACTTCAAGCCGCAATTGCCCGTTGTTCATTTCGGGCACCAGCACGGCGCGGGCGCCGGCCGCGGCTTCGCGCAATGCGGCTTCGGGGAATGGCCACAGCGTGATCGGCCGGAACAGGCCGACGCGCGAGCCTTGTGCGCGGCACATCTCGACGGCACGCCGCGCCGCGCGCGCGCTGATGCCGATGGCGACAATGACCACGTCGGCATCGTCGCAAGCGAGCGTCTCCCAGGAATCGATCAGGTCGCGATGACGGTCGAGCTTGGTGAGCAGGCGCGATAGGTTGCGGGTGACGGCTTCCGGATTTTGCGTCGGGAAGCCGCTCTCGCTATGCGTCAACCCGGTGGTGTGGACGCGGTAACCGTCGCCGGGCCTCGCCATCGCCGGGATATCGCCACCGCCATAAGGCTTGTAGTCGGCGCGCGGCCCGCTTGCCCACGCGCGTTCCACATTCGGCTGCGCGGCACTGCTGAGCGAGACCGTTTCGGACAGTTGCGCGATCACCTGGTCATACAAGAGAACGACCGGCGAACGGCATTGCTCGGCCACGTCAAACGCGCGGATGGTCTCGCTGTAGATTTCGGCAACCGAGGCGGGCGTGAGCACGATGATCGGATAATCGCCGTGGCTGCCCCAGCGCGCCTGCATCACGTCGGCTTGCGACGGCCGCGTCGGCATGCCGGTCGAGGGGCCGCCGCGCATGACATTGACGATGACGCAAGGAATTTCGGCGCCGGCGGCGTAGCCGAGATTTTCCTGCTTGAGCGAAAAGCCCGGGCCGCTGGTCGCGGTCATCGCCTTGACGCCGCCCATCGAGGCGCCGATCACGGCGGCCATCGAGGCGATCTCGTCTTCCATCTGCACGAAGACGCCGCCGACTTCCGGCAAGCGGCGCGACAGCCGCTCGGCGATTTCTGACGACGGCGTGATCGGGTAGCCGGCGAAGAAACGGCAGCCGGCAGCGACCGCGCCGAGCGCGCAGGCGTGATTGCCGGAGATCAGTTTCACGGCGCTTTTGCCGGTCAATGCGGTGTCGACGGCGTTCATTGGGCGAGCGCCTCCGCCGCTGCATCGAGATGGACGCGGATAGCGAAATCCGGACAAAGCCACTCGCACAATCGGCAGCCGGTGCATTTCTCGGGCTGCGCCAGTTCGGCGATGCGCTCGGCGTTGAGCCGCAGGCAGCGCTCCGGACACAGCTTCACGCAGATGTCGCAGCTCTTGCACCAGGCCGGATTGATTTCGAGGCGAACGTTATAGACGGCCTCGGGCGGCGCCGGTGTGAAGGTTTGCTCGTCCATCGGCGGCGTGAGGTTGCGAGCCTCTTCGATCCAAGCGCGGCCGCGGCGGAAGGCTTCCAGATTGACCGGAATGGTTTTCTTCGGCACGAACTCGGCGACGGTGCGCTCCCAATCCGCGGCGGAAAAATCGAGCGCCGTCGACAACGCGCCGAGCAGGACGACGTTCGCCGCGCGTTCGTTGCCGAGCTGCTCGGCCAAGTGGGTGGCGTCGATGGCATAGCCTTCCGCCACATGCGCCGCGACTTGCGCCGGCGTCTCCTTCGAATAGCGCAGCGGCGCGCCCGGATGGCGGTTGAGGCAGGCAAAGGGCGGCACGATGCGCTTGGTGTCGCAGATGAAGATGCCGGTGTCGGGCTTGAGGTACGCCAGCCAGCGCAACCCTTCCGCCCATTCCAGCGCCACCAGAATGTCGACCTCGCCCTTGGGGATAGTCGGCGACCAGACGCGCTGGCCGAAGCGCACGTGGCTGAACACCGAGCCGCCGCGCTTGGCCATGCCGTGCACTTCGCTCTGCTTGACCTCGAAGCCTTGGCTCTGCGCCAATAAGGCGAGCACCTTGGACACCATGATGACGCCCTGGCCGCCGACGCCGACGATCAGCACGTTGAAGGTCTCGCGCGCGGCTGCCGCGGCGGCGACCGCGTAGGGCGAATGCAGGGTGACGACGGGTTCGCTCATTGCGTCACCGGCGCCGCAGTCTTGATGCAGTCGACCGTGCAGACCTGCGCGCACAACGTGCAGCCGATGCACAGCGACGGGTCGATCTGAACTTTGTGCCGGCCCTCGAACGACTGCTCGCTCCAGGTGATCGCCGGACAGCCGAGGTTCATGCAGGCCTGGCAGGCGTTGCATTGCTCCTGCACGACTTCGAAGGGCGGGCCTTTGATCTTGGCCGGATCGAGCACGCAGGGGCGGTCGGCGATCAGCACCGACACGCCGCGATGATTAATGGCGTCGCGCAAGGCGTGGTGCATGGCGGCGAGATCGTAGCTATCGACCTTGCGCACCCATTTCACGCCGATCGCGCGCACCAGCGCCTCGTAATCGACCGCCGGCGCATCTTCACCGCGCAGCGTCTTGCCGGTGCCGGGATGCTGCTGGCCGCCGGTCATCGCCGTGATGTGGTTGTCGAGCAAGAGCACGGTGATGTTCGCCTGGTTGTAGACCGCGTCGATCAGCCCCGGAATGCCGGCATGTAGGAAGGTCGAATCGCCGATGGTGGCGACCACCGGCTTGGTTTCGCCGGCCTTGGCCATGCCGATGGCGTTGCCGATCGAGGAGCCCATCGACACCGTGGTGTCGAGGCCGCGCAGCGGCTCGAGGCAGGCGAGCGTGTAGCAGCCGATGTCACCGGCGACGCGCGCGCCGGTCGCGCGCACCGCCATGAAGCTTGACGTGTGCGGGCAGCCGGCGCAGAGCACCGGCGGGCGCACCAACGGCTCCGGCGTCCAGGCGCCCTGCCGCGGGCGCGGCTCGAGAATGCCCGCCTTCTCGAAGCCGGCGCGCACGATCTCCGGCGACAATTCACCGGTGCGCGGGAACAGGCTCTTGCCTTCGACGGCAAAGCCGAGCGCGCGGATTTCCTTTTCGATCACGGGCTCAAGCTCTTCAACGACGAAAATGCGGTCGATCGATTGGCAATAGCGCCGCAGCAAATCATCCGGCAGCGGCCAGGAGGCGCCGAGCTTCAACACGTTCGCGTCGGGCAGCGCCTCGCGCACGTAAGGGTAACAGGTGCCGGCGGTGATGACGCCGAAGCTGGTGTCGCCCTCCTCCCAGCGATTGATAGGCGCGTCGGCGAAATAGGCCTTCAACCGTGCCTCGCGCTCGAGCACCGCGCCATGGCGCGGCCGCGCATGGGCCGGGATCATCACATTTTTCGAGGGCTTCTCAAGAAATCCGCGCGGCGGAAGCTCGCGACGGTCGCCGATCACCGCGGGACTGCGGGTGTGCGACAGCCGCGTCGTCGAGCGCACGATCACCGGCGTATCGAAGGTCTCGGACAGTTCGAACGCGAGGCGGGTGAAATCCAAAGCCTCCTGCGCGTCGCTTGGCTCGAGCACGGGGATGGTCGCCAGCGCGCCGTAGATGCGCGTGTCCTGCTCGTTCTGCGATGAGTGAATGCCCGGATCGTCGCAGACCGCGAGCACCAGCCCACCGTTCACGCCGATATAGGCCTGCGACATGAAGGCGTCGGCGGCGACGTTGAGACCGACATGCTTCATGGCGGCGAGCGCGCGTTGCCCGGCAAAGGAAGCGCCAATCGCGACGTCGAGCGCGACTTTTTCGTTGGTCGACCACTGCGCGTGCAGGTCCTCGGCCGGATATTCGGCCAGAGTTTCCAGGATTTCGGTGCTCGGCGTGCCGGGATAGGCGGCGGCGACCTTGACGCCGGCCTCCCAGGCGCCGCGCGCGATTGCCTCGTTGCCGGTCAACGGGCGCAACCCATTGGCGGCCGAGCGCTCGACGCTTTCCAAGGCCTTATGCATACCGCTTCTGCCCCCGCTGGCCGACGCCTACGCTCTTCCTTGCCATCATCCTCTCATCGCCAGCAGGTCTAATTGAGCCAAATCAATTGGTTACTGGTCGGATGAGGCGCAAAAGCCCGCGCCCGTTAGCGGGCGGCGGCAAATTTGGCCGCCTTCGCCTTGAGCCGCTCGATCGTCTTGCCCTTGTCGACCACGAACCGGCTGTGCGAGCCGGAACCGATGGCTTCCAGATTGTCCTTGGCGGCGATGTCGAAGGTGACCTTGCGCCCTTCCACCGCGCTCACGGTCGCGGTGATCTCGATCGTCATGCCCGGCAGCGTCGGCGCCAGATGGCGGATCGACACGTCGACGCCAACCGAATCCTCGTTGGCGTCGGCGTGCTCGAGGATCAGATCACGGCAGGTGTGCTCGATGTCCTGCACCAGCTTGGGCGTGGCGTAGACACGGCCTTCTTCGCCCATGAAGCCGATGGTTCGGTCCTTGTCGATGGTGACCCGGTTGGTCCGCGACACGCCCGGACGCAGGCTCTCCTTCATTAACTCCTCCTCGCCGTTTTTTGGCGGCAATCGCGGTATCTTTAGAGTGACACCCCGAATGGCCGACTTGACCAAGGTCAATTCAAACGCGTTTTTGGATGCCCAAACAGGCCTCCGGACCTGGCGGGGCGTCACTGCCAAGGATTTGCGGGCGGTACTCGGGCAATCGACGGGGTGCCGAAAAAGCTTCTGAGTGCAGGCATGCGGCGCGGCCCTAGCGGGCCGCCGCGATGATCGGCAGCAGCAGGTAAGGCTCCTTGCCGGGCGCAAAATGCAGCCGGTTTTTGCCGCCGAAGATCGCCGGCGGCCGGTCCTGCGGATCGTCATGCAGCAGATTGCCGGTGCCGCGCATCGGGTAAGGCGCGTTGGCGAAGCCGCGGTCGCCGAGACCGTGATCAAAGTCGCAGCCGCGCACATTGAGCACGAGGCGATAACCCGGCGGCACTACGATCGACGTCGGCAAGATCTCGATGTCGAGTTCGACCGGCTCGCCGGGCTTGAGCGGCCAACTTTCGTCGTGCGGATGATAAGGCCTATACGGCAGGCTGCGTTGGGGATCGAGCTTGCGCTGCGAGGCGCGCAGCCAGCCGAGCGCGATCGGCACGCAAGGATCGTTCGAGCCGACGAACAGCACCTCCTTGCCGTCGGGCGCGAACAGACGCAGCGCCAGAAAGAGATCGGCGTCGGTCGTGCCGGACGAGACAAAAAGCTTCGCCGCCAGCGGGCCGGTGATCTCGAGCGGCTTGGACTGCATCGGCAACTCGAAGCGAACGCCGTCGCCCGTCGTTTCGTAGTCGATGGCCGCGCCCGATTTCGGCTCGCGCGTAAGCGCGCGGCCTGCGGGATCGAGATAGAACTTGGTCCACTGCGTGCGCGCCAGCGGCCATTCCTGCTCGTCGCGCACGACGAACTTCTCGCTGGGATGGCGGATATGCAGTTGCACTGGCGGCTGCTTGTTCCAGCCGGTGTCCTCGCCTTTGAGGAAGTGGCCGAAGAAACGCTTCTGCAACGCCTCGCCGTCAGCGCGATAGAACGGCGAGAAGTGCGAATCGCCATGCACCTGCAGCCATTTCTGCTTCGACGCTGCCGCCCGGTAGCCTTCGAAATTGCCGCGCGGATGCAAGCCCATGCCGCCCCAGTTCGCCGCCGAAAGAACCGGTATGGTAATCTTGTCGAATTGCGGCGAACGTTCTCGGTAATAGTCGCCGTCGAGCGGTCGCTTGAGCACTTCGGGTCCGGGATCGATACGGTTTTTGGCGAGCACGTCGTCCGGCAGGGTCTCCGGTCCGGCCACCAATTCGCCGGTCACCCAGCTGCGCGCGCCGCGTTCGCCGTAGCCGCACTGCCGCTCGACCAGCGTGCGGTTAAACCAGGTGCTCAGGAACGTGGAGAGAATGCCGCCATGCCGCGACAGGTCGCGGTAATAATCCGCCGCGCCCTCCCACACGCAAATCGCGGCGAGGTGCGGCGGCTGCAGCGAGGCGACGTACCACTGATTCATCGCATAATAGGAAATGCCGTTGAGGCCGACCTTGCCGTTGCTCCACGGCTGCGCCGCGGCCCACTCGATGCAATTATAGTAGTCCTTGCGCTCGCGCGGCGACCACACCTCCATCACGCCAGGTGAGTGGCCGGCACCGCGGCTGTCGACGCGGATGCAGACGTAGCCGTCCGGTACCCATTTCTCCGGATCGACGACCTCCCAGTTTTGATACTTGTTGGTCGAGCCCTTGGCGATCTCGGGATATTTCCCGATCATGTTGTGCCAGCTGCCACTGTAGAAGGCGTCTTGGAACGCCAGGCCCTTGGCATAGGGCCCGAGTGTCATGATCACCGGATAGCGGCCCTCCTCCATCGGGCGGAAGACGTCGGCGCGCAAGACGGTGCCGTCCTCCATCGGGATCGGCACGTCCCAATCGATTTGCATGCCGTCGGCGGCGACGGTGCTTTTGGCTTTTGTCTCGTCTGACGTTTGCTGCATGGTCTTTCTTCGAACTCGCGTTCAAGCAGGTCGGCGCGCGAGCGTTGCGCGCCGATCCGCCTGGCTGACCGCCCGCCCCGTTCGTTACTGATTGACCTGAATGTTGTTGTCGTTGATCAGCTTGCCCCAGCGGTCGATTTCGCTTTTGAGGATCGCGCGCCCCGCCTCGGGCGAGCGCTGGTCTTTCGGATATGCCGAGACACCCTCCGCCGCCCATTGCTTGAGGAGCGCGGGATTGGTGACGACGGCGTCTTCCAGCGCCGCATTCAGGGTCTTGATCACGGCGGCCGGCGTTCCGGCCGGCGCGAACATCGCTTCCCAGAATTGGATGTCGAACTTGGGTCCGAACATCTTCACGAAGCTGCCGGCTTGCGGGAATTCCGGCATCGTCTCGGCTTGCGTGACCCCGAACGCCCTCAGCTTGCCGGCGGCGACGAACGGCCCCACCTGCTGCGGCGTGCCGAATGAAATATCGACATGGTCGCCCAAGACGTCGGTAAGCATGGGCGCGCCGCCGCGGTAGGGAATGATGTCGATGGGAACCTTGGCCTCCTGGGCCAAGAGTGCGGTGGCGAGGTGGCCGGTCGAGCCGAAGCCCGGGATCGCCGCCTTCATCCGCTGCTTCTTCATCGCCGCGAGCAGTTCGTCGAGCGAATTCGCGGCGAGCGACTTCCGGCCGATCAAGACCAGCGGATTGCGATAGATAAACATCACCGGCGCCAAGTCTTTTTCCGTATCGTAGGGAAGACTCTTGAACAGCGTGGCGTTGGCGGAGATCTGCAGATTGTGAACGAGCAACGTGTACCCGTCCGGCGCCGAGTGAACGACTTTGTTGGTGCCGGTGATCGTGCTGCCGCCGGTGACGTTTTCGACGACGAAATTCTGATTTAGTTTCGCCGACAGCGCGGTTGCGATCACCCGGGCCAACTGATCGACCGGCCCGCCCGCCGAATAGGGCACGATGATCGTGACGGTGCGGTTGGGATATTGCTGCGCCGTTACGGGCGCCGCCATGGCGGCAAGGCCGGCTGCGACGGCGGCGGCGGTTATGATGCGTTTCATTGGGACCTCCCTTGCCGATACTCTTTCTCACGCCAATCGCAATCACAAGCGCAGTCGAAAATTATTCTGAGCAGGGCTGCTATCTTCTCACCATGCGAACAGAAACGTCTCACATTGTGAACAGGCACGGCGCCTTTGCCACTTAAAATTGCGGCGCGCGCCTACTTTTGCAGCTCGCTTGACACGCGCGCCCAATCCGTATTCGTTTCGAGCAACCGCCGGTTCGCTCCGGCGAGGCGATGGAGTTCCGCCGAAACCGCCCTGTGGGGCTGATGACTCCTTTCATTCGAAGTGGGATGGAAGGAGAGCGTATTTGCCGTCCCGCACTTTTCGCCAGACGGTCTGAATGCGCGCGCCGTGCTTTGTCTTGCGCGGCCGAGCGGGCAATCGAAAAACATGTGCGGAGCAGGTCATGGCTGGCCCCTTTGGGTAGGACGGCACGGACGAGTCTGGTTTAATCAACAAAGGCAGGGAGCAGTGATCGGATGGTCATGTATTTCTGGATCGCAGTCGGCAGCGCACTGGGTGGAATGGCGCGCTACGGCTGCTCGGGACTGGCCGCCCGCCTCATCGGCGAGACCTTTCCCTGGGGCACGTTCATCGTCAACGTCGCCGGCTCATTCGTTATCGGCTTTTTCGCCACCCTCACCGGCCCGGACAGCCGCTATATGGTCGGCTCGCTGGCGCGGCAATTCGTCATGACCGGATTCTGCGGCGGCTTCACCACGTTCTCCTCATTCAGCCTGCAGACGCTCAACCTGGTGAACGACGGTGAATGGTTTCGCGCCGGCGCCAATATCGGCGGCTCGGTCGCAGCTTGCCTGGTGGCGGTCTGGGCCGGCCACCTGCTTGCCGCCAGCATCAGCTCGATGAAGTGGATTTGACTATGCAGATATCTCGCGATGCCGTGCTGCTCCGCATCTTCTTTGGCGAAGACGACAAGTTCGGCGGGTTGCCCCTCTATGAAGCGATCGTATTGAAGGCGCGCGAAATGCATCTTGGCGGCGCCACCATGCTGCGCGGCCACGTCGGCTTCGGCCATTCCAGCCGCATTCACACCACCAAGATCCTGCGCCTGTCGCAGGATCTGCCGATCGTCGTCGAGATCGTGGACTCGAAGGAAAAAATCGATGCCTTCCTGCCGGTGCTCGATGAGATGATGTCGAGCGGGCTGGTGACGCTGGAAAAGGTGCAGGTGCTGCAATACGGCACCAAGGGCGCGAACCAGAACTAGCGCGGCCCTCCGCCGCTCGAATCTTCCGGTTGCGCATTCGCGCCTGGCCCAGCATTGTGCGGGCCGTCGAGGCAGGGAATTCGCACAATGATCCGGATTGGCATTATCGGGCTCGGCTGGTGGGGCAAGCAGATCGTCGGCTGCCTCGCCGACAGCCCGCGCTTCAAAGTGGTGGCCGGTTGCGACATCGACCACAACACGGTCGCGCCGTTTGCGGCCGCGCGCGGTTTCGATCTGGTCGTCGACTACAAGGACCTGCTCAAGCGGTCCGACGTCGACGCCATCGCCGTGGTGACGCCGCATCTGCTGCACGAGGAAATGGCGATTGCGGGCTTTGCCGCGGGCAAGCAGGTGTTCTGTGAGAAGCCGCTCGCACTCAATAGCGCGAGCGCCGAGCGCATCCTTGCCGCCTGCACCAAGGCCGGCGGCGTGCTCGGCATCGGCCACGAGCGCCGTTACGAGCCGGCGATGGAGGAGATGCGCCGGCTGTTCGAAGCGGGTCAGCTTGGCCGCCTGCTGCACATGGACGCCAACGTCAGCCACAGCAATTTCCGTAAAGTTGACCCGTCGAACTGGCGGCGCGATCCGCGCCACGCGCCGGCCGGCGCCTGGACTGCGCTCGGCATCCATCTCGGCGACATGTTCGTGTCGCTCGCCGGCGAGCCTACGCGCGTTGCTGCGCGCACCGCCTCGCAAATTTTCCCGGCACCGTCGGAGGATTTCGTTTCCGCAGAAATCGATTTCGAAAACGGCGCGCGCGGGCGCATCACCTGTCTGTCGACGCCGCCGTTCTATGGACGCTTCACGCTATTTGGCGACCAGGGCTGGGTCGAGACGCAGGAAGGCGGCAATGTCGATAAGGGCATTGCGTCGAGCTTCGTGCATTGCGCCGCGGACGGCAGCCGGCAAACGCGCGAGTTTCACCACGCCAATGCCGTGCGATTGAATTTCGAGGCCTGGGCCGACGCGGTTGAAGGCCGCGCGCCTTATCGCTTTTCGACCGAGCAACTGCTCGGCAATATCCGCATTCTCGACGCGGTGGTGCGCTCGGCGGCGCAGGACGGCAAGCCGATCGCGCTGTAAGATCGCGCCTGAGAGGCCGCATGCAGCACGAAAAGGAACAGGTCGCACTCACCTCGATCGCGGCGTCTGCCGCGCTGACGATCGCCAAGGGTCTGGTCGGCTTCGCCACCGGGTCGCTGGCGATCCTGTCGGAGGCCGGTCATTCGCTGATCGACCTCGGCGCCACGGTGATGACCTATCTGGCGGTGCGTGTTTCCGGTAAGCCGGCCGACGCCGAGCACCACTACGGCCATGGCAAAGTCGAAAGCGTGTCGGCCCTGGCGGAAACCGCGCTGCTGTTCCTGCTCTCGGGCGTGGTGATCTGGGAAGCGGCCAAGCGGCTGGCCGAGCACGAAGAACACGCGGTCATCGCCAATGCCTGGGCGTTCGGCGTGATCGCGGTGTCGATCGCGGTCGATTTCTTCCGCTCCCGCGCGCTCTCGCACACCGCCAGAGAGACGCAGAGCCAGGCGCTCGAGGCCGACGCCCTGCACTTCTCCTCCGATTTGTGGGCCTCGCTCGCCGTGCTGATCGGCCTCGGCGGCGTGCGGTTCGGACTGTGGTGGGCGGATTCGGTCGCCGCGCTGTTGGTTGCGATCCTGATCTGCGTCGCTGGGTGGCGGCTCGGGCGGCGTACCATCGACACCCTCACCGACGTGGCGCCGGCGGGCGCGGCCGAGCAGATCACCGCGACGGCGGCAAAAGTGCCCGGCGTAGTCCGCGTCAAACAAGTGCGCGCGCGCGCCGTCGGCGAGAAGACGTTCATCGATCTCGCCGTCGCGGTGAGCCGCACGCTGCCGCTCGAGCGCGTGAGCGCCGTCAAGGACGCGGTCGCCGCCGCCATCCGCCAGCGCATGCCGGGCGCCGAGCCGATCGTCACCACAGATCCAGTCGCGCTCAGCAACGAGACCGTGCTCGACCGCGTCATGGTGATCGCGCGCAACCGCGCGCTGGCCGTGCATCACGTCACGGTGCACGAGCTGAACGACCGGTTGGCGATTTCGCTCGATCTCGAAGTGGACGGCAAGCTGTCGCTGCGCGAGGCGCACGAACTGGCGGACAGTCTGGAAAACGCCATCGCCGGCGAGCTCGGCGCTCACGTCGAGATCGACACACATATCGAGCCGCTGCAGCCGCATCGCGCCGCCGGCCGCGAGGCGCCGCCCGAGCGCGTGAAGGCGGTGGAGATTGCGCTAGCTGAGTTTGCCGCCGACGGCCGCACGCTGCGCAACGTGCATGATGTGCGCGTGCGCGAGACCGCTGAAGGCGAAATCGTTAATTTCCATTGCAGCGTCGATCCGTCGCTGAGCGTGCGGGACGTGCACGAAAAGGTCGACGCCGTCGAGCGCGCGCTCAAGCAGCGCTCGCCGTCGATCAAGCGAGTCATCGGTCACGCCGAACCGATCCGATAACTGTCATTCCGGGACATCGCGAAGCGATGGACCCGGAGTCCACACTCCAGAGCGCTGGAATAGGGTCATTAGGGAACCAACACCGCTGCCCCTTGCAGCCGACCGTCCCGCAGATCGGACAATGCTTCGTTGGCGCGCGCCAGCGGATAACGCGTGACCTCGCAATGCACCCCGGCTTTCGGCGCGATCGCCAAAAACTCGTGCGCGTCGCCGCGCGTCAGGTTTGCCACCGACAGCACGTGCCGCTCCTCCCACAGCAGCGAATAGGGAAAGCTCGGGATATCCGACATATGGATGCCGCCACAGACAACGCGGCCGCCCTTGCGCACTGCTTTCAGCGCGGCCGGCACCAGCGCGCCGACCGGCGCAAAGATAATGGCGGCGTCGAGCGGCTCCGGCGGCATCTCCTCCGAGCCGCCCGCCCACACCGCACCAAGTGAACGCGCGAAATCCTGCGCGGCTATATCGCCCTTGCGCGTAAAGGCATAGACACGCCGACCTTGCCAGCTCGCGACTTGCGTCAGGATATGCGCGGCGGCGCCGAAACCGTAGAGGCCGAGCGTGCCGCCTTCGCCCGCCATGCGGTAGCTGCGCCAGCCGATCAGACCGGCGCAGAGCCAGGGCGCGATCTCGGCATCGTCGCCCGCTTCGCCGAGCGGAAAACAGTAGCCCGCATCGGCCACCGCGTGAGTCGCGTAGCCGCCGTCGCGCGTGTAACCGGTGAACACCGGCGTGTCGCAGAGATTCTCGGCGCCGCTGCGGCAATAGGGGCAGACGCCGCAGGTCGCGCCCAGCCAGGGCACGCCAACGCGTTCGCCGATGCTCAATCCGTTGACGCCGGCTCCGACCGCGACGACGCGGCCGACGATCTCGTGCCCTGGCACGATCGGCAGCTTAGGATGTTCCAATTCGCCGTCGACCACGTGCAAATCTGTGCGGCAAACGCCGCAGGCCGCGACCTGCACCAAAATTTCGCCCGCGCCCGGCGCCGGCAGCGGCCGCTCCCGCATCACCAGTGGTGTGCGCGGCGCGTCCAGCACCATCGCCTGCATGGTGGCCATCATTCTTCCTTCCAATTCCGCGCCGAACATCTTAGATCAAAGCGCATGCGCACCGATACCGCCCAGCCCATTCGGCTGAAGGATTACCGCCCGCCGGATTGGCTGGTGGAAACCGTCTCGCTCGATTTTTCGCTGCATCCGATGCAGACCAAAGTCCGCGCGACGCTGGCGCTCAAGCCCAATCCTGAGGCCGCGGCCGCACCGCTGGTGCTCGATGGCGACGGAATCACCCTCACCGGTCTCAAGCTCGACGGAACCGTGCTGCCGGCGGATAGCTATGTGGCGACGCCGGACAGCCTAACCATTGCGCAGGCGCCGAACCGGCCGTTTACGTTGGAGATCGAGACGCTAGTCGATCCGACCGCCAATACTCAGCTCTCCGGCCTGTACCGCACGAGCGGCAATTATTGCACGCAATGCGAAGCGGAAGGATTCCGCCGCATCACTTATTTCCCCGACCGACCCGACGTGATGGCGGTCTACACCACACGCATCGAAGCCGACAAAACCGAAACTCCGGTGCTGCTGGCGAACGGCAATCTGATCGACAGCGGCGATCTTGGCGGCGGCCGCCATTTCGCCACCTGGCAGGACCCGCACAAGAAGCCGTCCTATCTGTTCGCGCTGGTCGGCGGCGATCTCGCTTATATCGAGGACCGTTTCGTCACCATGTCGGGCCGCAGCGTGACGCTGCGCATCTATGTCGAGCCCGGCAAGGAGGGCCGCTGCGGTTACGCCATGGATTCGCTCAAGCGCTCGATGCGCTGGGACGAAGAGGCGTTCGGCCGCGAATACGATCTCGATATCTTCATGATCGTGGCGGTGTCCGACTTCAACATGGGGGCCATGGAGAACAAGGGCCTCAACGTCTTCAACGACAAATACGTTCTGGCGAGCGGCGATACCGCGACCGACGGCGATTTTGCGCAGATCGAGGCCGTGATCGCGCACGAATATTTCCACAACTGGACCGGCAACCGCATCACCTGCCGCGACTGGTTCCAGCTCTGCCTGAAGGAAGGGCTCACGGTTTTCCGCGACCAGGAATTCTCGTCCGACATGCGCTCGCGTCCGGTGAAGCGGATTTCCGACGTGCGCGGGCTTCGCGCGGCGCAATTCATCGAAGACGCTGGTCCTCTGGCGCATCCCGTGCGGCCGGAAACGTACAAGGAGATCAACAACTTCTACACCAGCACCGTCTACGAAAAAGGCGCCGAGGTCGTGCGCATGGTGCAGACGCTGATCGGCAAGGACAAATTCCGCTCCGGCATGGATCTTTATTTCGCGCGCCACGACGGCGAGGCCGCCACCGTCGAGCAATTCATCAAGTGCTTCGCCGATGTCTCAGGCCGCGACATGACGCAGTTCATGCGCTGGTACAGCCAAGCGGGCACGCCGGAAGTGACAGTTTGCGGCCGCTTCGACGCCGCGCGCAAGACCTACACGCTCGACGCCAAGCAAAACGTGCCTCCGACGCCTGGCCAGCCAACCAAGGAGCCGATGGTCATTCCCCTCGGCATCGGCCTCGTCGGCAAGGACGGCCGCGACCTGCCGCTTGCGACGCAAAGCGCGAGCGTCGCACATGGCGTCCTGGTGCTCAGCGAGCCAGCCGCGATGATCGAATTCACCGGGATTGCTGGAAAGCCGGTTCTGTCGATCAACCGCGGCTTCTCGGCGCCGATCAAGCTCATCACCGATCTGACCGCCAGCGATCTTGCCTTCTTGGCCGCGCACGACAGCGATCCCTTCAACCGCTGGCAGGCACTGCAAACCATCGCCATGCGGCTTTTGATCGACAACGTCGCCGCGCTGCACGCGGGGACGGCGCCACGCTTCGACGACAAACTGATCGCCGCGGTTGCTGCCATCCTCGACGACGCCGAGCTGGAACCGGCCTTCAAGGCGCTGGCGCTGGTGCCGCCCGGGGAAGGCGACATCGCGCGCGAAATCGGCGGCGACATCGATCCCGATGCCGTGTTCAATGCGCGGCGCGCCTTGCGCGCCGGCATCGGCGACAAGCTCGGCCCGGGGCTCGCCGCGGCCTACGAGCGCATGGCCGTGCCGGGGCCCTACTCGCCCGATGCGACTAGCGCCGGACGCCGGTCTTTGCGCAACGTCGCGCTCGATTTGTTGGCGGCGACCGGCGCACCCGAGGCGATCGCGCGCGCCGCGCGCCAATACGGGGCAGCTGACAACATGACCGATCGCATGGCCGCGCTCGCCACGCTGTCGCTTTACCCCGGGCCGGAGCGCGAGCGTGCGCTGGCCGAATTCTACGCGCGCTATTCGGCCGACGCGCTGGTCATCGACAAATGGTTCTCACTGCAGGCCATGACCCCCCAGCCCGATACGCTCGACCGCGTTCGCGCGCTGACCGCGCACAGCGCCTTCTCCTTCGCCAACCCCAACCGGGTGCGGGCTTTGATCGGCGCCTTCGCCGCCAATCCGACGCAGTTCAACCGCGCCGACGGCGCCGGCTACGATTTCGTCACCGAGACGTTGCTCGCGCTCGACCCGAAAAATCCGCAAATTGCGGCGCGGTTGGCCACCGCCTTCCGCACCTGGCGCACGCTGGAACAGGGCCGGCGCGGCAAGGCGGAAAGCGCGCTGCAGCGCGTCAAGGCGGCGCCGAATCTCTCGCGCGATCTTTCCGACATCGTCGAACGCGCGTTGGCTAAGCCCTAAATCCCCGTCCTACCGGAAATTTCCGTCGCATCCTCGTACCGGGCGGCAAGCGTCTGCCCACAACGCGTAATTCAGGTTTCGGTGGGTAACGATTGTTAAATAATTGACTCCGGGACTCTCGACAAATCAGCAGGCATCGATTCCAATCGGGACTGATTCGGAACACGATGCAGGGCATCCTTCCGGGCAGGGTCGTAGGGGAACTTCCAGACGGAGGCAGTCAATGGCGCGCGCCGGTGTGGCGAATGCGTCTTCGCGCCCAGATTCTATCCAAGGTCTTGCGCAGTCGATCGCCAATCCAGCGTATCGGCGCCTGTTGACCGCGGAGCCCCTGCTACGCCGCGCCGTTCCGATCCTCATCATCGCGTTTCTCGCAACCATCTGCGTCGGCGCCGCCGTGCAGGTGCTCGACCACCGCCGGCACTCGCTCAACGATATGATCGTGGCGCTCGATGCGGTCGCCGATATCGCCGCCGATCGGCTGCGCTCATCCGACGTGCCGCCCACCGACGTCTCGGCTCGACTGCAGGACGCGCTTGCCCAAGCCCTGCCGCCTTGGGCTTCGAGCGACGGGCGGCACTTCATGCTGACCAACGCGGAGGGCGTGGTGACGGCCGCCATGCCAGCCGCCGACGCCGCCACCGGCCGCCGTCTGATCGACCTGGTCGGTCCGACGCAGCCGCTGACCACCTTTGGCGCCGACGCCGGCGTCATGGACATTACCCTGCCCGACGGCACGCGCACGCTGGCGACGGTGCGCACGCTCAAGGCGCCGTTCGGCCAGCTCGCCGTGCTGCAATCGCGCGAGGCGGCGCTGGCGCCATGGCGCTCGCTCACGACGCTCACCATCACTCTTTCGGCCACGACCGGCTTCGTCGTGCTCATCCTCGGCTTCGCCTTTCACTGGCAGGCGACCCGGGCGCGCGAAGCGGACCAGATCTACGATACCGTCCGTAGCCGCATCGATACCGCGCTTAACCGGGGCCGTTGCGGCTTGTGGGATTGGGACCTGGCGCGCGGGCGCATTTTCTGGTCGCAGTCGATGTTCGACATTCTGGGATTGCAAGCCAAAGACGATCTCTTGTCGTTCGGCGACGTCAGCGCCCTCACCCACCCTGACGATCTGCACCTCTACGACCTGGCGGCGGAGCTCGCGGAGGCGAGTTCGACCGCGATCGACCGTGCGTTCCGCATGCGCCACGCCGACGGCCACTGGATCTGGCTGCGCGCGCGCTGCGAATTGGTGCACCAGCCGGGCGAGCCGGGCCTGCATGTGATCGGCATCGCCGTTGACATCACCGAGCAGAAAAACCTGGTCGAAAAGACCGTCGCCGCCGACATGCGGCTACGCGACGCCATCGAGACCATCCCCGAAGCCTTCGTCTTATGGGACGCCGACAATCGCCTGGTGCTGTGCAATTCGAATTTTCAGGAGTTGCACAACCTGCCCGAGGAGGCGATCACCGTCGGCGCGTCTTATGAATCGGTGGTTGCCGCCGGACGCAAGCCGGTGGTCCGCAGCAAGTCTGTCACCGGCGCGCCGAATTTTCCCGGCGCGCGCACCTTCGAAGCCGAGCTCGACGACGGCCGCTGGCTGCACATCAGCGAGCGGCGGACCAAGGACGGCGGTTACGTTTCGGTCGGCACCGACATCACCGCGCTCAAGATGCACGAGGAGAAGCTGGTCGACAGCGAGCGGCGGCTGATGGCGACGGTCGCCGACGTGCGCGCCTCGCAGCAGCGGCTCGCCGAACTTGCGGAAAAATACGCCGCCGAGAAGACCCGCGCCGAGGAGGCAAACCAGGCCAAGTCGAAATTCCTCGCCAATATGAGCCACGAGCTGCGGACGCCGCTCAACGCAATCATCGGCTTTTCCGAGATCATGGAGTCGGGCATGTTCGGCCCGCTCGGCGCCGAAAAATACAATGAATATTGCACTGACATCCGCAGCAGCGGCGAATATCTGCTCGACGTCATCAACGACATTCTCGACATGGCCAAGATCGAGGCGGGCCGCATCCGCCTCGATTTCGAGGAACTCGATTTGCATTCGCTCATGGCGGAATCGTTGCGCGTGGTGTCTGCGCGCGCGCAGGACAAGCAGCTCGAACTGGTCGCCAAGATATCGCCCGAGCTCGCCTTGCGAGCCGACCGCCGCGCGCTCAAGCAGATCATGCTCAATCTGTTGTCCAACGCAGTGAAGTTCACTTCCGCCGGGGGCCGCGTCACCGTGCGCGGACGCGCCGCCGACGGCTGCATCGTGCTGGCGATCGCCGACACCGGCATCGGCATCGACAAGGAGGCGCTGGCGCGGCTCGGGCGGCCGTTCGAGCAGGTCGAGAGCCAGTTGACCAAGAGCCATCACGGTTCCGGGCTGGGCTTGGCCATCGCCAAATCGCTGGTCGAGCTGCATGGCGGCCGCATGCGCATCCGTTCCGCGCTCGGCAAGGGCACGCTGGTTGTCGTGCGCCTGCCCATGCACCCGCATTGCCCGCTGCCAAAGGAAGAAGCCGCCTAAGGCGCCTTCCCCAAAATCCGCACGAAGCTCGCGCGTACTTTGGCCTGCGTCTCGATCAGCGTGGCATCGAGCGCGGCGAAATCCGGCACGTCGGCGGCGCGCGCCAGGAGCCGCAGCAGCCCGGCGCCGGCGGTTTTCGCGTCGAAAGGCCCGGTCAGGCACAGCCGCAGGATCTGCGTGAGGTCGTGATAGAGCTGCACCGCCGGCCGCAAAATCTCCGCCTCCTCGACCGGCAGCACGTGCAGCGCCCAGGCCTTGTCGAGCACGCGCGCGGTCGAGGTGTCGAGAATACCGGGCAGCGCATGCGCGTGCACGAGTTGGAGATACTGGGCGATGAACTCGATGTCGATCAGCCCCCCAACTGCGTATTTGAGGTCCCAGCGGTCCTTGTCGCCTTTTTCCTTGGCGATGGCCGCGCGCATCTCGACCACGTCGCCGGCGATCAGTCCGGCATCGCGCGGCCGCTGCAGAATATCGCGGATCACCGCTTCCACCCGTTCGCCAAACCCGGGCGTTGCGGCCACCACGCGCGCGCGCGTCAAGGCCAAGTGCTCCCAGGTCCAGGCTTCGCTCTCCTGATACGATATGAAGCCGCCAATCTGGGTAGCGAGCGGGCCGGCGCGGCCGGAGGGGCGCAGCCGCATGTCAACCTGGTAGAGCGCTCCGTAATTGGTCTGCGCGGTCAGCGCGTTGATCAGCCGCTGGGTCAGCCGGGCGAAATATTGCGCGCCATAGAGCGGACGCTTGCCGTCCGATTCCGGACGCGTCTCGTCGAAGTCGTAGATCAGGATCAGATCGAGATCGGAACTCGCCGTCATTTCGTAGCCGCCGAGCTTGCCCATCGCCAGCACCGCGCTCGCCTCATCGCGCATATGCCCGTAGGCGGCGGCAAAACTATCGACCACCGCGCGATGTACGGCGCGGATCACCGCGTCGGCGAGCCGCGCAAAGGCCTCGCCGGCTTGCCGCGCCGTCACCGTGCCGGACAGGATGCGCACGCCGATCAGGAACATGTATTCCAGCCCGAACGTGCGGATGCGCTCGAGCAGGTCCTCGTCGTAGCGCGACTGCGCGAGCGCCGCGTTGAGCCGCCGCCCTAGCTCGGCGTCGTCCGGCAAGGCGCCGAAGAAGCTCGGATCGACCAGCGCATCCATCACCTGCGGATTGCGCGCCAGGGTGTCGGCAAGCCGTGGCGCAATGCCGAGCACGAAGACGATCAGCGCGATCAGCTCGGTATTTTGCCGCAATAGCGACAAGAGACGCGCCGCGCCGTGCAGATTGGCGAGGAAATGGTCGAACAGCACCAGCGTCGCGTTGGCGTTGTCGGCGCGCGCGATCTGCTCCAGCAGAATCGGCAGCAGCGCTTCGAGGTGCCCGCGCGCCGCCTCCCCGCGCAGCGAGCGATGCCCACCGCCGAGCCAGTTTCGGACTATCGACGAGGCCTCGAGCGGAGCGCGGAACCCGAGCTCGGCCAGGCGGTCCAACGTCTTATGGTCGTCGGCGTCGGCAGGAAACCGAAGGATCGGCTGGTCGGCACCGGGCGCCTTTTCGAACAGGCGCGAATAGTGCCGCTGCACGGTATCGAGATGCTTGAGCAGCACTTTGGCGAAAGCGTCGCGATCCGGGAACCCGAGAAAACGCGCGAACCGCTCAAGGTCCGGCCATTCGCCCGGCAGCGTCTGCGTCTGCTCGTCATTGACCATCTGCAGCCGGTGCTCGACCGTGCGCAAAAAGACATACGCCGCCTTCAGCTGGTCGCGCGCCGCGGCGTCGATCCAACGGTCGGCGCAGAGCTTGTCGAGGGTGGTCAGCGTGTCGCGGTCGCGCAAGTGAGGATTGCGCCCGCCGGCAATTAATTGCTGGGTCTGCGCGAAAAACTCGATCTCGCGGATGCCGCCGCGGCCGAGCTTGATGTTGTGCCCCTCGACTGCAATCTCGCCATGGCCGCGATAGGCATTGATTTGCCGCTTCATGGCATAGACGTCGCCGACGGCGACGAAATCAAGATATTTGCGCCAGACGAAAGGCACGAGCTCGGCGAGGACCGCTTCGCCCGCCGCGATATCGCCGGCGCAGGCGCGCGCCTTGATCATCGCCGCGCGCTCCCAGTTCTGCCCGATGCTCTCGTAATAGGAAATGGCGGCGGCGGTGGAGATGGCAATCGCCGTCGAGGCCGGATCGGGGCGCAGCCTCAGGTCGGTGCGGAACACGTAACCGTCGCCGGTGCGCTCCTGCAACAGCTTCACCAGCCGCTGCGTGACACGCACAAACAGCGCAGCCGGCGCGGCGTCCGCCGGCAGGGCCGGCGCGCCCGCATCGTAAAACGCGATGAGATCGATATCGCTCGAATAATTGAGCTCGGCGGCGCCCATCTTACCCATGGCCAGCACGATGTAACCGCTGCCGTCTTGCGGACGAGTTGGGTCTTTGGGCATCAGGCGTCCAGCGCGCGCGGCTTCGCCGAGCGCAAAGCGCGCAGCGGCATCGACCGCGGTGTCGGCTAGATCGGTCAAAGCCCGCGTCGCCCGCATCACCGGCCACACGCCGCCGATGTCGGCGAGCGCGATCAGCAGTGCCGCCTCCGCCTTCATGCGGCGGAGCAGCCGCATCGCCTCGGCGTCATCCTCCGTCGCGGCGACCGCGCGCGCGCTGTCGGCGAGCAGCGCGGCCAAATAGGCGTCGGGATCGCAGGCGAAGAGCCGCAGCAGGCGCTCGGGATTGCTGCTGGCCAGCTCCCACAGATAAGGCGAGCTTTCCGCGAGGCTTTGCACAAGCGTCCTGACAGTCGGATGACCGGCGAACAACGCCTTCAACGATTTCGCCTGCGCCGCGGGTAAACTTTCCAGCCACTCGCCCAGGCGCGCTTGCGCGGCCTTGGCCTCCACCAGAAAAGGTGCAGTAACAATCCGCGCGGCGAGTGTCGTCACGCTCTCCGGCGCGCGTTTGGCGCCGGCCGGCTGGCGCGCTGGTTTCTTACGAACGTTTCTCTTCTTGGTAGCAGGACGCCTCATCCCGTCATCTGTACCGGCCCTCCACGCGGCAAGGCAATGACGCTCTTGAGGCCCGGGTTGTTGTCCGCGAGCGTCAACTCGCCGCCGTGCAGCCGCGCCACCGCGGCGGCGAGGCTCAAGCCGAGCCCCGAGCCCGGCTGCGAGCGGCTCTGCTCCAGGCGCACGAAGCGCTCGACCGCCCGCCCGCGGTCGGCTTCCGGAATGCCCGGCCCGTTATCGGCCACCGTGAGCAGGATGCGGTCGCCCTCGTGGAACGCGCGCACCACGATTTCCGGCGTCGCGCCGTTCACGACGGTATCGCGCGGCTCGGTGTATTTGATGGCGTTGTCGACCAGATTGGCGAGCGCCTGGCTGATCAATTCGCGATTGCCTTTGAGCTTGGCCGGCGCGTCGCTCTCGATTTTGAGCACAATGCCCTTCTCCTCGGCCAGCGGCTCGTACAGGTCGACCACGTCGTGGGCGATCTCGGCGGCGTCGAACTCGCTCATGTCGTCGCGCGCCTGCCCCGATTCCGCCCGCGCGATCATCAGCAGCGCGTTGAACGTGCGGATCAGCCCCTCGGATTCCTCGATGGTGGCTTCCAGCGCCGCGCGGTATTCGGCCTCGCTCTTGGCGGTGCGTAGCGCTTCTTCCGAGCGGTTGCGCAGCCGGGTGAGCGGCGTCTTGAGATCGTGCGCGATATTGTCGGAAACCTCCTTCAAGCCATACATCAGCGCCTCGATACGCTCGAGCATGGCGTTGAGATTGTCGGCCAGCCGGTCAAGCTCGTCGCCGGTGCCGGCAACGGGCAGCCGCTCGCCAAGATCGCCCGCCATGATGCTGCGCGTGGTCTCGGTCATGGCGTCGACGCGGCGCAGCACCCGGCGGGTCACGAACAGACCGCCGGCGAGGCCCAGCACGATGACGATGGCGATCGACCAGCGCCCGGCCGCGAGCACGATGTGATAGAGCCGCTCGCGCTCGTCGAGATCGCGGCCGACCAGCAGCCGAAAGCCGCCGGGAAGCTGGAACACCCGCACCAGCGCCTCGTGCTCGGGGCGGTCCGCATTCTCGGCTTCGTCGAGGCGGCGGTAGACCGTCTCGGTCCAGCCCGGACTGTCGAGGATGCCGGGCGCGAGCGCCGTGACGTTCCCGGCAAGCGCTTCGCCGGCAAAGGTGGTGACCAAGTAGAGGCTCGAACCGGGCCGGCGCGCGCGTGCATCGACCACGATCACCAGCCGGCGGATGCCGCCGAGCCGGTACTGCTCGGACAGGCCGGTGATCTCGGCGTTGACGGTGTCGGTGATCTGTTCGGTGATCAGGCGGCGGGTATTAAGCGCGAAATAGCCGAGCAAAAACGCGGCAAACAGTGCGAACACGGTCAAATAGACCAGTGTCAGCTTGAACGTGGTCGTGCGAAAAAGTTTACCGAGCGCCGTCACGTATCATGTATCCCGCGCCGCGCACCGTATGCAAAAGCGGCTGGGAGAAACCTTTATCGATTTTCGAGCGCAAACGCGAGATATGCACGTCGATCACGTTGGTTTGCGGGTCAAAATGGTAGTCCCACACGTTCTCCAACAGCATGGTGCGGGTGACCACCTGCCCGGCGTGCTTCATCAGGTATTCCAACAGGCGGAATTCGCGCGGCTGCAGTGAGATCTCGTCCTCGCCGCGGCGGACCTGGTGCGACAGCCGGTCGAGCGCGAGATCGCCGACGCGCAGCACCGTTTCTTCGTTACGGCCGCCGCGGCGGCGCGCCAGGACCTCAATGCGCGCCAATAGCTCGGTGAAGGAATAGGGCTTGGGCAGGTAGTCGTCGCCGCCGGCGCGCAGGCCCTTCACGCGGTCGTCGACCTGGCCGAGCGCCGACAGGATTAGCGCCGGGGTTTCGATACCCTTGTCGCGCAAGATTCCGATGAGCGACAGCCCGTCGCGCTTGGGCAGCATGCGATCGACGATGAGCACGTCGTATTGCCCGTCGAGCGCCATGGCCAGCCCGTCGTCACCGTCGGTCGCGGCATCGGCGACATGGCCGACCTCGCGGAACGCCTTGACCAGATAATCCGCGGCGTCGCGGTCGTCCTCGATGACCAGAAGGCGCATGGTGACCCGATCCGGTTGCGCGTCGACCATCCGGCCGAAGGCGCGAGCCCCTTGAATATCCGCATAAGTGGGCATCGGTTACACCAAATCCAGTCAATTCCGGGCCAGGTCAATTCCCGGTTCACGCCGCTCCTTCCGTCTGCTGGCCAAATCAAGCGCCGGCCAGCGTTTTGGCACCGCTTTCGTACGCGAGGGGGTGGCGGATTTGGCCCGCCACCCCCTCCACGACCCCACCCCAGCGGGGGCGACGGATGCCGGGGTTGGAGTTCTTGCGAAAACCGGGAAAGCCCTTCGGGCCTGCCCCGATTTCCAAAGTTATGGCGGGACGGGCACGAAGCCCGTCCCGTTGAGGTGCACCGCCAGCGGGGGCGACGGATGCCGACGGCACGCCCCGAACTCTTTGTCAGCCTTTCCCCACGGGCAAAGCGACGAAGCGGGTGTTGTCACCCGACTTCAACCGCATCAGCACCGTGCGCTTGCCGTCCGTACGCGCAGTCGAAATCTCGTTGCGCACATCGGCAGGCGTCGAAACGGATTTGCCGGCGACCTCCAAGATCACGTCGCCGGTGGAGAAGCCGTGGTCGGCCGCGACGCCGGACGAATCGACGCCGGTGACCACCACGCCTTCGGTGCCGGCGCCCGCGACATGGGCGGCCGGAGCGAGCGTAAGACCGAGCTTCGAGAGATCGACGGCGCCGTGATCGTTCGGGCTGCTCTCGGCGCGCGCCTCCTTGGTGGCAACGGGCATTTCGCCGAGCGTCAAGGCGACGGTCTTCTCCGTGCCCTTGTGCAGGACCGAAAGCTTGACCGAGGTCTTCGGCGGCAGCGCGCCGATCTTCTTGGCGAGATCTCGCGCATCCTTGACCGGTTTGTCGTCGACCGCCGTGATGACGTCGCCGGCCTCGATGCCGGCTTTCACCGCCGGGCCATCCTTCTGCGGTTCGGCGACCAGCGCGCCTTCCGCCTTCTTGAGGCCGAGGCTGTCGGCGATGTCCTGCGTCACTGGCTGGATCTGGACGCCGATCCAGCCGCGGGTGACCGAGCCGTGCTCCCTGAGCTGTGTAACGACGCTGTTGACGGTATCGGCGGGGATCGCGAAGGCGATGCCGACCGAGCCGCCGGACGGCGAGAAGATCGCGGTGTTGACGCCGATCACATTGCCGTCGGTGTCGAAGGTCGGACCGCCGGAATTGCCTTTGTTCACCGGCGCATCGATCTGGATGAAGTCGTCATAGGCGCTGGCGCCGATGTCGCGGCCGCGCGCCGAGACGATGCCGGCGGTGACGGTGCCGCCGAGGCCGAACGGATTGCCGACCGCGAGCACCCAATCGCCGATGCGCGGCGCCTTGTCGGAGAGCTTCACATAGGGAAAGGGACCGTCCTCGACCTTGATCAGCGCGAGGTCGGTGCGCGGATCGGTGCCGATGACCTTGGCCTTGTGGGTCTTGCCGTCGTCGGTGGTGACGGTGACGCTTTCGGCTTTTTCGACCACGTGATTGTTGGTCACCGCATAGCCGTCGGCGGAAATGAAGAAGCCCGAGCCTTGGCCGGTGATGATGTTGTGGCCGTGGCCCTCGGGCAGGTTGTGCGGATTGCCCGGAAGATCGGGCATGCCGAAACGCCGGAAAAACTCGCGCAGCCCCGGCGGAATTTCGTTATTGCCGAGGCCCGTCGTCTGCGATCCGCCGTCAACTTTGACCCGCACCGAGATCACCGCCGGCTTCACCTTCTCGACGATGTCGGCAAAGCCGATCGGCGCCTGCAGCTTGCGCGCCTGCTCGGTCAGATTCTGCGCCTGCGCGGCCGGATAGCCGTGCGACAGGTCGAGACCGGGCACGACGACGAGCGCAGCAGCGCCCAGCCCGACGATGGTGGTGGCAAGGAGAATCGCGCGACGCGCGGCGAGCGCGCGCGGCTTTTTCGGGGGAGTGGGAGTGACGCTCAAGGTCATCACAAAAAGGCTCCATCTCGAATTCGAGGATGCGCTAGCGCGCCGTTTTCGAATTCGAAGATGGGCGTCAGACCCTTAC
>DATJVE010000018.1:0-22096 GCA_035501975.1 Pseudolabrys sp.
ACTTCTCGATCGGAAAGCCGACGATGCTGCCCCACTCGGTCCACGAGCCGTCATAGATCTTGACGTTGCCGTGGCCGAGGATCGCACCGAGCGCGAGCCAAGCGATGGTGGCGCGATGGCTGAGCCGGCAATAGCAGACAATGTCGTCGAATTTCTCCGGCGCGATGCCGTGCGCGGTCAGCACCCGGCGCAACTCGTCCGGCGATTTGAACGAATCGTCGGCGTTCAGCAGATCCTTGAAATAGAGATGCACGGCGCCGGGGATGCGGCCGGTGCGCTCGGCGCCGTGGTCGACGGCAAAGGAATAGTCCGACACGCGCTCGCCGGAATATTCCTCGGGCGAACGCAGGTCGATGAGCAGCCGGCCCGGTGCGCGCAAATGCGCGCGCACGTCGTCGCGGCCGACGCGCATCGGCGCATCGCCTGCCGGCGGCGGATAGTCGACCGGCGAAAAATGCGGCACCTCGCGCGTCAGCGGACGCTTTTCCAGCAGCCATTTGCGCCGGCCGCCGTCGAGCAGCTTGAGGTTGGCATGGCCGGCCATGGTGTAGGCCCAATAGGCGTAGCTGCCGAACTGCACCGGATCGCCGTAGAGCACCACGGTCGTCTGCGGCCCGATGCCGAGGCTGCCGAACAATTTAGCCATCGCCGCCGGCGTGATGAAATCGCGGTCGGTCTCGTGCCAGCACGCAGCCTTCCAATAAAGCCACTGCGCGCCGGGGATGTGGCCGTCGCGATAGGCCTTGTCGTCGCGGATGTTGCAGACCTCGAGGATGCGCAAATCCGGATCGGCGAGATGCGCTTCGAGCCATTCGGTGGTGACAAGGGGAGAGGGCACCGGAATTTCCTATGCCGTCAGCCGGCGTTTCTTCGGCGCGGCGAGGGTGCGCTCCCACGCCGCATGGATATGGGCGACCTCCCGCTCGAAGCGTTCGAGGAATAGCCGCGCTTGCGTCGACAGCGTGCGCCGCGTCGGCTGGATCAGCACGAATTCGGCGTGCAGTTCGGGATCGACGATCGGGTTGACGATCAATTCGCCGCGGCCGACGTCGTTGATCGAGATCACGCTCGGCAGGATGGTCGCCCAATCGGTGCGGGCGACGAATTCCAGCGTCGCGATCATGGCGTCCATTTCCAGCACCGCGTCCACTTCGACGCCGTGGCTCTGGAAGTAGGTTTCCAGATTGCGCCGCCGGATATTGTCCGGCCCCGGCAGCACGAATTTCAGCGGCTTGCATTCGGCGAGCCGCGATGGCGCGAGCGGGGCGAGGCCGCGCTTGGGACCGGAGATCAGCATTTCCCGGTCACGGACAAGCAAGCGAGACTTGAGCCCGATGGTGCCCTCGAAGGCCGGCACCACCGCGAAGTCGAGCTGCTCGTCGAGCACCATGTCGGTGAGCGCGTTGCTGTAGCCTTCGACGATATGCAGGCGCACCTCCGGGCAACGCGGCACGAAGTCGTCGAGTACGGGGGCGAGCACGGCGCGGGTGAAGGTCGGCATCAGGCCGATGCGCAGGTCGCCCGCCACCTGGCCGGCGAGCGAGCGCGCCTCCTCGGCGGCGTGCTCGAGGGCGCCGACCGCCTGCACGCAGCTCTTGTAGTAGCGCAGGCCCGCCGGCGTCGGCGTCACGCGCCCGCCGTTGCGGTCGAACAACCGTACGCCGAGCTTCCGTTCGACCGCCGCCACATGCTGCGAAATCCCTGATTGCGTGGCGTTTTCCCGCTCGGCGGCGCGGGTGAAGGAGCCTTCCTCGCAGACCGCAATAACCGCGCGGACTTGCCGTAACGGGATACTACGCATCGAAATCCACCAGCATTAGGAAATCTAATGGCGAACGCACGATTATATTATTTCTGTCACGGGCGCTATCCGAATAACATCCCGCGAAATTCGGCAACAAGCGGCGCGATCGACGCGCCGGTCGGGAGGATCGCATGGGCACCGCAAATTTCGGCACACTCGGCATGGATTGGCAGCAGCGGGTCAACTGGGACCGGCTGCGTGAATACCGTATCGATCGTGCGCGGCAGATGATGAAGAAGCACGGGCTCGGCGCGCTGCTGTGCATGTACGACGAGAACTGCCGCTACATCACCGGGTCGCTGACGCCGGGCTGGAACAAGCTCAAGCCCGGCCTGAAATACGCCATGCTGTGCGGCGACGGCCGCCCGGTGCTGTTCGAGCAGGGCGACATCGGCATGCAGGTCGAGCGCCACTCGCCGTGGCTGCCGAAGGAAAACATCCGCCACTCCTTCGCCTGGATCAAAGGCGCCGCCGGTCCGGCCTCGACCCAGCAGGTGACCAAGTTCACCAATGCCATCATCGAAGAGATGAAGCGGCACGGCGTCGCCGGCCAGAAGCTCGGCTGCGACTTCATCGACATCAACATGATCAACATCTTCAAGGAGAAGGGCATCCACTGGGTCGATGGCATGACGCCGATGATGGAGGCGCGTGCGGTCAAGAACGTCGACGAGCAGGAGGCCTTCCGCATCGTCGGCGCCATTGGCGACGCCACCCACTGGGAATGCATGAAGTTCCTGCGCCCCGGCATCACCGAGAACCAGGTGACCGCGCACCTGATGGAATATCTCTACAACTTCCCCGGCATCGAAGACGTCGAAGACGTGATCGTGTCGTCCGGCCCGAACACCTGGCCGAACTGGCGCAATTTCTCCGACCGCATCATCCAGCCCGGCGACATCGTGTTCATGGATTTGGCCGCGCTCACCTGGAACGGCTACAAGTCCTGCTATTACCGCACCTATTGCGTCGGCAAGGAGCCCACGCAGGAGCAGAAGGACACTTACGGCACCGCGCTCGAGTGGCTCTACGACTCGATCGGTGCGGTTAAGGTCGGCGCCACCACGCGCGACATTGCGCTGAAATGGCCGTCGGCAATGGAGACCTGGGGCTACGAGGATGAAGACCAGGCCGCCGCCAATCTGTGGGGCCACGGTCTCGGGCTGGCGCAGTACGACCAGCCGGTGATCTCGCGCATTTGGTCGCTCGATCATCCGCTCGAAATCAAGGAAGGCATGACCTTTGCGCTGGAAACCCAGCACGGCAAGAAGTTCCGTTACGGCGTGCGCATCGAGGAAATGCTGATCGTAACGAAAGACGGTCCCGAGATCGTGTCGAACTTCCCGGTCAAGCAGATCACAGTCGTCGACCCGCTGCCGGGCTACGGCGATCACGTGAAGTGACCTTGGCCTTGTGCCGAGGTCGTCCCCGGGCCGGCGCGCTCCGCCGTGACCCGGGGATAATTTTCGTGCAATATTGCGTTTCCGATCGGGATGGCCGGCAAACCCGGCCGCGATGCCTAAAGATAACCCGAGGCCGCCGCCGATGACCGCCTTCATCCTGCCGCTCACCGACGTCGCGGCGACCGATCCCGAGCGGGTCGGGCCGAAGGCCGCCAATCTGGCGGCGCTGACGCAGGCCGGCCTGCCGACGCCGGGCGGTTTCGCGCTGACGGCGGAAGCCTATCGTCATCAACTGCGTCATCTCGGCGTCGGCGAACTGACGGCGCAATACAACACCGCGGAGCGGCAGATCTCGCGCAAGCTGTCGGTGCAGATCCGCCTCGCGCTCTATCAGCAGCCGATCGCGCCGGAGGTCCTCGAACCGCTGCTCGCCGCCTGGCGCGCGCAACGCGCGCAAGCTCCGCTCGGCGCGGTGCGCTCCTCGGCGCTGATCGAGGACCGCAAAGGCGCCAATTTCGCCGGCCAGTTCGAAAGCTTCCTCGGGCTCTCCGACGAGACCGAGTTCCTGACCGCGGTGCGCGCCTGTTGGGCGGCATTGTGGACCTCGCACGCGCGCCGTTACATGGAGAATTACGGCCTGTCGCCGGCCGACACCGCGATGGCCGTGCTGCTCCAGCCGTTGATTTCCGCGCGCGCCTCGGGCGGCGGGTTGAGTGAAACCGCCGAAGGACAGATGCTGATCTCCGCCACCTGGGGGCTCGGCTCGGCGATCGCGCAGGGCGAGGTGGTGCCCGACCGCATCGTGCTCGCCAAAAACGGTTTCCTGCGCATGGTCGAAGCCGGCCGCAAACGCCACCGCGATACCTGCGCGCACGGCGTTTCGGCGCCGGAAATGGTGCCGAAGGACGAGGTGAGCAAGCCGTGCCTCACCCCCGGCGAAGCGGTGACGCTCGGCCGCTTGCTGCGCAAATGCGAGGACCTCAATGGCGGCGGTCCGGTCGAGATCGAATGGGCGATGGACGAGGGCGGCTTCAAGCTGCTGCAATCGCGGCCGCTGCACGTCGAAGCGCCGATCGTGCCCGACGAGATCTGGCTGCAGCACCCCGGCCTCAACGGCCACCCGGCGGGCATTGGCTGGGGCTCCGGCCGCGCGGTGGTCGTCAATTGCGAATGCGAACTGGCGCGCGTCGCGCCCGGCGACGTGCTGGTGACCAAGGTCGCCGGCCCGGCGCTCAGCCACATCCTGTCGCGCGTCGCCGGCGTGGTCGCCGAGCTTGGCGGCTCGACCTCGCATCTCGCCTCGCTCGCGCGCGAGCGCGGCATCCCGATGGTGCTCGGCGTGCTCGACGCCACGTCGAAAATCCCCGACGGCGTGCAATGTGCCGTCGACGGCGTAGCCGGAGTGGTGCGGTGGCAGCGGTGAACAGCAAACCTCGCGTCTTCGTGACCCAGCCGATCGCGCCCCGCGCGCTGGCGCGCTTGCGCAGCGTCGCCCGCGTCAAGATCAACATGGATTCGAGCAAGATCATCGCCAAGCCGAAACTGATCGCGGCGGTGAAAAAGTGCGATATCCTGTTTTCACTGCTGCACGACAAGGTCGACCGCACCGTGCTGCGCGCCAATCCGAAGCTGCGCGCGGTCACGTCGATGTCGATCACGCCCGACAATATCGACCTGTTGGAAGCGGCCAAGCTCGGCATCGTCGTCACCGTGGTGCCGGCGATCGTGGAGGAATCGGTCGCCGACCTGCATATCGGGCTGATGATCGCGGTGGCGCGCCGGATGGTCGAAGGCGACCGCTCGGTGCGCGCCAGCAAGTTCCCCGGCTCGCAATCGAACCATCTGATCGGCGGCTTCGTCTATGGCAAGACCATTGGTCTCGTCGGCGCCGGCCGTATCGGCCAAGCGACCGCGCGGCGCGCGCGCGGATTCGGCATGAAGATCCTCTATACCGCCCGGCACCGCAGGCCGGAGGCCGAGCGGGAGCTCGGCATGGAATACGTCACACTCGACCAGTTGCTGGCGCGGTCCGACTTCGTCTCGCTGCATCCGGCGCTCACCGCGGAGACCCGGCACATGATCTCGGACCGCGAGTTCGGGCTGATGAAGCCGAGCGCCTTCATCATCAACACCGCGCGCGGCGCCGTCATTGACGAAGCGGCGCTGGTGCGCGCGTTGAAGAAGAAGAAGATCGCCGGGGCCGGGCTTGACGTGTTCGAGAACGAGCCAAAGGTGCCGCCGGCGCTGCTGAAGATGAAGAACGTTGTGCTCACGCCGCATCTCGGCAGCGCGGTGATGGACGTGCGCGACCAGATGGCGAATATCGTGGTCGACAATATTCAGGCGCTGATCGACGGGCGCGTGCCGCCCAATTGCGTCAATCCGCAGGTGCTCAAGCCGTCCTGACGGCGCACAGATTGCCAACCGGGAGAGTAACAATGGCGGACCTGCCCAAACTCGACGTTGTGATTGCCAACAATTTCGGCCATCTGCCGATGTTCATCGGCGCGGAGAAGGGCTACTTCAAGCAGCACGGCGTCGACGCCAGCTTCAAGGTGGTGGACACCGGCACCGACATGGTCAATGCCCTGCACGACGGCCTGGCCCAGGTCGGCGACATGAGCACGACCACGTACCTGAAGGCGGTGCACGCCGGCAATCCGTTCCAGGTCATCGGCCTGATCATGAACGATGCCACCAACGATCGCTGCGATACGCCGCTTGCGATCGTCACCAAGAAAGGCAGGGGCGTCAATGTCGGCAAGATCGGCGACCTCGTCGGCAAGAAGGTCGGCCTCGCCAAGGGGCAGACCTCGGACGAATATTTCAAGATGGTGGTGCGCCGCGCCGGCGTGAAGTACGCGGACGTCACCATCGAGAACATCTGGTCGCAGTTTGGGCTGGCGCCGGCCCTGAAGGAGGGCAAGGTCGACGCCATCGTGACCTGGGAGCCCTACGTGACGCAGGCACTCACCGAAGTCCCGGATTCGTACGAGGTGATCCGCGGTGGCCAGCACATGTCCTATGTGATGGTGGCGGTCGCGCATGGGCCGACGGTCGAGTCGAAGCCCGCGGTCATCAAGAGCACCGCCGCCGGGCTGGCGCAGTCGTCGTACTTTTCCCGCAAGAACCCGGATGAGGCGGTGGAAATTTTCGCCAAATGGGTGCCCGGCACCGACATTGCCATCGGCAAGAAGGCGATCAAGCACATCCACTTCGATCCGCGCATGTCGCCAAACGTGCTGCGCGCCTTCGAGAACGCCGAGGACGAGGTGCTGGTGAACACGCTGCCCGGCGCGCCGCGGCTCAACGTGCCGAAGCTGTTCCGGCCGGAGTTCATGCAGCAGGTCGAGAAAGAGCACCCGGAATATTTCGCGGACCTGCCGAAATTGTCCTGACACAATTCCTGCGGCTGCTGCCCGCCAAGATGCGCAGCACGCCTGGACGTTGGGGACGATCGGGCAGCGCTATCTTCACGGCACGTCGCTCAATTAGAGCGTTTACCGGAAGAATTTTTCTACCAAGCAGCGCGCGTAAAACGGGCGCGCCGGCGAAGGCGCGTTCGCCGTTTCGATAAAAGCCTTCAATAACCCATGTTGCCGAAATTTTGCAGCAGATTTGGCGCTTGCGGCTATGCGTGCCGCCTCTGTTCCACCACTATATACCGCTATATCTACAGTGTGATGGCGGGCGGGGTCTCGTGGTTTTGAGGACGAGAGGCAACAGGGTGCCTGCAAGCGCTCGATCGTCTTCGTTCGATGATCAGAACAATCATCAGACCAAGGTCGCGTGAAACACAGTGAATACACTGACCGTCAAGACGACCGGGTTGCAAAAGGAATCGCCATGTGTCGGATGCCGGGTACGCATGGCGAGCTTCTGCGGCGTTTTGGATCTTGGCCAGTCTGCGCTCAGGCAAGTGCACCAAACGTACCGAGCTCGCCGGATTGTCTATCGCGCAGGCGACGAAACCGAGGACATCGACGTCATATGTGATGGCTGGGCCGCCTCCTCGGTGCGTCTAAGCGACGGGCGGCAGCAGATCCTGTCTTTCCTGATCCCCGGCGATCTTGTCTCGGTCGCCACCGTGTTTGAAAAATCCCAGTTCTACTCGGTCCAATCTTTGACGGACCTGCGCTGCTGCAAATTCAGCCGTGCAGAGCTGCAGAAGAAGCTGACAGAAAATCCGAAGGTCTTCGAACGACTGGTGGCCTGCGGCATGGCCGAAAAGCAATTGGCCGATCAAACCATTGTCAGTCTGGGGCGGAGAAACGCCGCAGCGCGGATAGCGCGGCTCATTCTTTCATTGATGGAGCGGCTGAAGGCACGCGGACTGGCGCACGGGCAAAGTTTCGACTTTCCGCTTCGTCAACAGCAAATCGGAGACGCAATGGGGTTGACGACGGTTCATGTCAGCCGCGTCATCAACATGTTCCGCAAGGAAGGGCTGATCGAAATCGCGCAACGGCAGATGAAAATCCTCAACTTGAGCGAGTTGCGGCGCGTTGCCGACGAGCGGTAGTGCGCAATCGGCGAGAGATCTTCAACAACAAAAATGAGTCGACCGATGGAAGAGATCCCGGAGCTCCTCAGGTTCATTGAGATCGACGATACGACCAAGCAACAAGGGCCTGAGATCTGGCAGCTTGTCGAGCCGTACGCCGACGGCATCATTACGGATTTCTATCGCCGGGTGAAGACGTTCGAGATCAGCTCGCATATTACCGATCCAACCATCGGCCGGTTGATCGTCAAGCAGAAAGATCATTGGGCCGCCTTGTTCGAATCGCGCTTCGAAACGGACTATGCCAACAGCGTACGTCGCATCGGAATTCAGCACCACGACGTTTCGCTGAGCCCGATGTGGTACGTGCTCGGTTACCTGGCGTTGAAGATCGCGTTCACAGAGGTACTTGCTGCGACGGCGCTGCCGCCGATTAGAAAGGGGCGGCTCATGATGGCGCTCGAGAAATATGTCGCCTTCGACATGGCGCTTGCCATGTCGACCTATAGCGCTGTTCTGTTCGATTGAGCTGTCGCGCGCGCGAATTATTCCGCGGTCCAGCCGCCATCGAGCACCAGCGCCGCGCCGGTCATCAGCGACGAAGCATCCGAGGCGAGAAAGACGATGGCGCCGGTCAGCTCCTCGAGCTGGCCGAGGCGGCCGAGCTTGATTTTGCTTAAGACTTCGTCGCAGAACGCCTTGTTCTCGAAGAAGGGCCGCGTCATCGGCGTCTCCAGGAACGTCGGGCCGAGCGAATTGACGCGGATATTGTCGGGCGCGAGCTCGATGGCCATCGCCTTGGTGAAGCCCTCCATGGCGTGCTTGGCGGCGCAATAGACGGTGCGGCGCGCGGCGCCGACGTGGCCCATCTGCGAGGAGATATTGATGATCGAGCCGGCGAGCTTCTCCGCGCGCAGGCGCAGCGCCACCGTCTGCGCCATGAAGAAAGCGGCGCGCACGTTGAGATTCATGATGGCGTCAAAGTCGTCGACCGTGACGTCCGGGAGATATGCCGGCCGGTTCATGCCGGCATTGTTGACCAGGACCTGATAGGGCGCGCGCGCGGCCAGCGCCTTGCGCGCGGCGCCGACATCGGTGACGTCGAGCGCGAGCGCGTCGGCTTTCTGGCCGCGGGCGCGGATCGCCGCGGCTGCCTCTTCGATTTCGCTCTCTGTGCGCGCGGCGAGCGTGACATGCGCGCCGGCCTCCGCCAGCGCGGACGCTGCGGTCAGCCCGATGCCGCGGCCGCCGCCAGTCACCAACGCGCGCCGGCCGTCGAGGCGGAAGGAGGCGGTTTTGGTGAGATCAGTCATGTTCCTCCGCCATGCCCGGCCTCGTGCCGGGCATCCACGTCATTTGCCCAAGCGAGAGTGTGAAAGACGTGGATGGCCGGGACAAGCCCGGCCATGATGGTTTACTCCGCCGCTTGCGCATAAGGCACGTTGCGGCCGCCGTAGCGGCGCACGCGGATATTGGCCTGCTCGGCGTGGGCAGTGAAGCCTTCGAGAATGCACAGCCGCGAGCAGACCTCGCCGATCTTGGCGCTGGCCTCGTCGGTCAACACTTTCTGGTAGGTGCAGGTCTTGAGGAACTTGCCGACCCACAAGCCGCCGGTGAAGCGCGCGTTCTTCTTGGTCGGCAGCGTGTGGTTGGTGCCGATCACCTTGTCGCCATAGGCGACGTTGGTGCGCGGGCCCAGGAACAGCGAGCCGTAATTCTTCATGTTGTTGAGGAAGTAGTCGGGATCGCGCGTCATCACCTGCACGTGCTCGGAGGCGACGCGGTCGGCCTCGGCGACCATCTCGTCATAGCTATCGCAGACGATCACTTCGCCGTAGTCTTTCCAGGCCTGCCCGGCGAGATCGGCGCTCGGCAAGATTTTCAGCAAGCGCTCGACCTCGGCCATGGTCGCGCGCGCGAGCTTCTCGGAATTGGTGATCAGCACCGCGGGTGAGGTCGGCCCATGCTCGGCCTGGCCGAGCAGGTCGGTGGCGCAGAGCTCGCCGTCGACGCTGTCGTCGGCGATAACCAGCGTCTCGGTAGGGCCGGCGAGCAGGTCGATGCCGACGCGGCCGAACAGCTGGCGCTTGGCCTCTGCCACATAGGCATTGCCGGGGCCGACGATCATGTCGACTGGCGCGATCGACTCGGTGCCGAGCGCCATGGCGGCGACTGCCTGCACGCCGCCGAGCACATAGATGTCGTCGGCGCCGCCGAAATGCATGGCGGCGACGATCGCCGGGTGCGGGCCGCCCTTGAACGGCGGCGCGCAGGCGATGATCCGCTTCACGCCGGCGACCTTGGCGGTGACGATCGACATGTGCGCGGAGGCGACCATGGGATAGCGGCCGCCCGGCACGTAGCAGCCGATCGAATTGACCGGGATGTGGCGGTGGCCGAGGACGACGCCGGGCAGCGTCTCGACCTCGACGTCTTTCATCGAGTCGCGCTGTTTTTGCGCGAAATTGCGCACCTGTGCCTGCGCGAACTTGATGTCGTCGAGGTCGCGCTTCCTCACCTGCGCGATGGCGCGCTCGACCTCGCCCGGTGACAGGCGAAAATCCTTGGGCGACCAATTGTCGAACTTCTCGGAGAGCTCGCGGATGGCCGCGTCCTTGCGCTCGTCGACCTGCGCGAGAATGGTCTCGACCGTCGCGCGCACCTTGGCGTCGGCGGCCTTGACCGCGCCGGCATCCATTCCGCGTTTGAGGAAACGGGGCATGAGGTTCCTCCATTCACAATGCTGTTGTCCCCGCGAAAGCGGGGATCCAGTACTCACTGAGTTTCGATCCTATCGCAAGCGCCGGTATTACTGGATGCCCGCTTTCGCGGGCATGACAGCTGAATATGCGGCACGAGATCCCGGATCGCGCCTTCGGCGCGTCCGGGATGACGCCTTCGGCGTCACTTAATCGCCTGCGGATTGATCGGCGAGCCGGTGCCGCCGGTGATGATCAGCGGCGGGCCGCAGAAGAAGAATTCGTAGACGCCGTCCTCGGCGCAGTCCTCGGCCAATTCCTTGAGGTAGAAGATCTCGCCCATGCACAGGCCCATGGCCGGGATCACCACCCAATGCCAGGGCTGGTTGGCGTCGCCGGTCTCGTTCGGCCGCACTTCGACGCCCCAGGTGTCGGTGCAGATGGCGGCGACCTCTTTCTCCTGGCACCAGTAGCAGTTCTCGAACTTGACACCGGGCGCGTCGCCGCCGGCGTAGCCGCCCCATTGCTTCTCGGCGAGGCAGCGCTCCATCTGTCCGGTGCGCACGATGACAAAGTCGCCGCGGCCGATGGAGACGTTCTGGTTCTTGGCGCATTTGTCGAGCTCGTCGTTGGAAATGCTCTCGCCGTCCTGCATCCACTTCACGCCGCGGAAGCGGGCGATGTCGAGCAGCACGCCGCGGCCGACCATCTTGTTCTTCGAGTGCTCGATGCCAAGTGCGGAGAGGCCGCGCGAATCGACTTCCTTGGCCTCGTGGCCGTTGTAGCCCGTGTTCTCGTAGAAGATGTGTCCGAGCGCGTCCCAGTGGGTGGCGCCCTGGACGCAGAGCATCAGGGTGTCGTCGGCGTAGCGGATCTTGTTCCAGTCCTGGCGGCCGGCCAGCGCGTCGGTGCCGGTGGCCAGCATCTGGTGGATCGGGTTGAAGCGGCCGCCGAACAGCCCGTTCTGCGGCCCTTCGCGGTCGAGCGGAATGCCGAGGGCGAACACCTTGCCGGTGCGGATCAGGCTCGCCGCCTTGACGATGTCCTCGGGGGTGACGTGATTGAGCGTGCCGATCTGGTCGTCCTTGCCCCAGCGGCCCCAGTTGGAAAGTTTCTTGGAAGCTTCCGCGATCGCTTGTCGGCCGACCTTGATGTCCATGGCGTTCATCCCATCGTTGACTTTTTGCATGGCCGCAACTGCGATGAAAGGCCGGCCGTTGCCGCAATATTCGCCGGGTTCCGGTGTTTCAGCAAGCGGTGACTTTGACAGCGCAGGCCGATCGTCCATGATCGAAGCATAATTCGGCCGATCAGTGCCGGTCACGGAACAGGGAGAACAGTTTCATGAAACGAAATATGATCGCGATGCTCGTTGCCGCTGCAGCCTTCGGCGGAGTCGCGGCTTCCGCGCAGGCGGCCGACATCGTCGACGAGTGGGCGAGCATCAAGGCGCCGGCAGCGCCCGCGCTCAAGCCGGTGACGGTCGACCCGAAGACCACGGCGCTGTTGATGCTCGACTTCATGAATCAGAATTGCGGCAAGCGGCCCCGTTGTCTCGCCACCGTGCCGGCGATGAAGAAGCTGCTGGCCGCCGCGCGCGCAGCCAAGGTGACCGTGGTCTATTCGCTGATCGCCAAGACCACGCCGGCCGACGTGGTCGCCGATTTGGCGCCGCTGGCGAACGAGCCGCACGTGTTGTCGGGTCCCGACAAATTCCTGCACACCGATCTGGAAAAGATTCTGACCGAGAAGGGTATAAAGACGGTGATCGCGGTCGGCACCTCGTCGAATGGCGCGGTGCTCTATACGGCGAGCGAGGCGGTGTTCCGCGGCATGAAAGCGATCGTGCCGGTGGACGGCATGTCGGCGGTCGACGCTTACGCCGACTTGAGCACGGTGTTCACCTTCAGCAACGCATCGCGGCTGTCGACGGAAGCGACGCTGACGCGCAGCAACATGATCAAGTTTTGATCACACCTTCCCCAGCGCCCGCAGAATCTTGCCTGGCGTGAACGGCATGTCGGTGAGCGGGGCCGCGTGCAGCGGGCGCAGCGCGTCATTGATGGCGTTCATCACGCAGGCCGGCGCACCGGCGGTGCCGGCTTCGCCGGCGCCCTTGGCGCCCAATTCGCTGTCGGCGGTGGGCGAGACCACGTGGCCGCATTCGATGTCGGGCATCTCCGCTGCCATCGGCACCAGATAATCGGCCATGTTGCCGTTGAGCATCTGCCCGCGCTCGTCATAAAGGCACTGCTCGAACAGCGCCGCGCCGATGCCCTGCACGATGCCGCCGCGGATCTGCTCGTCGACCAACTGCGGATTGATGATGGTGCCGCAGTCCTCCACGCACCAGTGCTTGAGCAGCTTGACGAAGCCGGTGTCGGTGTCGACCTCGAGATAGGAGGCCTGCACGCCGTTGGTGAAGGCGAAAGGCCAGGCGCGCGGGACGTAGTGCCGCGTCGCCACCAGCTCGGCCTGGATGCCGGCGGGCAGCGTGTCGGGACGGAAATAGGCGACGCGCGCCAGCTCCTCCAGCGGCAGCCGTTCGGTGCCGCTTGCAGCGTCTACGACGACGCCGTTGCGGATGTCGAGCGTCTCGGGCTTCGCCTGCAACATGGCGCCGGCGACGGCGAGCACATTGGCGCGCAACGCCTTGCCCGCCTGCCACGCCGCTTCGCCGCCGATACCGGCGGCGCGCGAGGCCCAGGTGCCGCCGCCGTAAGGCGTCACGTCGGTGTCGCCGGTGATGACGCGCACGCGCTCGAGCGGCACGCCGAATGCGGTGGCCACGCATTGCGCGACCACAGCCTCGGCGCCCTGGCCCTGCTCGGTGACGCCGGTCGCCACGATCAGCGCGCCCTGCGCGTCAAGCTTCACCGTGGCGCCGTCCTGCGAAGTGATCTTGGCGCCGCCGACGCCGTAGAACGCGGCGGACGGATTGGTCACTTCGATGAAGCTCGCGAAGCCGATGCCGCGATAGATGCCTTGCTCACGCAGCTTCTTCTGCTCGGCGCGCAGGCCGGCGTAATTCATCAGCGAGTCGAGATGGGCGAGCGACTCATGGTGCGACAGCTTCTCGAATTTGAGACCAGCCGCCGATTGCGCCGGATAGGCGTCGTCGGCGATCAGATTGCGCCGGCGCAATTCGAGCGGGTCCATGCCGATCTTGGCGGCGGCAAGCTCGACCAGACCTTCGGTCACCGCCACCGCGAGCGGGTGGCCGACGGCGCGGTATTGGCACATGACGTTCTTGTTGGTGAACACCACGCGCGCCTGGGCGCGATAGTTCGGGCAAGTGTAGGGGCCGCCGACTAGGTTGACCACCTGGTTGGCCTCAATGCCCGAGGTGCGCGGGTAGACGGAGTAGGGGCCAATGCCGGTCAGGTCGTCGATCTCGAAGGCGGTGATGGTGCCGTCTTGTCTGACGCCGATCTTCGCCTTCACGCGGTGGTCGCGTGCGTGGATGTCGGTGACGAAGCTCTCGATGCGGTCGGCGACGAATTTCACCGGCCGCTTAAGCAGTTTCGACAGCGCCACCGTCGCCATCTCGTCGGCGTAAGTGTGCACCTTGATGCCGAAGGAGCCGCCGACGTCCTTGGTGATCACGCGCACCTGATGCTCGGCAAGGCCGAGGTGCTTGGCGAACAGGTTCTGCATCATGTGCGGCGCCTGCGTGCCCTGGTACACCGTCATCTTCTGCTCGCCGACGTTCCAATCGGCCACGATCGAGCGCGGCTCGGTGGTGACGCCGGTGTGGCGGCCGAACAGGAAGGTGGTCTCGACCACGGCGTCCGACGACGCTAAAGCCTCGTCGACCTTGCCGACATCGAGCTTGCGCTCGAAGCAGAGATTGTCGGCAATCGACGGATGGATCACCGGCGTTTTGGCATCGAGCGCGGTTTCCGGATCGGTCAAGGCGGGTAGCGGCTCGTAATTCACCTCGACCAGTTCGCAGGCATCTTCGGCCTGCGCGCGCGTTCGCGCGACCACGGCGGCGACCGCCTCGCCCTGCCAGCAGGCGCGCTCGACGGCGATCGGCGCCTGTGGCGCAGACTTCAAGCCTTTGAGGTGCGTGAGGACGCCGACCCAGGGCGTCATCACCTTGGCGAGCTCGGCGCCGGTGATGACGGCAATGACGCCGGGTGCTTTCTTTGCCGCGTCGACCTTAATCGATTTGATGCGCGCATGCGCGTGCGGCGAGCGCACGAAGGCGACGTGCGCCATGCGCGGTAAAGTGACGTCACTGACATATTGCCCGCGGCCTTGCGTCAGCCGCTGCAAATTCGGCCGCGGCACCGAACGGCCGATATAGGAATTCGGCCGGTCGAGGGCGGAAAGCACGGGCGGGGAGTCGTCGGTGATTTTCATCGCTTCGCTCCCGCGCGCGCTTTGTTTCTTTCTTGCGCAACAGACTCCACCGCGTCGACAATGGCGTGATAGCCGGTACAGCGGCAGTAATTGCCGGAGAGATGCTCGCGGATCTGGTCGCGCGACGGCACGCCGCCTCGGTTCAACAAATCCTGCGCCGCCGCAATCATTCCCGGCGTGCAATAGCCGCATTGCAGCGCATTGCGCTGTTCGAAGGCGGCCTGCAGGTCGGCGACCTCGCCGGAGTCGGACAGGCCCTCGATGGTCTCGATGATCGTGCCGTCGCATTGCACCGCCAGCATCAGGCAGCCGCGGACGATCGCGCCGTTGACCCGCACGGTGCAGGCGCCGCAGACGCCGTGCTCACAGCCGACATGGCTGCCGGTCAGACCCAGATCCTCCCGCAGGAAGTCGACCAGCGTCTTGCGCGCCTCGACGCGTTCGCTGATTGGCTCGCCGTTGACGGTGAGAGCAATGTCGATCTCGTTCATCGCCGCGTCTCCATCAGCTGCTTGGCTACGCGGCGCAGCAGCACGGCGGCGAGATGCTTTTTAACCGCGCCAGTCGCCTGCACGTCGTCGGGCGGATCGAGATCGAGCGCGGCGATCGCGGCATCCACATTGCCGCTGGCAAGCGCGGCTTCAGCTTTGGTCGCGCGTACCGGCGTTGCGCCGACGCCAAAATAGGCGAGTCGAACATCGGTAAGACCCTTGCCGTCGCCGCGCGCGCTCGCGGCCAAACCGACGATGGCGTAGTCGCCGTGACGCCGCGCCAATTCGGCAAAACCGGTGCGCGTTTGCGCATCGGCCGCTGGCACACGGATGGCGGTGAGCATTTCGTTCGGCGCCAGCGCGGTCTCGAACAGGCCCTTGAAGAAAACCTTCGCCTTGATGCTGCGCTTGCCTTTCGGCCCGGCCGCCTCGACCTCGCCGTCGAGCGCCAGCAGACAGGCGGGTAATTCGGCGGCCGGGTCGGCGAAGGCGATGGAGCCGCCGAGCGTGCCGCGGTTGCGGATCGCCGGATGGCCGATATGCGGCAAGGCGCGCGCGATCAGCGGCGCGTGCTGCGCAATCACGTTGGAGCGCTCGGCGGCGGCGTGGCGCGTCAGCGCGCCGATCTCGATCATGCCGTCCTTGTGCGCGGTGCCGTCCAATCCGTCGATGCGGTTGATGTCGATCAGCAGCGCCGGTGCCGATAGCCGCATGTTGAGGGTGGCAATCAGGCTCTGCCCGCCGGCGAGCAGGCGCGCGTCCTTCTCGCCGAGCAGGGCGACGGCTTCCTCGGTCGAGCGCGCGCGTTTGTAGGCGAATGGCGCCGGCTTCACGTTTCCCCCTGACGTTTTTTCTTATTGTGACCGGGAACGCGACGAGGTCAATCCACTCGCGGTCGCGCCGCAGCGGCACCCCGGGGTATTAATAGCTAGACAAGCCTCTTCACAATATCCACCGCCCTTCGCAGCAGCGTCATCGACGCTTCCAGCGTACGGAAGCCGGCGTGCGAGGTGAGCGTGACGTTAGGCAACTGCGCCAGCGGATGATCCGCTTTCAACGGCTCGTTGTGGAACACGTCGAGCCCGGCGTGGCGGATGTGGCCGCTCTTGAGCGCGGCGATCAGGGCGATTTCGTCGGCCAGCGCGCCGCGCGCGGTGTTGACGTAAATGACGCCCGGCTTCATGCGGGCGATGCGTTCGGCCGACAAAAAGCTGCGCGTCTCGTCGCCGAGCGTCAGGTTCATCGACACCACGTCGCTTTGCACCAGCAGCGTGTCGATGTCGGTGAGCGGCACGGGAAGATCGGCGTGTTGGGTGCGGTTCCAGCCGATCACCTGCATGCCCATGCCCTTGCCGATGCGCGCGACCTCGCGGCCGATGCCGCCGAGCCCGATCACGCCCAAGGTCTTGCCGAGCAACTGCACGCCTTCATGCGGCGTCCAGGTGCCGGCGCGGATCTCGCGGTCCATGCGCGCGACGTCGCGCGCGGCGGCGACCATCAGGGCAATCGTGTGTTCGGCCACCGCGGTGTCGCCGTAGCCCTTGATGATGTGCACGGTGACGCCGCGGTTGGCGAGTTCTTGGACATTCATGTAGCTCGCCGGCCCGGTGCCGAGGAAGACGATGTGCTTGAGCTCCGGGCACTGCGCCACCAGCGGCGTCGGCATGTAGGAATGGTCGTCGATTGCGATGTCGTAGCCGCCGATGACGCGCGGCAAGTCGTCGCGCGCGAAGGGCTCCCGGTTGACGTCGATCGGCGGATCGTCGGGACGTATTACGCGCGCCCACACCGGCGCCAACTGGTCGTTGCAGTCGAGAAAGATCGTTTTCATGCGGAACCCGGTTGCGGCGTCAAGCGCATATCGTCTCTCCTCCACAAGCGGGCGCGGAAGAGCGGCGCCGCCGTTGACGCCCCGGCGGGCGCAGAATACATGCTGCTCACTGTTTCGGAAATTCACATGAAACTTGCAAGCTTCAAAGTGCGCGGGCGGGAGAGTTTCGGCGCCGTGGTGGGCCAAGGCCCGAGCAATGGCGTGGTCGATCTAAAGACGCGGCTTGCGCCGCGCTTCACCAGCGTGCTCGATTTGTTGCGCGAGAACGGACTCGATATCGCGCGCGCGGTCGTGCACGGCGTGCGCGCCGATTTTCCGTTGCGCGAGCTGGAATTCCTGGCGCCGGTGGTGACGCCGGAGAAAATCATCTGCATCGGCATCAACTACGCCAGCCGCAACACTGACTACGGCGAGGCGGAAGCGCCGCAATATCCCAGCATCTTCTATCGCGCGCCCGGCTCGCTGGTCGGACATCTGCAGCCGATCGTGCGGCCGCGCGAGTCCGAGCAGCTCGATTACGAGGGCGAGATCGCGCTGGTGATCGGCCGCAGCGGCCGGCGCATCGCGCCCGAGCGCGCGCTCGATTACGTCGCCGGCGCGACGCTATGCAACGAAGGCAGCATCCGCGACTGGATGCGGCACGGCAAATTCAACGTGACGCAGGGCAAGAACTGGGATGCCAGCGGCAGCATCGGCCCCTGGCTGGTGACGTCGGATGAGATCGACTTGAGCAAGCCGCTGCGCATCGCGGCACGGGTGAACGGCGAGGTGACGCAGGACGACACCACCGCCAGCATGATCAAGTCGTTTACCGACATCCTGGTCTATGTCAGCACATTCATGACGCTCAAGCCCGGCGACGTTATCGCCACCGGCACACCGGTGAAGCTCGGCCCGCGCAGCGATCCGCCGCGCTGGCTCAAACCGGGCGACGTGGTAGAAATTGATGTGCCGCAAATCGGCGTGCTGCGGAATGAGGTAATTGCGGAAGCATGAGTGAGCAACACAGAGCCGTTTGTATCATTGCCTGGCCGGCCGGCCATTCGCGCTCGCCGCTGATCCACAACTACTGGATCAAGCAGCATGGCCTTAACGCCGAATATCGGCGCGAGGCGGTGCCGCCCGACAAGCTGAGGGAGTTCATCACCCATCTGCGCGAGCACGGCTATATCGGCGGCAACGTCACGGTGCCGCACAAGCAGGCGGTGCTGGCGCTCACCGAGCCCGACGAGCGGGCGCGCGCGGTCGGCGCCGCCAATTGCCTGTGGTACGACGACGGCAAGCTGCGCTCGACCAACACTGACGTCGACGGCTTCCTCGCCAATCTCGACGCCGCGACGCCGGGCTGGGATCGCGGGCTGGAGACCGCGGCGGTGCTCGGCGCCGGCGGCGGCGCGCGCGCCGTCGTATTCGCGCTGATCCAGCGCAACGTCGGACGAATCTATGTGATCAACCGCACGGTCGAGCACGCGGAAGCCCTGAAAAAGAAATTCGGCGCGCGGGTGCATGTCGCCAAGTGGGAGGAGAAGACCGGCCTCCTCGGCGGCGCCGGACTTTTGGTCAACACCACCACCTTGGGCATGGTTGGGCAGCCGCCGTTGGAGATCAATCTGCGCTGCCCGGCCTCGCTGGTGGTGGCCGATCTGGTCTATGCGCCGCTGGAAACCAACTTGCTGAAACTCGCGCGCGAGCGCGGCCTGCGCACGGCCGACGGGCTCGGCATGTTGTTGCACCAGGCGGTGCGCGGCTTCGAGCGCTGGTTCGGCATCCGCCCACAAGTTACGCCGGATTTACGCGCGCTGGTCGAAGCCGATCTCGGCGCCACGCCGCCGGCGGCCGCTCCGGCGCCGCAGCAAAAGGTGAAACCGCCGGCCAAGCGCGAGCGCCGGAATAAGAAGCGCGGCGCGGGGTTGTCCGCCTAAGGCTCGGCGCAACGACGCCGTGCCGCAGGGAGGACGCCATGCCGAATATCCTGATGACGCGGCGCGCGCTTGCGGCCGTTACGATTGCGTTGAGCCTGGCGGCGACTGCCGCTTTCGCACAGCAGCCGGGGCGCATCCGCGGCCAGATCGAGAAAGTCGACGGCGGCATGATGGTGCTCAAGACGCGCGAAGGCGCCATGCTGAATGTTAAAGTGGACGAGAAGTCGCGCGTGACCGCGCTGGTGAAAGCCTCGCTCGGCGACATCAAGCCCGACACCTGGATCGGCATCGCCGGCATTCCGAAGCCGGACGGAAGCATCGAGGCCTTCTCGGTCCATATTCCACCCGCGGCGCTGCGCGGTCAGGGCGAGGGCGTGCGGCCCTGGGATGCCAAGCCCGGCAGCACCATGACCAACGCCTATTTTGAATCGGCGGTCACATCTGCCGACGGCAACGTGCTGACTGTGAAGAACAAAGACGGCGAAAAGAAAGTGATCGTCACGAACTCGACGGTGATTGCCGCGGCGGCGCCGGCGGATAAAGCCGAGCTTAAACCGGGCGCGCAGATCATCATCTTCGGCCAGGAAAAACAGACAGACGGCACGGTTTTGATCAAGAGCATGTATGTCGGTCGCGGCGTTACGCCAGCGATGTAGGACGGGCACATGCGCAAACAGATCGCGCTGGCGGCGGCCTGTCTCGCGTTCGCCGCGGGCGCCTTCGCGCAGCAGCCGCCAAGCGTGCGCGTCGCCGGCACCGTCGAAAGCTTCGACGGGCATTTGCTGGCGATCAAGTCCGACAAGCTCGGCGCGGTGAAGGTCAGTCTTACCGGCGACGTTGCGGTGTTCGGCGTGAACAAGGCGACGATCGCCGACGTCAAGCCGGGCGCCTTCATCGGGGTCGGCGCCCTGCCGCAGGCGGACGGCAGCCAGCGCGCCATCCAGGTGACGGTATTTGCCGAGGTGCAGCGCGGCCTCGGCGAAGGCTTCCGGCCGTGGACGGCGCGGCCGAACAGCACCATGACCAACGGCGCCGTCGATAATACGGTGGAAGGCGTCGACGGCCGCGTGTTGATGGTCAAATACAAGGGCGGCGCGCAGAAGATCGTGGTGCCGCCCGAGGCGAGGATCCTCGCCTATTCGATCGGCGACAAGGCCGAGCTCAAGCCGGGCGCCCATATCGCCATCGTGCGCGCGCGCTGAAGAAGCCGGATGGCTCGCTCGAGGCCAATCGCGTCAATGTCGGGCGCGGCGATGTGGTACCGCAATAGTAAGACGGAACGTTCGCGACGCTGCGGCGTTCTGCCGGCGGGAGCTGGGGCTATTGTCAGGAGATAGCCATGGTTCCGCGGACTGGTTTTGTCGCGCTATGCGCGGCGTCGCTTACTCTTACTTCGGCGGTGGCGCAGCAAAAGCCCGTGCGGGTGCGCGGCAGCATCGAGCAAGTGAACGGCCCCGTTCTCACCGTCAAGTCGCGGGAAGGCGACACGCTGACGGTGAAGCTGGCGGACGATGCAAAGGTCCTTGCTTTGGTCAAGGCGTCGCCCGCCGATATCAAGCCGGGGTCCTATGTCGGTGCGACAGCGATGCCGGAAGCGAACGGCACCTGGAAAGCCGTGGAGGTGCACATTTTTCCGGAGTCGATGCGTGGCCTCGGCTTGGGCGACCGGCCTTGGGACTTGAAGCCGAAAAGCACCATGACCAACGGCACGGTGAGCAGTGCCGTTAACAATCGTGCCATGAGCGGTACGGTCGGCGGCGCGGTTGCCAAGACCGAAGGGCCGACGATTACGATCGAATATCAAAATCATGCCGAGAAAGAGATCGAGCTGACGCCCGACACGATGATCGTGAGCTACACGCCGGGCAACAAGGACGAGCTCAAGTCCGGCGCCAGGATCTTCATTCCGGCGGCGACCCGGCAGCCGGACGGCAGCCTGATCGCCGCGCGCGTCAATGTCGGCCGCGGCGTGACGCCGCCGATGTAGATCTGTCGTTCCGGGGCGCCGCGAAGCGGCAAACCCGGAACCCATAATCACAGACCGGAGTTATGGATTCCGGGCCCGCGCTTTCGGCGCGCCCCGGAATGACGCATGAGAATTCCTTGTGGGCGCGTGCGCCGAGCCGGGCGCGGGGACGTCGAGATCGGCGGCGAGCTCCGGCATTTCGCGCATCAGCCGTTCGAGGCGGCCCCTGCGGCCGCCGAGCAGGCGCGCCTCGCGTTGGTCCTCGACCGGGCGGCGCACCTCGTCGGCACGCGTCAGGCTGTCGATGTCGGCGCCCTGGTCGGCGAGCCGCGCCAGCAGAAACGTGAGATCCTCGAGCCGGTCGGCGACCACGTGGATGACGCTGCTTTCCTCCTGCACGCGGCCGGAAACCGCCACGTAACGCGCGCCGAGCACCACCGGGCGCACGCGCTCGAACACTTTCGGCCAGACGATGACGTTGGCCACCGCGCTCTCGTCCTCGATGGTCATGAAAACCACGCCCTTGGCCGAGCCCGGCCGCTGCCGGCAGGTGACTAGGCCGGAGATGGTCACGCGCGTATTGTTGGTGAGCCCGCGCAGCGCCTCGTTGCGCGCGATGCCGCGTGCGGCAAGGTCGGCGCGCAGGAACTGCGCCGGATGCGCGCGCAGGGAGAGACGCAGAAAGCGGTAGTCGTTCACGACTTCTTCGCCCAGCGGCATGGGGGGCAAGCGCACGTCGGGCTCGCGCGACACGATATGCGCCGCTGCATCATCTGCGCCATTTATGAAAAGCGGCAAATCATCGTCGCGGTCGCCGACGCGACCGAGCGCCTTGGCCGCCCACAGCGCTTCGCGTCGCGTCAGGCCGAGCGAAGCAAAGGCATCGGCGTCGGCCAGGCGTTCCAGCACGCGCGGGCTTAAGCCCGTGCGCAGCCAGACGTCGCGGATGGAGTCGTAACTGCCATCGCGCCGCTCCACGATCAGCTTGGCCTCCTCCTCGCCCAGACCCTTGATCTCGCGCAGGCCGAGGCGCATCGCGTGCGTGGTGCGGAGGTCGCCACGCATCTCGCGATGCAGATTGTGCAGGCGTTCGGCAGCATGCGGGCCG
>DATJVE010000019.1:0-15557 GCA_035501975.1 Pseudolabrys sp.
CCGGGCACCAGCGCGGCGGGCTGCATTTCGGTGAGACGGTCGAGCACCTCCAGCCATTCGGCGATATGGGCATCGCCGCAGTAGCAGGCGGATTTGTATTCCACCAGATCGCCCGCAAAAACCACGCCGGCGTCCGGCACCACGGCGATCACGTCGCCGGCGGTGTGGCCGCGCCCGATGTGCATGATGCGCACCTCGCGGCGGCCGAGCCAGACCGAGACCTGATCGGGGAAGGTAACCGTCGGCCAGGTCAGGCCGGGGATGCTCTCCGCGGCGCGGAACAGCCGCGGCATGCGGCCGATTTCCGTTTCCATGTCCTGCTGGCCGCGTTCGCCGATCAGACCGCGCGTGACGTCGGAGGCGATGATCTCGGCGCCTTTGAAGGCGGATGCGCCGAGCGTGCGCACCGCATGATAGTGCGTGAGCAGAACGTATTTGATCGGCTTGTCGGTGATCTTGGCGACGCGCGCGATCAGCTCTTCGGCCACGGCCGGGGTCGGCTGCGCGTCGATCACCATGACGGCATCGTCGCCGACGATGATGCCGGAATTGGGATCGCCCTCGGCGGTCAGGGCGTAGAGCCCGGCGCCGATCTGATCGAGCGAGATTTTTCGTTCCGCCGTGTCGTCGGTGGACGCGAAGGCCTTGCCGGTCATGACATCACAATTCGCGGCCGATCAGCGCGTCCAGCGACCACGGCCCGCCGCCGCGCACCAGGAAATGCAATACCACAATCGACCAGAACAGCGGGTACTCGATGCCGCGGCCCTCCCATGCGAATCCGAATTGCCAGTGATAGGTGACAATCGCGACGACGAGGAAGCCGATGATCGGGCCGGCGACCAGACGCGTCAGAAGGCCGAGCGCAAGACAGAGGCCGCAGACGAATTCCACCGCGCCGACAATGTAGGTCCAGAACAGACCGTCCTGGAAACCGACGCTCTCGAGGAATTTGGCCGCGGCGGCTTTATTGCCGAACAGGATCGGATAGCCATGGATGGCGAGCGAGCCGCCCGCCACCACGCGGATCAACGGCTCGGTGACCGGCGCGAAGCTGCGATAGAGCGGGCCCAGGGCCGGAATGATCAAGCGCGGCTGCTCTTGCATAGTCGTCCCCCAAATCGCTGCGCGTCGGCCACGACGATATCGCCAACCGGCACCGCGGCAGGTAAATTGCCCGTGACATTGGCTCTGCCGGCCGGGGTGCGATCATGAAGCTCTACACCTATTTCCGTTCGTCTGCCGCCTATCGGGTGCGCATCGCGCTCAATCTCAAGGGCCTGCCCTACGAGATGGTTTCGATCCATCTGACAAAGGACGGCGGGCGGCAGCACACGCCGGAGTTCCGCGCCGTCAATCCGCAAATGCGGGTCCCGGCGCTCGAATTGTCCAGCGGCGAGGTGCTCACCCAATCGCTGGCGATCATCGAATATCTCGACGAGATTTATCCCGAGCCGCCGCTGTTGCCGGCGGACGCGCTCGAACGCGCCAAGGTGCGCGCCATCGCGCAGACCATCGCATGCGACATCCATCCGCTCAACAACACGTCACCGTTGCGCTATCTCAAGCGCCAGCTCAAGCACGAGCAGGCCGACATCGACGCCTGGTATCATCATTGGATCATCGAAGGATTCACCGCCATCGAGGCGATGATCGCGCCCGGCCCCTATACCTGCGGTGCGCACGTGACGCTCGCCGATATCTGCCTGGTGCCGCAGGTGGCCAATGCGCGCCGCCTCAACGTGCCGCTCGATAAGTTCCCGAAAATCGTCGTTGCCGACGCCGCCTGCCTGAAGCTGCCGGCCTTCGACAAGGCGCGGCCGGAGAATCAGCCGGACGCGGAGTGACGACGCACCGCCGGGCTGCTAGACCAGCGCCCGGTCTCTCTCCCCCCCTCACCTCGCGGCGAATCCATCGGTGGCCACAAGCAAGCTTGCCCGCGTCGTCCTCTGGATGGTCGGCGCCTTGTTTTCGTTTTCGGTGATGGCGGTGTCGATCCGCGAGCTGTCACGCGCAAATCTCAGCATTTTCGAGATTCTCGCCATCCGCAGCGGCGTCGCGTTGTTCGTGCTGCTGGCGCTGCTGACGGTGCGCCCGAACCTGCGCGCTTACGCGCTGCCGCGCCGCATGAAGCTCAACCTTGTGCGCAACATCGTGCACTACGCCTCCCAATTCGCCTGGGCGCTGAGCATCACCATGCTGCCGCTCGCCATGGTGTTCGCGCTGGAATTCACCATGCCGGGCTGGACCGCGCTGCTTGCCGTCTGGCTGCTGCATGAACGGCTGACGCCGAGCCGCATCGGCGTGATTGTGTTCGGCCTGATTGGCGTCCTGGTAATTCTCCGCCCCGGCGTCGCCAGCATCAATCCGGCGGCCTTCCTCGTGCTAGCGGCGGCCTTCGGCTATGCCATCACCATGATCGCCACCAAGAAGCTGACCATGACCGAGACCACCTTCGGCATCATATTCTGGATGGCGGTGATCCAGTTTCCATTGTCGCTCCTGGGCAGCGATCCGGCGGCGTTCCTGCATCTCGAGACGCGTCATATTTTACCCGCAATTGGGGTCGGCACTGCCGGCTTGACGTCGCACTACTGCCTCAGCAATGCGTTCCGCGCCGGTGATGCCACGCTCGTGGTTCCGCTCGACTTCATGCGCATTCCGCTGATCGCGGTGGTCGGCTGGGCGTTTTACAGCGAGCGGCTCGATATCTTCGTGCTGCTTGGCGCGCTGATCATCATTGGCGGCGTGTTTTGGAATCTGCGCGCAGAGGCCGCACGGCCGCATTGAGCACGAGGCTCGCACCGCCATGATTTTCCCGATAGAGTGCCGCGCATGAGGGGTCGTTCTTTGAAGTTCGCAGCGCTGGCGGCGGCGACGTTAGCGTCGTGCGGCGCGCTGGCGCAGTCGCCCAACCCGGCCTGTCAGCGGCTCGAAGCGCAGCTTGCCTCCCTCGACCGCGGCAATAACGACCCGCAGCGCGCCGACCAGATCCACCGCGCCGAGGACGCGGTCAACCGCCAGCAATTCGAGGTCGACCGGCTGGTCGCGCAGTCGCGACGCATGGGGTGCGAGAGTTCCGGCTTTTTCTCGATTTTCAACAATCCGCCGGCGCAATGCGGCGGCTTGAGCCGGCAGATCGACCAGCAGCGCAACGCGCTCGACCGCATGCAGAACCAGCTCGAGCAGCTTAGCGGCGGCACCACCGAGCGCGCCGCGCAGCGTCAGTCGCTGCTGATCGCACTCGGCGATAATGGCTGCGGTCCGCAATACCGGTCTGCCGCGCTGCAAGGCCAACAGGGCGGCTTCTTCGACCGCCTGTTCGGCGGCAACGGCGGCATGTTCTCGGCGCCGTCCGGACAAATGGGCGGCACCTTCCGCACCGTCTGCGTGCGCACCTGCGATGGCTATTATTTCCCGATTTCGTTCGAGACCACGCCAGACCACTTCCGCGACGACGAGGCGGCCTGTCAGCGCATGTGCCCGGCGGCGGAAGTGTCACTCTACACCTATCACAATCCCGGCGAGGACATGCCGCAGGCGGTCTCACTCAACGGCCGGCTCTATACCGAACTGTCGACGGCGTTCAGCTACCGCAAAGCACTCAATCCGGCCTGCAGTTGCCGCCGGCCTGGAGAAAGCTGGGCCGAGGCACTCAAGGCCAGCGGACCCGACCAGACGGTGGCGCCCGGCGACGTGGTGGTCACCGAACAGAACGCCAGGAAGCTGTCGCAGCCGCGCCTCGGCCCCGATGGCAAGCCGATCCGTCCCCAGCCGCAGGCGAAAGAAGCACCGTCGCCGGCGTCCATGGCGGAGGCGCCCGGCGAGACCGACCCGACCAAACGGAAAGTGCGCACGGTCGGTCCGACGTTTCTGCCCGCTCGCTAGCTAGAAATCGACCGCTTCGCTTTTTGCCGGCTTACCCATGACCGGCGACGCGTCCAGCGCCGGCAGCGGCGTGCCCGGGTCGCGGAAGCGGTTGGTGATCGGATAGCGGCGATCGCGGCCGAAATTCTTAAGCGTCACCTTCACGCCCGGCGCCGCCTGCCGGCGCTTGTATTCGGCGATGTTGAGCATACGCTCCACCCGCATCACGGTGTCGCGGTCGAAGCCGGCCGCAACGATACTCGAGATCGGCTCCTCGCGCTCGACCAGCCGTTCGAGGATCGGATCGAGCTGCGCGTATGGCGGCAGCGAATCCTCGTCGCGCTGGTTCTCGCGCAACTCCGCGGTCGGCGGCCGCGTGATGATGTTTTCCGGAATGACCGGACCGTCGGGCCCCATGGCGTCCTCCGGCTTCCAGCTGTTGCGCAGCCGCGACAGGCGAAATACCTCGGTCTTGTAGAGATCCTTGATCGGATTGAAGCCGCCGTTCATGTCGCCATAAAGCGTGGCGTAACCAACCGACATCTCGGACTTGTTGCCGGTGGTCACCACCATGACGTTGAACTTGTTGGAGATCGCCATCAGGATGGTGCCGCGCGCGCGCGCCTGCAGGTTCTCCTCGGTGACATCGCGCGGCAATCGATCGAAGGCGGGCGCCAACGCCGCTTCCAGTCCTTCGACCGCCGGCGCGATCGGCAGAATCTGGTAGGACACGCCGAGCGCCTTGGCGCAGGCCGCAGCATCGTCGAGCGATTCCTGCGCCGTGAACTTGTATGGCATCATAACGCAGCGCACGCGCCCGGCGCCGAGCGCGTCGACCGCGATGGCCGCACACAGCGCCGAATCGACGCCGCCTGACAGGCCGAGCACGACGCCGGGGAAGCCGTTCTTGTTGACGTAGTCGCGCAGGCCCAGCACGCAGGCCGAATAGTCGGCGCGATCGGTCTCGACGGAAGCAACCGTCGGGCCATTCTCGCAGCGCCAGGTTGCGCCATGCCGCTGCCACCGGGTGGTGACGATAACTTCCTGGAAGGCCGCAAGCTGGAACGCCAGCGAACAATCGGCATGTAGGCCAAACGACACGCCATCGAACACGAGCTCGTCTTGCCCACCGACCTGATTGACGTAGACGGTCGGCAGCCCCTGCTCGGTGACGCGCGCGACCGCAATGTTGAGGCGGACGTCGCTTTTCTGCCGCCAATAAGGCGACCCGTTCGGTACCACCAGCAATTCGGCGCCGGTCTCTGCCAGGCACTCGACGATTTCCTCGCCCCAGATGTCCTCGCAGATCGGCAGGCCCAGGCGCACCCCGTGGAAACTCACCGGCCCCGGCATCGGCCCAGGCGCGAACACCCGTTTCTCGTCGAAGACACCGTAATTCGGCAGATCGACCTTGAAGCGGAGCGCCCCGATGGCACCGCCTTCCAGGAGCGCCACCGCGTTATAGAGCTTGCCCGCCTCGACCCAGGGCGTACCGACCAATAGCGCCGGTCCGCCTGAAGCCGTTTCCCGTGCCAGGGCCTCGACCGCGGTGCGGCAAGCGGCCTGGAACGCCGGCTTGAGCACCAGATCCTCGGGCGGATAGCCGGCAATGAACAGTTCGGGAAAAACGACCAGATCGGCGCCCTGCGCGCCCGCGGTCACGCGCGCGCGCCGCACTTTTTCGGCATTGCCGGCCACGTCGCCGACAGTCGAATTGAGCTGCGCGACCGCAATCGCGAGCCTATCGGAAGGCCGCCCATCCATACCGATGATCTAGCGCCTGCGCTCTAGCGCCGCAATCAGGGCCTGGGCGGCAAAAAACGCAGAGCTTATGGCTTTCACAGCCCGGCAACCGCCGGCATCGGTTTGGCATGCCCGTTGCGCTCCTTGCGCAACAGCTCGGCCAGCAGGAATGCCATATCGATCGCCTGCTCCGCGTTTAACCGCGGGTCGCAGACTGTGTGGTAGCGATCGTTGAGGTCCGCATCGGTGATGGCGCGGGCGCCGCCGGTGCATTCGGTGACGTTCTGCCCGGTCATCTCCAGATGCACGCCGCCGGCATAGGTGCCTTCGGCTTGATGCACTTCGAAGAAGCCGCGCACCTCTTTGAGGATCAGGTCGAACGGACGCGTCTTGTAGCCGGTCGCCGAGGTGATGGTGTTGCCGTGCATGGGGTCGCAGGACCAAACGACGGCTTTGCCTTCGCGCTTGACCGCACGCACGAGCGCCGGCAGTTGCTCGGCGACCTTGTCGGCGCCGACGCGCACGATGAGCGTGAGGCGGCCTGCCTCGTTGTCGGGATTGAGGATGTCGATGAGCCGCAAGAGGTCGTCGGTCTTGAGCGACGGTCCGCATTTCAAGCCGAGCGGATTCTTAATGCCGCGGGCATATTCGATGTGGGCGTGGTCGTATTGGCGCGTGCGGTCGCCGATCCACAGCATGTGGCCGGAGGTCGCGTACCAGTCGCCGGTGGTCGAATCGACGCGGGTGAGCGCTTCCTCGAAGCCGAGCAGCAGCGCCTCGTGGCTGGTGTAGAAATCGGTGGTGCGCAGCTCGGGGTGGCTTTCCAGATCGAGGCCGCAGGCCTGCATGAAGCCGAGCGCTTCCGAGATGCGATCCGATAATTCCACGTAGCGCCGCGACTGCGGAGAGTCCTTGACGAAGCCGAGCATCCATTGACGCACGCTCGCCAGGTTGGCGTAGCCGCCCTGCGCGAAAGCGCGCAGCAGATTGAGCGTCGCCGCCGACTGGCGATAGGCTTCGATCTGCCGGCGCGGATCGGGACGCCGCGCGTCCTCGGTGAAGGCAACGTCGTTGATGATGTCGCCGCGATAGCTTGGCAGCTCCTTGCCGTCGCGCTTCTCGGTCGGCGACGAGCGCGGCTTGGCGAACTGGCCGGCGATGCGCCCGACCTTCACCACCGGCGAGGCGGCAGCATAAGTGAGCACCACGGCCATTTGCAGGAACATGCGGAAGAAATCGCGGATGTTGTTGGCGCCATGCTCGGCGAAGCTCTCCGCACAATCGCCGCCTTGCAGCAGGAAAGCCTGGCCGTTGGCGACGCGCGCCAACTGCTTCTTCAGGCTGCGCGCCTCGCCGGCAAAAACCAGCGGTGGAAAGGTCGCCAGCTGCTTTTCGACGTCGCCCAGCGCCTGCGGATCCGGATAGTCCGGCACCTGCACGATCGGTTTCTTGCGCCAGCTATCGGGCGTCCAACGTTCGGCCATCACAAATTACTCCAATCATTTGCGCGGGTTATACACGAGGGCGCGCGGCAATTGCCAGCTACTCGCAAAAACCGGTTAGTTTAACCCTATTCCGCCGCCCCGCGGTCGTAACTAACGGCCTTTTCGCGCATGGTGACGAGTTCCTCGGCCGCGGTCGGATGCACCGCGATGGTGGCATCGAAGTCGGCCTTGGTGGCGCCCATCTTTACGGCAATGCCGATCACCTGGATCAGCTCGCCCGCATCTGGGCCGGCGATATGGCAGCCGACGACGCGGTCGCTGACGCCGTCCACTACCAGCTTCATGAACACCCGCGTGGCGCGGCCGGACAACGTCGCCTTCATCGGCCGGAAACTGGTCTTGTAGATATCGACCTTGGCCAGCCGCTCGCGCGCCTGCCGCTCGGTCAGCCCGATGACGCCGAGCTCGGGTTCCGAGAATACCGCGGTCGGCACGTTGGCATGATCGACCGGCGTCGGCTTGCCGCCAAAGACTGTCTCGGCGAAGGAGTGGCCTTCGCGGATTGCGACCGGCGTGAGATTGACGCGGTTGGTGACGTCGCCGACGGCGTAAATGTTCGGCACCGAGGTGCGCGAATAGTCGTCGACGGCGATGCCGCCGTGCTCGTGGATACGCACACCCAGATTCTCGATCCCGAGTCCAATGACGTTCGGCCGCCGGCCGATCGCGAACATGACCTTGTCGGAAGCGATCGTGCTGTTGTCGGAGAGCCGCGTCACGAATTCATCGCCCGCCCGTTCGATCGCGGCAACCGTGTGTCCGCAGGTGACCGTGATGCCGCGGCCGCGCATCTCGTTGCGCAGATGATCGCGGATGTCGTCGTCAAAGCCGCGCAGGATATTTTCGCCGCGATAGATCAGCGTCACCTCGCTGCCGAGGCCGGCGAAGATGCAGGCGAATTCTACCGCGATATAGCCGCCGCCCTGGATCACGATCCGCTTGGGCAGGTCCTTGAGATGAAAGGCCTCGTTCGACGAAACCGCGTGCTCGAGGCCGGGGATGGTTGGCCCGTAATGCGGCCAGGCGCCGGTCGAGATCAGGATGGTATTGGCGCGCACGCGCTTGCCTTCAGCCAAGCGCACCGTGTGGGCGTCTTCCAGCACCGCACGGCTTTTCACCAGTGCCACGTTGAAGCGTTCGAGCGTCGCGGTATAGGCAGCTTCCAGCCGCGCCACCTCGCGGTGGACGTTGGCGATCAGCGTCGGCCAATGGAAGGTCGGCTCCGGCACGGTCCAGCCGAAGCCGGCCGCGTCCTCGAATTCGTCGGAGAAACGTGAGGCGTAAACCAAAAGCTTCTTGGGCACGCAGCCGCGGATGACGCAGGTCCCGCCAACCCGGTACTCCTCGGCGATCATCACCCGCGCGCCGTGGCTTGCGGCGATGCGCGCGGCGCGCACGCCGCCGGAACCCGCACCGATGACAAAGAGATCGACGTCCGCCATCAGCCGTTATTACCCCTTCGCGCGGTCGCCCGGAAAAGCTCCGGCGCCCCGCTCACATGGGGTGCCCTCTTTTCTTCAGCTCATCGCGCATCTTGGCGATCACCTGGTCGGACAGCTTGTTCGCCCAGTCCTGCGCGAATTTCATGCTGGCGTCGACCACGAGCGGTTGCTGCTGCAGCAACTTCTTGCCGGCCGGAGATTGGTAGAACGTAAGAATCGTTTTGAGTTCCGGCTCGGTAAAGTGCTGCGCATAGAGCAAAGCCACCTCGTTGTTCAGTTCGCTGAAGCGGGGTGACAGCTCGTTGCGGATCTGCTCGGCGATCTCGTTGAGATCCTTGGCCAGCGCCGGGTTTTGCTGGAGGTACAAAAGTTTAGCCTGTTCGACGACCCCGGCGATCAACGGGTTGAACACAACCGTGGCGTTGGTGGAGGCGACGAGCTCCTTGGCGGTCGCCATCGCCGCCGCAGATGGCTGCTGGCTGTGCGCCGCCGGGCCAAACGCGGTGAGCGCGAGCGCGATTAAAGCTGGCCGGCCGGCGCGCTGAATGGCCTGAATAATGCTCATCTTGGTGACTCCGTTTTCGCTCGAGTGATCACGGCCGCTCGACGACCGTGACGCCGTCAGGCCCGGCCAGGATGGCCGTTTGTGCGAGGCCAATGAACAAACCATGCTCCATGACCCCCGGAATACCGGCAAGTGCATCCGCCAACGCTTTCGGCTGGTCAATCCGCCCCAGGGCGGCGTCGACGATCCAGTGACCGCCATCCGTGACGAAAGCATGGCCGTCCTTGCCCTGCCGCACCTTCAGGGTGCCGGCCGCCTTGACCGCCGCAAGGGCTTTTTGCACCGCCCGCATCGTCGCCCCCAGACCGAATGGCACAACCTCGATCGGCAGCGGGAAGCGGCCGAGCTTATCCACCCATTTGCTTTGGTCGGCGATCACAACCATGCGCGCGGAGGCTGCGGCCACGATCTTTTCCCGCAGCAACGCGCCACCGCCGCCCTTTATCAGGCTCAGGTCGGGCGCAATTTCGTCGGCGCCATCCACGGTCAGGTCGAGCTCCGGCGTCTCGTCGAGCGTGGTCAGTCTTACGCCGCAACGCTCGGCGTCGGCGCGGGTCGCCTCCGACGTCGGCACCGCGACGATGTCGAGGCCCGCGCGCACGCGTTCGCCGACCAGCTCGACGAAATGCTTGGCGGTCGAGCCAGTGCCGAGCCCGAGCCGCATGCCCGGCCGCACGAATTCAACCGCGCGAGCGGCGGCTGCGCGTTTTTGAGCATCGGCGTTCATCGCGACCGGTTTACGGATTTGCGGGTGGATTGCGGGTCAAATGCCACGTCTATCTAACCCCGATCGCCTCGCCTGGATAGCCGAAAATGGCCGTGCCGGGGCCTTCCACTTGACAGAATCATGCGCTAGCGATCCGCCATGGCCGCCCCGACCATCGTTTTCGACCTCGACGGCACCCTGATCGATACTGCGCCCGATCTCGTTGACACCCTCAACGTGGTGTTCACGCGCGAAGGCTGGCCGCCGGTCCCTTACGAGATCGCGCGCAATCAGATCGGCGGCGGCGCCAAGATGATGATCAAGCGCGGCGTCGCAGCCGAGGGGATCACCATCGCGGCGGAAAAGCTCGAACAATTGTTCGCGGACTTCATCGCGCACTACACCGATCACATCGCCGATCGCTCGCGCCCTTTCCCGGGATTGATCGACGCGCTCGATGAACTTGCGGCGCGCGGCTGCCGGCTCGCCGTCTGCACCAATAAGCTTGAACGTTTATCCGTGCTGCTGCTCAGGCAACTCAACTTGGCCAACCGCTTCGCCGCCGTCTGCGGACAGGATACGTTCGGGGTGCAAAAGCCCGATCCGGAGGTGCTCCGCCGCACGGTCGTTGCCGCTGGCGGCAGCCTCGCGCAGGCGATCATGGTCGGCGATTCCATGACTGATATCCGGACCGCGCGCGCGGCCGGTATTCCCGTCATTGCCGTTGATTTCGGATACACCGATCGTCCAGTATCCGAACTTGGTCCGGACCGAATAATCAGCCATTTTGGGCAATTACAGTCGGCGATAGCCGCAATTTTGCCTGCAATTTGATGCGTCTGGCAGGCCAAACAGTTAACACGGTAAGGTTAACAGGGTACGCTAGGTTGCGTGCGCATGATCGCAAACGTATTGTGGTTAAGGGCTACGCATTCTTGCGGTCGAGTGGATGGGTTAAATCGTTATGTATCGAGTGATCGCGATTGTGGGCGGGGGACTCGCGCTTGCGGCGTGCTCTTCCACTCCGGACTGGATGAATCTTGATGCGCTGAAGCCGGCGCCTGCTATGGACACGGTCCGCTTTGAGTCCACGCCGCCGGGCGCCGACGTCAAGGCGCCCAATGGGCAAACCTGCCGGACGCCCTGCGCGCTCGCGCTCCCTTCGAATTCTCCGATGACCGTCACCTTCGCGCTCAACGGCTACCTGCCAGAGTCGGCGGATATCGAGCCGGTGTCGACCGGCATTGGCCCGCCGTCGCTGCGTCCCAATCCGGTCGAGGTTGAGTTGTCGCCGGCACCGCCGCCGCCCAAGCCGGTCAAGCCGGTGCGCAAAAAGAAAGTGTCGACCGGAAAGCCGCCGGCAAAGCCGAAGCCCAAGCCGAAGCCGTCGGCTACGCGCGCGCCCGCACCTGCGGCGGCGACAACCATGCAGCAGCCGGCGCCAGCGCCCGCTCCCTGGCCGGCCACGCCGCCGCCGCGGCAATAAGGCTGAATCTGTAACCTCGCCGCGCGTGCCGCCGCATGCGCCTTCGACTGGACGCTATGGCCATTATCGGCCAGAATTCCTATATCCGGAGGGCACTGCTCGCCGCACGGAGACGGCAATGGTTGCGACCAACGGTATTTCCTCGCTTGGACTCGATCGCGCCGCCTCCCGGCCGCGCGCGCTGATCGACCCGTTCCATCGCGTCATCACCTATCTGCGCGTCTCGGTGACCGACCGCTGCGATTTTCGCTGCGTGTATTGCATGTCGGAACATATGTCGTTCCTCCCGAAGGCCGAATTGCTCAGTTTGGAGGAACTCGACCGGCTTTGCAGCGCGTTCATTGCCAGGGGCGTGAGCAAGCTGCGCCTGACCGGCGGCGAACCGCTGGTGCGCCGCGGGATCATGACCTTGTTCGCCTCCCTCTCCCGCCATCTCGACTGCGGCGCGCTCAAGGAGCTCACGCTCACCACCAACGCCTCGCAGTTGGAGAAATACGCCGCCGAGCTCAAGTCATACGGGGTCAGGCGCATCAATGTGTCGCTCGACACGCTTAACGCCGACAAGTTCCGAGCAATCACCCGTTGGGGCGATCTTGCCAAAGTGCTGGCCGGCATCGATGCGGCGCAGGCCGCCGGGCTGCAGGTGAAAATCAATGCGGTGGCGCTCAAAGGCGTCAACGAGGACGAGATCGGAGACCTCGTCGCCTGGGCGCACGGACGCGGCATGGACCTCACCGTCATCGAGGTGATGCCGCTCGGCGACATCGGCGAGGACCGGCTCGCGCAATACATGCCTTTGTCGATGGTGCGGGCGAAGCTCGCCGAGCGTTACATGCTCGAGGATATCGATTATCGCACCGGCGGGCCGGCGCGTTACGTCCGCGTCAAAGAGACTGGCGGGCGGCTCGGCTTCATCACGCCGATGACGCATAATTTTTGCGAGTCGTGCAATCGCGTGCGCGTTAACTGTACCGGCACGCTTTATATGTGCCTCGGCCAGAACGACGACGCCGATCTGCGCGCTCCCTTGCGCGCCTCCGGGAGCGACGATCTGCTGCAGGCCGCGATCGACGAAGCGATCGGGCGCAAGCCGAAAGGCCACGATTTCCTGATCGACCGCCGCCATCGCGGCCCGGCGCTCGCGCGCCACATGAGCGTGACCGGCGGTTAAGCCGCCCGCTCCTGCGACGTCACCAGATCACGCAATTCCTCGAGCCGCAGCCGCGCCGGCGCGAAGCACAGCCCATATCCGTCGCCGGTTTCGCGCACCACTTCGGCGGCGATCGCTTTCATACCCGGAAAAGTCAGCTCGACCCTATCGCCGACCGCAAGATTGTCCACGACATCGAGCCGCGCGCCGCCCTCGCTGATGTCGAGCACCGTGACCGTCGCGGCCTGGTCGCCCCACTGGACCTGCGCGACCAGCCTGACATCGTAGCGCGGGAATTCGCGCAAATCGGCGTTGACCGCCTTGCGCACGATATCCGGAATCTCGTGACAAAGGATCTGCGACGTCGTCTGCATCGTCACGGCGACGCACGAGACGTCGCGCGCCGTGGCGCGCGAGCGATGCACCATATCGGCAATGCCTGCCATGCGGCCGACGACGTCGGAGGTGGCGGCGCTGGTTTCGCGCGCGCCGGCGGCGAAGCTTTCGGTCGCGTCGCGCTGCTGCTCGATCGCCGAGGCCACCGAAACCGTCACGTCGGATAGCTGATCGATCGCCTCGGCGACGTTCGACAGCGCCGCCACCACTTCGCGCGTGGTGGCTTGAATCTCCGCGACTTTGGCGCCGATCTGCCCGGTTGATTTGCCGGTTTGCGTCGCCAGCGTCTTGACCTCGGACGCCACCACCGAAAAGCCGCGCCCGGCCTCGCCCGCCCGCGCCGCTTCGATGGTGGCATTGAGCGCGAGCAGATTGGTCTGCGAGGCGATATTGTTGATGACGGAGACGATATCGCCGATCTGGTCGGCCGCGCGCGACAGCGCGTCGATCGTCGCCCGCGAGGCATTGGCGCGTGCGACCGCTTCGCGGCCGAGGCCGCTGCCGCGCCGCACCTGCTCGGAGATCTCGCCGATCGCTTGGATCACCTTGGCGGACAATTCGCCCGCAGCTAGGTTCATCGCGTGCGATCCCTCCGCGGCGCGTACGGTCTCGTCGAATGCGGCGCCTACGGTTTCCAACGACTGCAACATGTCTTCCGCTTTGACATGCAGCGTCGCGGCGCCATCGATGACCGGCTGGATGCCGACCTCGGTCGCCGATTCGACCTGGCGCGCCAGGTTGGACAAATTGTTGCGGCGCGCGGTCCGCCATGTGCGATCGAGATCGTTATGCACCAATTCCCGGCGCTGGCGCTCGCCGATGACTTCGGCAAGCCGGTCGGTCGCGGCCACCAGGCGGGCGATTTCGCTGCGGCTCGTTGGCAGTGGCGTCGCAGAATCGAGCTCGGCATAGGCGATGGCGTCGACGGTGTCGGTCACCTCGGCCAGCGGGCGCACGATCCCGTAGGCGAAAATCAGAATGACGGCCGCCGCAAAACAAACGGCGAAACACCAGATGAAGATCTCCGCATAGGCGGCCGTCGCCGGGTCGAGGGACGGCCACACCGTCGCGGTCGCCAGCCGGCCGAGCAATGCGGCGACCAGCGGCAGAAACGCGGCCGCAGTCAGCCGTTCGGCGATCGTGAGCTGCCGCATGCTCTTTCCTCGCAGACCGCGGTCAAATTTGGCCGAGGGCCGCAATAGGCGGTCCGCCACCCCCCGGAAGGGCCGGATGGTACCTTTGTAGCGGCTAGCTGGTTAACCGACCGTTTTGAGTTCCTTAACCACGGGTTGCGGCAGTCCCGGTGAAGCGTCGCCGGAGCCGGGTAAGGCCCTCGCAGGCCCTTGCTCTGCCTGCAATTTGGCCATTGACGCCTTGTGCCCGCATAGGATTAAGGTGGCGGGCTTTGCCTTGCGGCCAATTGTGGGGCGAAAAGCAAGAAAAAGGCCGACGCCAGCCGGCCGTCCAGAGGGGAGACGTCAGTGAGGGGCATCGACGCAGTGTTGAGAGCGTTGCTTCCATTGACGCGCGCCATCGACGCCATCAATACGTGGATCGGCAAGCGGTTGGCGTGGCTGATCATTGCCGCGGTGCTGGTTTCCGCGATCAACGCCACGGTCCGCAAAGTATTCGATACCTCATCGAACTCCTTCCTCGAGCTGCAATGGGTATTGTTCAGTATCGTCTTTTTGCTGTGCTCGCCGTGGACCTTGCTCGCCAACGAGCATATCCGCATCGATATCGTGAACAACTTGCTGCCGCGCCAAGTGCGCAACACGATCGATGTCATCGGCCATGCATTTTTTCTGCTGCCGCTTACCGTGGTGATGATCCTGACCGCGGTCCCCTTCTTTCTCGTGTCCTATTCGCAGAATGAACAGTCCTTGAACGCCGGCGGCCTGCCGCAATGGCCGTCGAAGGGGCTGATCATGATTGCGTTCATCATGCTGTTCGTGCAGGGGCTGTCCGAGCTGATCAAACGCCTCGCGATCATGCGCGACCTCATCTCCGACCCGCATGCTGGCCAGAAGAGCTCGCTGGAAGTCGAGGCCGAGGAAATTATCGGCGCAATGGAAAAGCACTAGTCGTTTTCCGGGGTCATCGGGGTCACGCATGGAAGCATTCTTCATCGCCAACATGGCGCCGATCATGTTTGGCGCCTTGGTCATCTTTCTGCTGCTCGGTTATCCGGCAGCGTTCTCGCTCGGCGCCGTCGGCTTGATCTTTGCCCTGATCGGGATCGAGCTCGGCCAGTTCCAACCTGATTTTTTGCAGGCCCTTCCCGATCGCGTCTACGGCGTGATGAGCAACGACACGCTGCTGGCGATTCCGTTCTTCACCTTCATGGGCTTGGTGCTCGAACGATCGGGCATGGCGGAAGACCTGCTCGATACCATTGGGCAGTTGTTCGGCACGGTGCGCGGCGGCCTCGCCTACGCCGTGGTCTTCGTCGGCGCGTTGCGAGCGGCGTGATCGCGGCGTCCGGAACGCTGGCGCAAATCATCCCGCCGTCGCTGGTGCTCATCGTGATGGCCGACCAGCTCGGCAAATCGGTCGGCGACATGTACGAGGGCGCTTTCATTCCGGGCCTGGTGCTGGCCGGAATCTACGCGCTCTATACCGCGACCGTCTCCATCCTGTTCCCCAAGGCAACCCCCGGCCTGCCCGAGGAGGCGGTTGGATTTCGGGAAAGCGAGC
>DATJVE010000020.1:0-2466 GCA_035501975.1 Pseudolabrys sp.
GGCGAGCACGGTCTGATCGACCGGGTCCCAGTTCACCTTCGACTGCTTGCGCTCGACCAGTCCCGCTTTGAGGAAGTCGAGGAACATCGTCTGCTGGTGCTTGTAGTAGGCCGGGTCGCAGGTGGCGAGTTCGCGCGCCCAGTCGAGCGACAGCCCCATCGACTGGAGCTGCTTCTTCATCGCCGCGATGTTGTCGTAGGTCCACGCCTTGGGGTGCACCTTGCGGTCGATCGCCGCGTTCTCCGCCGGCATGCCGAAGGCGTCCCAGCCCATCGGGTGCAGCACGGCGTTGCCCATCGCCCGCTTAAAGCGCGCCACGACATCGCCCATGGTGTAGTTGCGCACGTGGCCCATGTGGATGCGCCCCGACGGGTAGGGGAACATCTCCAGCACGTAGTATTTCGGCCGCGGATCGTCGTTTTTGGTCGAGAAAATGCCGCGCTCGGCCCAGGTCTTCTGCCAGCGGGCCTCGGCCTCGCCGGCGTTGTAGCGGTCGTTTTTGCGCGATTCGGCGGTCATTTATCGGGGTCTTTTAGGACGCGCGGAACAGACACGAAAGGGCCTTGTCGGTCAACCTTTCGGAACAAATTCGCCGGCAAGATCAAAGGAACCGGTCGCCCGCGGCGCGGGTTAGCCCCGCGTAACAGGAGGTGCGGCATGACCATACGGATTCAGGACATCAAGGAACACATGGAAGTGCTTGGCTCCGACGGCAAGCACGTCGGCACCGTCGATTGCACCAAGGGCGCGGACAAGATCGTGCTGACCAAGAGCGATCCGCAGTCGGGCGGCCAGCACCACATTATTCCGGTGCAGCTAGTGCAGAGCCTCGACGAGGACAAACTCCGTCTCGCCAAGCCGGCGCGGCAGGTGATGCTGGAGTGGCAGGCGGCGGCCTGACGTTCAGCGCGCGGCGAGCGCGCGCACAACCGCCTCGATCAAGAGCGGCGGCTGATACGGCTTTTCCACCACGGGCGCGGCGGGAAATTCGCTGGCGCGCAGATCGGCGCCGCGCATGCCGGTGAGAAAGACGAACGGAGTGTTCTGCAATTGCAGCGCGGCGGCGACGCTCAGGCCGGTGTGTATCGGGCCGCGCAGCAGAACGTCGAGCACGGCGACGTCGAAGCGCGCGCCATCGTTCAAGGCCGCCAAGGCCTCGGCGGCGTCGCTGAAGCAGATCACGTCGGCCGCGCCAGCCGCCAGCAGGATCTGCTCGATGTCGAGCGCGATCAGCATTTCGTCGTCCAGCACAAGACAGCGTATGCCGGCGAGAAGGGGAGGTTGTTGCGTCAAGAAGGCTGGCTCCAGGTCATTTATGGAACTTTTTCTTGTGCGCCGAATTGATTCCGGCGGCATTTAAAAAAGACATACGGTTTGTATTTTTATGATCGTCGGCAATGGGCGGCCGAACGGCCACATCACGCCATGCGAGCAATGTCCGCTGCGGCGGCGGACCAATCTGCGGGAGTTCACTGCGGAGGAATTGCGCTTCGTCAAACAATTCAAGATCGACGAGTTGCGCGTCGAGCCGGGCGCGAGCTTTCTGCGCGAGGGCGCGCGCAGCGAGCATCTCTACACCGTGCTGCGCGGCTGGGCCTTCCGCTACAAAATGCTCGACGACGGCCGCCGGCAGATTCTCAATTATGCGCTGCCCGCCGACATGGTCGGCCTGCAAGGCGCGGTGATGCGCGAGATGGAGCATTCGGTGGAGGCGCTCACGCCGCTCACGCTGTGCGTCTTTCCGCGCGGCAAGCTGTGGGGATTGTACGCGCAGTTTCCCTCGCTCGGTTTCGACATCACGTGGCTGGCGGCGCATGAGGAGCGGTTGATCGACGAACATCTGCTCAGCCTCGGCCGCCGCACGGCGATCGAGCGCACCGCGTTTATCCTGCTGCACCTCTTCACGCGCGCGGAGGAATGCGGGCTGACCAAAGACGGAGCCGTCCATTTTCCGTTTACCCAGCAGCATCTTGCCGACTCGCTCGGCATGTCGCTGGTGCATACCAACAAGACGCTCAAGCGCCTCTATGCGACGAACGCCGTTCGCTGGAGGGGACGCATTTTCGAATTGCTCGACCGCGCCGTGCTTGCCGCTCTCGCCGGCGAAAACGTGCGCTCGGACGTTCGGCGCCCATTTATTTGACGTGGCGGCGCGCCAAACGGTGCGTTATAGGCAGCGCATGATCGTTGCCAATGCCGCCACCGGACTCGCGCATGTCCGCGCCGAGATCGCGCGCGCCTGCAAAGATGCCGGGCGCGATGCCGCCGAGGTGACGTTGGTCGCGGTGTCGAAGACGTTCCCCGCCGCGGCGATCGAGCCGGTGATCGCCGCCGGCCAGCGCGTGTTCGGGGAAAACCGCGTGCAGGAGGCCAAGGCCAAGTGGCCGGGGCTGATCGCGAAGTATGGCGGCCTCCCTCTCCCTGAAGGGGGGAGGGTTGGGGAGGGGGTCGAAGGCGGGGGGGGCC
>DATJVE010000021.1:0-27558 GCA_035501975.1 Pseudolabrys sp.
GGCGGCCGGGGTGGGGGGTCGGCGTTTGTGCCCCACCGGTTTGTGCGAGTGGATTCGCGGTCGGTGCCTGTGCCGCGTCGGTTATTTCGAGTCGTAGCGTGGTCGGTGCGTTCCGAACGACCAGTGAGTTTATGAGCTCCCCCGCCGTTTGCGTTTCGCGAGCGCATAACGGCGTCAACGACGCGGCCTCCGGATGCTCCCCAGCCGGAGGCCGCGTGCGTTGAAACAGTGTTGCGCTGGGCGAGCCTAGCGGTGAGACGCCGGCCGCAATCGCAACAGGTGATTTCGCACCTGACCGATCACGCCCTCCCAATCGCCGAAGCGCGTCTGCCGGAACAAGGTCGCGGTCGGGTACCACGGACTATCGGTGCGGCCGCGCAACCAGCGAAAATCGGCCGCGAAGGGAAGCAGCAGCGCCAGCGACTTTCCCAGCGCGCCCGTAAGATGCGCAACCGCAGTGTCGACGCTGACAACAAGCCCGAGCTGCGAGATCAACGCAGCGGTATCGGCAAAGTCCGCAAAATCGCCGGTAAAATCGAGAACGTTGCCGAAGCGGCGCAGCAACGCGCGGTCATCGGTGCTGGCGTCGCGTTGCAAACTGACGAATTGGACACCCGGCGTGTCGAACAGTGGCGCGAACCGCGCCAGCGCGATCGATCGATTGGCGTCGTTGTGATGCGACGGCCGGCCCGCCCAGCAAATGCCGACCAACGGCTTTCCTGCGGGCAAACGTTCCGTCCACGCCGCGGCTTTGCTGGCGGCAGCCTTGATGTAAGGGACCTCGGCCGCGATATTTATCGCATGCGTCTTCCAAGCCCAGGGCAGGCTCATCAACGGACAATGGAAATCGAACGCGGGGAGCTTTTCGCCGCGTGCGATGACGCGCTCCGCGCCGTCTAGTCCTGCCAACAAAGCAGCGAGCTCGGACTGCACCTCCAGTATCACGGTTGCGCCCAGGCGCGACACGTGGGCCGCGTAGCGGACAAACTGAATCGTGTCGCCCAAGCCTTGCTCGCCATGGAGAAGAACTGTGCGGTCGCGCACCGATTGCTTGCCGGTCCACAGTGGCGACGTGAAATCGCGCCGGTGAACCGCGAAAGCTCCGGTATCCCAGCGCCGCTCGTACGCCGCCCAGCCATGCTCGAAGTCGCCGAGCGCGAGCTGCGTCATGCCCAATTCAAATTGGGCTTCGGCATGATTGGGCTCCAAAGCAATGGCCGTGCGCAAGTCGGCTAAGGCCTCGTCCGGGCGGTCAAGCCGCCGCAGTGCGTGCGCGCGATTGGTCAGGAGCCTTGCGCTGTCGCCCACGGCGCGGCGCGCCGCGTCGTAGCACGCGATCGCCTCTTCGGGACGATTGAGTTTGAGCAGCACGTTCCCGCGATTGCCGAGCGCTTCGGTATGTTCGGGATCCTGCGCGAGAACGCGATCCAAAGTTGCGAGCGCTTCCTGCGGTGAGCCGCAGTGAAGAAGCGCAGCGCCGAGCCTGTTGAGGACATCGAGGTTGTCCGGTTCGATTGCGAGGACCGCTTCGTAGCTCGACCGAGCCTCGTCAATACGGCCGAGCAGATGCAGGACAAGGCCGTGACTCGACAAGACATCCACCGACCGCGGGTTGCGTTTCAACGCCGCAGCGAGAAACCGCAGCGCTTGCGGCAACCGGCCGCGCTGGTGATTGAGCGCGCCCAAGCAATGCAACGCATCAAAATTATCGGGATCGCGATCGAGAACCGCTTTGTAAAGCTTCTCGGCCTGGGCAAGCGCGCCGTCGACATGCGCCGCATGCGCCTTGCGAAGGAGACGCATGAGGCCTGGCTGGTCTTGAGCGAAGTGATGATTGTGCATCATCGCCACGTCGTCGCGGGCCGCACGTGCCCGAATCACGGAATTCGCCAAACAATAGCGAAAATGCCGGGCGCGGTGGCCCGGCATGGCAACACAGCTTCAAATTGAGGCACTTCCTGCGGAGCTCAGTCGTCCCGATACACCCGCTCGCGGCGTTCGTGCCGCTCCTGCGCCTCCACCGACAGCGTCGCGATCGGGCGCGCTTCCAGGCGCCGCAGCGAGATCGGCTCGCCGGTCTCCTCGCAATAGCCGTAGGTGCCGTCGTCGATGCGGCCGAGCGCCTCGTCGATCTTGGCGATCAGCTTGCGCTGGCGGTCGCGCGCGCGCAGCTCGATGGCGCGATCGGTTTCCGACGACGCCCGATCGGCGAGATCGGGGTGGTTCTGGTTCTCCTCCTGCAGATGCTGCAGCGTCTCCTTGGCCTCCTTGAGAATGTCCTCCCGCCATGCGAGCAGCTTGGCGCGGAAATAGTCGCGCTGGCGCTCGTTCATGAACGGCTCCTTGTCGGATGGCCGATAGGTTTTGGTCTTGGCCAACATCCCGCTCAACTCCCTGACTTTTTTATGGTTCTTGGTACGGACACCGTCCTCCCGGTGCGGCAGGCTTATATACGCCCGCCAGCGCGCGGACAACATCCGAGTACAACGACTCGCCAAAATGGGTTATTGTGACATTTCAATGACTTGGGTGAAGCGAGCGAAAAAATCGACGCCCTGCTTGACGCCGCAAGCTGCGCAATTTTCAACATCGTGAAAAGGTATTCGGCTAGCGGATGCCGGCTTTGGCCAGTTCGACGGCCACGCGCAGATCGATCTCGCCGAGGACGTCGTCGAGGCCCGGATCGCCGGTCGCTTCGGTCAAACCGTCGGCGGCGACCTTGAGCCGCGCCAGCGTCGAGCGGTCGAGGCTGCCGTCGAGCACGGACAGCTTCAAGCTGTCGAGCACGTCGAGCGCCTTGCGTCCGCGCGAGACCGCGCGCTTCCGGCGCTCGCGCGGATCCTCGACGCCTTGCAAGGCGATCAGCGCATCGAGCGTCGAGACCGCGCGCAGCGAGCCGGCCGCGGCGGTATTGCGCGGCGTCTCCTGTTCGCTGACGGTGAACGAGCCGGCGGCACTGCGCCGCGCGGCCGCCGGTGCGGTGGCGAGCGCAGTTCCGTTCGGTCCATAAACGCGCATTGTTGAAAATCCCAACCGGCGGGCCGGTCCCCGAATAGCGTCAAGCCTCGCCGGTTATGGTTAACCGGGGGTAAACGAGCCGGCAAAATTTGCCGCTCGCGGCCTTTCCTGCCGGTCCGCGCGCGGGCCGGCGGCACCGCGCCGAGTCAGAAACCGCAATGACCTCAGAGTCTTGACGAGCGCGCGCGGCTTGGCACGGCGTTCGCATAACAAGCGTGAGCCAAACGTCACATTGGGGAGCAGTGATGACGAGGATATTGCGGGCCGTACTGACGGCGTTGCTATTCGTCGCGTTCGCCACGCCGAACGCGGGCGCGACGTCGCGCATCAAGGACCTCGCCAATATCGAGGGCGTGCGGCAGAACCAGCTCATCGGTTATGGCCTGGTGGTCGGCCTCAACGGCACCGGCGATACCCTCAACAACATTCCCTTCACCAAACAGTCGCTGACCGCGATGCTGGAACGCCTCGGCGTCAACGTCCGCGGCCAGACGCTGCGCACCGGCAACGTCGCCGCCGTCATGGTGACGGCCAATCTGCCGGCCTTCGCCACGCAAGGCACGCGCATCGACATCACCGTGTCCTCGCTCGGCGACGCCAAGAGCCTGCAGGGCGGCATGCTGCTGGTCACCCCGCTGCTCGGCGCCGACGGCAACGTCTACGCGGTCGGCCAGGGGTCGGTGGCGATCGGCGGCTTCCAGGCCGAAGGCGAGGCCGCCAAGATCGTGCGCGGCGTGCCGACCGTCGGCCGCATCGCCAACGGCGCGCTGATCGAGCGCGAGATCGAGTTCAGCCTGAACAAACTGAGCCAGCTGCGCATGGCGCTGCGCAACCCGGACTTCACGACGGCCAAGCGCATCGCCGCGGCGATCAACGATTTCCTCGGCACGCCGACCGCAGAGCCGCTCGATCCGGCGACCGTCGGCATCACCGTGCCGGAGCAATACCGCGGCAACGTCATTTCGCTGCTCACCGAAATCGAGCAGCTGCAGGTCGAACCGGACCAGTCCGCCAAGATCGTCATCGACGAGCGCTCCGGCATCATCGTCATGGGCCGCGACGTGCGGGTGTCCATGGTGGCGGTGGCGCAAGGCAACCTCACGGTCACCATCACCGAGTCCCCGCAGGTGAGCCAGCCGGCGCCGTTCTCGCGCGGCGGCCAGACCCGGGTCGTGCCGCGCACCAGTATCGGCGTGCAGGAGGACGGCAAGAAGCTGGCGCTGGTGAAAGACGGCGTGTCGCTGCAACAACTGGTCGACGGGCTCAATTCGCTCGGCATCGGCCCCCGCGACCTCATCGCGATCCTGCAGGCGATCAAGGCAGCGGGCGCGATCCAGGCCGACATCGAGGTGATGTGATGGCCAGCGCCCTGCCCGTCTCCGCGCCCGGCCTCAGCGCGCTCGACCTCGTCAACCTCGCGCCGAAGGCGCCCGGCAAGCTCACCGCCAACGGCCAAGCCAAGGCGCGCGCCGCGGCGCAGGACTTCGAGGCGGTCTTCCTCAATTCCATGTTCCAGCACATGTTCACCGGCGTCGACGGCGAAGGCCCCTTCGGCGGCCAGGGCGCCACCGGCGTCTGGCGTTCGGTGCTCACCGATCAATATGCCAAGTCGATCGCCAAAGCGGGCGGCATCGGCATCGCCGATCAGGTCTATCGCAGCCTGATCGCGCATCAGGAGACGCACGCGTGAGCACACCATCGCTTCAGATTGCCAGCGTCGGCGACGCCGAGCGGGCGATCGAGACCCTGAATACGATCACCGATCAACTGGTCGAGACGATCGAAGAGGAGACGGCGCGCGTGCGCACGGGCCGGCTGCGCGAAGCCGCCGCGCTCGGCGAGACGAAAGCCGAGCTCGCCCGCCGCTACGCCGCGGAAAGCTCGCGCATCGTCGCCACCCGCGCGCTGATCGCGCGGGCGCTGCCCGACGCCTTCGCCGCCTTGCGCGAGCGCCACGCCGCCTTCCAGGCGTTGTTGCAGACCAATATGACGGTGCTGGCGACCGCCCACGCGGTCTCCGAGGGCATTATCCGCGGCGTTTCCGCCGAGCTTGCCCGCAAGCGGGCGCCCTCGACCTACGGTGCCTCGGGCCGCGCCAACATGCCCAGCACCAAGGCAAACCAGCCGCTGGCGATTTGCCGCACGCTTTAATTCAATCGACAACAAATCGTTAACGGTGAACCGGCATCGCGTCCGCGGGGGCTTGCGATTAGCGTCTGATCCGCCGACGGAATTTGCCCTGCGCCGATAGGCGTTCGGGGCGGAAAAGTCTTAACGAATCAATTCGCTGGCGGAGCCGCGTCAGCACTTATTAACCATGTTCTTTTACGCTGCGTTACGCGGCATTGGATAGTTTGCCGCATCACGCGTTGGTCAAGGACCGGACACCGGCGCCTCGTGCCAGCACGACACAACCAGAAAGGTTATGACTATGTCGCAAATTGCTCTCTCCGCCGGCGTACGGGCGAACCTGCTCTCGCTGCAGAACACCGCTCAGTTGATGCAGCAGACCCAGACCAACCTTGCCACCGGCAAGAAGGTCAACTCCGCTCTCGATAACCCGCTGAACTTCTTCACCTCGCAGTCGCTGAACAACCGCGCGAACTCGCTGAACGGCCTGCTCGACGGGATGTCGAACGGCATTCAGACGATTCAGGCGGCCAACAACGGCATCACCTCGATCACCTCGCTGGTGCAGCAGTTGCAGTCGGTTGTGAGCCAGGCCCGCGCCGACACCACGGCCGGTACGGTCACCCCCGGCACAGCGTCGGTCCTGACCGCGGCCAGCAACACTTCGAACGCTGCCGCCCACACGCTCACCCTCAATGTCGCGAACGGCGTGTCGGTTGCAATCAACACCGATCCGGGCGTCACTGCCGCCACTCTGACCGGCACCACGACTGCGGCCCTCGGCGCCGCAGCCGGTGGCGTCATCGACATCACCAGCGCCGACCTCAACGGCGGCGCGGCGGTGGCAGTCACTCTCGCCAACAACGACACGCTCGCGCAGGCGGTCACCAAGATCAACACCGCCCTGGGTGCGAACTCACCGGTCGTGGCTTCGCAGGACGCTGGCGGTCACCTGGTTCTGACCAGCAATACCGGCAACAACATCACGGTCAGCGACGCCATCGGCAACGCGGCCGGCACCACCGCCGGTCTCGGCCTGACCAGCGGCAAGTCTTCGACCAACGGCGTCGTCGGCGCCCCGCTCACCGTCGACCAAATCGTGTCGGCGATCAACGGCAGCTCGCAGCTGAGCAGCCAGGTCCTGGCGTCGGATAACGGCGGCAAACTGTCGCTGCAGAACCTGACCGCCACGGCGATCACCGTCAACGGCATCAAGTCTGACTTGAGCACGGTGACGGGCGTGTCGAGCGACACGATCACGCTCGCGGCCGGCAGCGGCGGCGGCCTGAGCTCCGTTCGCCAGAGCTTGCTGACGCAGTTCAACAACCTGCGCACTCAGATCGACAAGCTCGCGACCGACTCGGGCTATAACGGCACCAATCTGCTGGCCGGCGACAGCCTGAGCCTGAACTTCAACGAGAACGGCACGAGCTCGATCAACGTCCAGATGGTCAACAGCTCCGGCGCCGCGTTCCCCATCACCTCGACCAATTTAGGGGTCGCGACCGCAACATCCGGCCAGTTTGCCGACAACAGCCAGCTCGACACGCTGAATACGTCGCTGTCGAGCGCCCTGACCACGCTGCAGACCCAGTCGACCGCGATCTCCTCGTCGCTGTCGGTCGTGCAGACCCGCCAGGACTTCACCAAGTCGATGGTCAACACCCTGCAGACCGGCGCCGACAACCTCGTCCTCGCCGATCCGAACCAGGAAGGCGCCAACCTGCTCGCCTTGCAGACGCGTCAGTCTCTGTCGACCACCGCGCTGTCGATGGCCTCGCAGGCCGACCAGGCCGTGTTGCGCCTGTTCCAGTAATCGAAAGCGAATCGCTTCCGAACGGCGGGGCCCAAAGCCCCGCCGTTTTTCTTTGCGGGCGCCGCCGTCCGGTGGCGCAATTAACGATCCATTAAGCATGCGGGGCCAAGGATGCCGCGCGGGAGACAGCCATGGCACTGAAGGTCGAACTGAAGCCGGGCGAACGCATTTTGATCGGCGAATGCGTCATCACCAATTCCGGTCAGCGTGCGCGCTTCGTGATCGACGGCAAAAAGGTGCCGATCCTGCGCGAAAAGGACATCCTGACCGCGGAGCAGGCCGATACGCCGGCCAAACGCATCTATCTGGCGGTGCTCTTGATGTACACGTCGCACGATGCGCGCGAACAGCACGCGAATTATTTTTCGCTGGTGCAGGATCTCGTGCGCGCCGCGCCGAGTACCTTATTCCACATTGAAATCATCAATAATCATATCTTAACAGGCAATATGTATAAGGCACTCAAGCAAGTGAAGCAATTGATCGAGTACGAGCGGGAGCTGCTGCGCAATGAATCAAGCCGCCAAAATCTACGGAAAAGTGGCCAACAAAATCTCCAGCCCGCGTGAGCTGGAAGCCAATCTGTTGCTGGACGCGGCGTGCCGCCTGCAATCCGTGCAGGACTCCTGGGATAAGCGTAGCGAGAATCTCGATTCCGCGTTGCATTACAATCGCAAGCTCTGGACGTTCTTCATCTCGTCCGTCACCAACAACGACAATCCGCTGCCGATCGACATTCGTCAGAACGTCGCCAATCTCGGCCTGTTTGTCTGCAAACAGACGCTGGCGATCCTGGCCGATCCGAAGCCGCAGAACCTCGGCTCGCTGATCAGCATCAACCGCGAAATCGCGGCGGGACTGCTCGGCCGCGCCTGATCCTTCGAAGCGACCAACACAAAAAGACCGCGGCCCGGCCGCGGTCTTTTTTATTGCCTCAAGGGCAGCGAACGGCGCCGCGCGCCTTAGCCGGTTACCGGCGAGAGGTAGGTGACGAGATTGAGTTGCGCCATGCGCGCGGTCGCCGACAACGAAGCCGAGAGACTTGTCTGCAGCGACAGGATTTCCGCCCCCACTTGGGTCTGGTCGGCGTTCTGGATCGACTGCAGCATGTTGGTCAGCATGTTCGAGGTCTGCTGATTCTGGGCCTGCGTCGACTGAATGACCGTCTGGGCGTTTGCCAGGCTCGCTTCGATGTCGGTGATGTTTTGCGTGCCGGAAGGAAATGACAAATTGGTATAGAGGCGGCTGGTGAGCGCATTATAACTCGCCGACGCGTTGGGATCGCTGGCGGAGTAGGTGGTCGCCGCCAACGTCGCAATGTTCTGCACGATGGTGCGGATGCCCTGTTCGTTGGCCTGCGTGCCGTAAGACACCGTGGTCGCCGAACCGACGCGCGCAGTCGCGGTCGACCGGATCGACGCGGCGCTGTTGTCGCCGGTGTACCAGAACACGGTATTGGCCGGCGTTCCGTTGACCAGCGAAGTCGCGGTGGCGGGTGCGCCGTTCACGCGCTGCGGCGGATCGTCGAAGAAATTGTCGGACGCGGCGACGGCGGAGGCGGCCGGCATGGTCGTCTGGCCGATGTTGGTGACCGCCGCGGTTAACGCAGCCTGCAGGTTTGCCTCGGTCGCCGCCGGCGTCGCGCCGATCGCGAACTGGTTCGCGCCCGGCGACGTCGCCGTGGTCGCCTGGAGCTGAACCGTCTGGGTCGTGCCGTCGGGCAGGTTGAAGGCGAAGCTGATCGTATCGCCGTCATTGGGATTGCCGCCGCTCATATCGACGGAGATCGCGGGCGGCGAGCCCGTCGGCCCGCTGACCGTGGCGTTGGTCAGCGTGGAATTGACCGAAGCAAGCTTGAGCCCGAAGGGCGAATTGGCCGCATCTTCGGCGACCGACAGGGACGTCGTGGTCGGCGCCGAAATGACCAGCCGGCACAGCCCATCGGCGCCCTGATCCGCTTGCAGGCGTTCCGCGATCACCTGCTCGAGGCCGGCCTGCGCGCCGTTGCCGTTGAGAATGTGATCGGCCGTGTCGACCGCGGCCTGGTTGACCCCCAGGCCCGAAAATAGATAGCCGTTGCCGCCCTGCGTATTGAGGGCGCTCAAGACTGCGTCGAGCTGGTTGGCGGCGGCCTCCTGCTGGGAGGTCTGCCCGGTGTTGTCGAGCGTGAAATCCGGCTGGCCGGCGGTCGTCTGCACGGTGCTGCCAACGCTGGCGATCTGCTGAAGCACCTGCTGCTGCAGACTGAGCGTCGTGCCGACGGTCGTCATGGTGCCGTCGTAACTGTTGATCGCCGACAACTGCGAATTGAGCGCAACCGCAACGCCGCCTTGCGTGCCCAAGCCGGCATAGGTGTCCGCCTTCAGCCCGGTGCCGAGCTGCTGATTGAGATCGTCAAGCTGCTTGTTGATGTCCAGCGCCGACTGAATGAGGGGCGAGAGATTGCTTGATACACCTGATATCGTCATACCGCCTCACATCACATCGCTTGCATCAGCGCGTTGAGCATCGCCTGCACCGTCGACATCACACGCGCGTTCGCGCCGTAGGAATTCTGCAGCGTGAGCAGATTCGCCATTTCGGTGTCGATACTCACCGCCGAGGTTGAATTGAATCGCGTTTGCAGGGCGTTGACGACGACATCCTGGCCTGATTGCAGATTGGTTGCGGCATTGGTCGCCGTACTCTGCGTCGTGACAACCTGGCTCATATAATCGGACAGCGTTCCCTGGTACGGGGCGGCGGAGCCTCCGATCCCGGTCGCGGGAGAATATTGCAGCTTGGCGTTCACCAACTGGTTGTAAATGAAGTTCGGCCGGGTCGCGTCCCCGGACTGCGTCGCCGGCGATGTCTGATAGGTCACGAGCTTGGAGGGGTCGGCGAGCAGCGCGCTATTGACGGTGATCCGCCCGGCGTAACCGGTGGCTTCAGCGCCGAAAGCGGTAAAGGCGCCCGTGTATGGGCTTGAGCCGTCGGTAAACAGCGGAAGCGCCGCCGAGCCCGCCGTCAACGACGTCGCGGTCGTCGTCGTCGACGCGGAGTTCACCGTGATCGCCGGACTGCCATTGAGGATTTCCAGCGTCGTTCCCGACGGATTGGAAAATTGCAGTCCGGCCGAACCCAGCGCCGTGTTGAGCTCGCTCGCCACCGCCGCCGCGCCACCGGAAAAATCGACGCCGATGACGGTATCGTTCGGATCCGACGTATCCGAATTCGACAGCGGCAAAGCGGACGGATCGTCGACCCGCACGATGGTGACATTGTGCTGCACGTTGAGAGCGTCGGTGTAGCTGAGCTTGATCGTGTTGCCGTTTGACAGGCCGCCGATGTCGGCATCGAAGCCCGACTGCGCCCCCACCGTGACGCCGGAGGCAGGCGTCGTCGTATCGGACAGCGCGCTCGACATCTGCGCGGCGATTTGATCGAGCTGAGTTTGCGCCTGCACCAGCACGTTGTCGCGCATGTTGAGGTAGCCGGCGATCTCGCCGGACTGAATCCCGCCGGTGGCGACAAGATCTCTTGTGGCGCCCGACGGATCGACAATGGTTATCGTTCCAAGCCCGCTTTTCGTCGGGTCGGCATTCCATTGCTGCGTTGGGGTAATCGTGCCGGCTGCGTTGAACTCGAGAACCGATGCCTGGGTGCCCACGAGTTGAGTCCCCGTGCCGGTCGTGATCGTGATCTGGTCGTTGTTTCCGTGGGTCACGCGAATGTCCATCAGCCTCGAAAGCTGATTGATGCATTGATCGCGCTGGTCCTCGAGCGTGACCTGGGTGCTGTCGTTCTGCGCACCGTTGACCAGCTGCTGATTGATAGTCGCAATCTGCTGCAGGGCGTCGTTGACCTGCTGCACATCGTTGGCAATTCCCTGGTCGGCCTGGCTGCGAAGCGACTGAACTTGAGACGTCGCTGTATTGAGCTGTTGCGCCAAAGTCTGCGCGGCGCTGAGCGCCTGGCTCTGCGCCGAGGTGGAACTCGGGGTTGTTGACAGGGCCTGGATCGCGGTCGTGAAGTTATTGAACGTCGAATCGAGCGACGTGCTGGAACCCGGCTGACCGTAAACCTGCTGCAGTTGCTGATAGAAATTGGCGCGCAGGTCGGCATAGCCGCCGCCAGCGTTTTCCGTCCACAATTGCTGCTGCACGAATGTGTCGAGCAGACGGTTGATCGACGCAACCTGTACGGCGTTGCCGCCGTCGCCGGTCGCGGTCTCAATCTGGGTGGCCGATTTGGCAACGTAGCCCGCCGTCTGCGCGTTGGCCACGTTGCCGGCGACGATCGAAAGGCCCGTCTGAGTTGCCTTCAGCCCGGACAGGGTCGTCGCGAGGGTTTGCGTCAGACCCATGGGGCAGCCCCGATCACGAGCCTTGCTGAGTTAAATCGGGTGCGCATTGGGCGCTATCGAATGACGTTCAATAAGTCTTGCGACATTTGGTTGGCGGTCGTGATCACCTTGGTATTCGCCGAATAGGCTTGCTGGGTGACGATCAACTTGGTGAACTCGGTCGCGATATCCACATTGGAGCTCTCCAGCGACTGCCCGACGACTTTGCCGGAGGCGCCGGCGATCGCCTGGCCTGAATCCGTCGTCGCCTCGTAGGCGCCGCCGGTCAGGCTCTGCAACTGGTCTTCGGCGTTGAAATGCACCAGCGGAATTTGCGCGAGGTTGACATTGCGCCCGTTGGAGAAGATGCCGCTGATCAACCCGTTGCCGCCGACGGAGACCGACTGCAGCTGACCGGCCGGGAAGCCGTTCGCCTGGATTTGGTTGACGGTCGGCTGCCCGCTGGTATTGGCGAATTGCGTGATACTGCCGACCGGGGTGACTAGCGTGAGGTTGCCGAGGTTGGTGCTGCCGACGGTCACGTTGTTCAGCGCGATCGTGGCGCTGCCGCCGACGAGTTGCCCGGCCGAGTTGAACGTGAAATCGACACCCGCATTTTGCCAGGCCACCTGCGCGCCCGTCGCATTGGCGTCGGTCTGGTAATACAGCTCCCATGTGTTGCTGCCGCCGGCCGCAACGCTGTCGGTCTTCGCCCAGCGGAGCTGAAGATTGGCGGGCGTTCCGGCCGCGTCGTAGACCGTGGCCGAGCCGCCGTCGATCGATTCGTTGATGAAGTTCGGCGCGTCGGTGCCGATCACCTGCCCCGTCGCGGGCAGGCCGTTGGCGCCGTTGGCGGTCACGGATGCGGCGGCGAAGCCGAGCTGGGTGGCGTCGCCGCTGCTGAAGGTATCGACCGTCACGGTATCGCCGGCGCCCGCCGCTCCGGTGCTGGTGATCACCAGATCGCCTGCGGCGTTGAGCGTCGCGTTTACGCTGGCGGACGCGCCGACCTGCGTGTTGATGGCGCTGACGAGATCGGACGGCGAATAGTGGCCGTTGGCGCCGGAGCCGCCGTTGGTCGCGAGCGTGACGGTTTGGCCGTTGATCTTAAACGTGATGGCGCCGCCGCTCGCGTCGATCGTGCCGAGCGCCGAGGTGCCAGTGGCGACCGCATTCGTGTTGGCCCCGGCGTTGAGCGTGGGATTCTGCGTAAAGTCCGCGAGATTGAGCAGTTCGGAATTGGCGACGGCCGGGTTGTAAGACGGCGTCGACGGCGTTGCCGGAAGATTGATGCCGTAGTTGATCTGCGTGGTCGCGCTCGCCGGCAAGAGGTTATTGTTGAACTGGAGGGGCGACGGGACGTTGCCGATCGGCGCGCCCGTCGTCTGATCGATCGGAATGCCCTCAAGATAATAGCCGGCGCCGTTGACCATGTAGCCGTCGGCGTTCAACTCAAAGTCGCCGCGTCGCGTATAGCTGATAACACCATCAAAGTTTGGCGTGGTTCCCGTAAAGCTCGTGGGATTTTGCACCGTGAAATAGCCGTCGCCATTGATGGCGATATTTGTACCGGATGTCGCGGCCTGAATTGCGCCCTGAACGGTATTGGTTGCAAGCGAGCTTGAATAAACGCCGCTGCCGACCTGCTGCGAGGCCACCGAATTCGAGTCAGGGATGAGATCCTGGAAATTGGTGTTGAGGCCTTTGTAGGATATCGTCTGTGAGTTCGCGATATTGCCGGATATGTTTTGCATCGCGTAAGCCTGCGACTGCAAACCGCTGACGGCGTTTGTAAGAGCGTCGAACAAACCCATGACATCATCTCCACGTTCGCAACACGGCAGCGCATAGGCTGCGCGCGGACAATCCCGCGAACGGTTCAACGCAATCGCCATGCCATCTATTTAGTACAATAATATCAACGGCTTATACGAACGGATTGGCTTGGGAGAGAGGGCAAAAGCGGTGCTTTCTGCCGCGAGACGGCAGATTTTGCCGGGCGGCTGACGCGACAAACGCAAACCGCCCGGCGGTTTCCCGGCCGGGCGGTGCCAATAAGACGACGGACGTTACGACTGGCCGGGCGTCTGCGGCTCGAACTTCAGCGCCAGCCCATTCATGCAGTAGCGCAAGCCGGTTGGCGGCGGGCCGTCGTCGAACACATGGCCGAGGTGGCCTTCGCAGCGGCTGCAATGCACCTCGGTGCGGGTCATGAAGAAACTGCGGTCGGTCGTCGTGCCGACCGCGCCCGCCAGCGGCTGATAGAAGCTCGGCCAGCCGGTGCCGCTCTCGAACTTGGTGTCGGACGAGAACAGCGGCAGGTCGCAGCCGGCGCAGGCGAAGGTGCCTTTGCGCTTCTCGTGATTGAGCGGGCTGCTGCCGGCGCGCTCGGTGCCGTGCTTGCGCAGTACGTCGTATTGCTGCGGCGTGAGCCGCTTGCGCCAGTCGGCATCGGTGAGTTTCTTCCAGTCGATCGTGTCGGTCGCCATTGTGGTCATTGTTTCTGCCTCGCCAAATTTGCTCGTGGCCATCAGCGCGCCCAGCGCCGCCGTGGCCGTCAACAGGGCCCGTCGGTCGATCATATCAGCTGCCTTCCTTCGCTTTGCCCCAAAGTTGCTCGAGCCGCTGGTCGCGTCCGCAATTCCAGCGGTAGAATTTATATTTCGCCGGGTTCTTCAGATAGAAATCCTGGTGGTATTCCTCGGCCGGATAGAATGGCCCGGCGTCGACGATCTCGGTGTAGATCGGCTTCTTCAGTTGCTCCTCGACGTCCTTCTTCGACGCTTCGGCGAGTTTCCGCTCCTCCGCGTTATGAACGAAGATCGCGGTGCGATACTGGTGTCCGTAATCGCAGAACTGGCGGTCCTTCACCGTCGGGTCGACGTGGTGCCAGTAATAGGTGAGCAACTGCTGGTAGGAGACCTTGGTCGGGTCGTAGATCACCTGCACGGATTCCGCGTGCCCGGTGCCGCCGGCCGAAACCTGCTCGTAGGTCGGATTGGCGACGTGGCCGCCGGTATAGCCGGAGGTGGTCGAGATCACGCCCTTGACGTGGTCGAAATCGGATTCCGTGCACCAGAAGCAGCCGCCGGCAAAAGTCGCCACCGCCTGCCCGGGGCCGGGCTTGGGCAACGGCGCCATCTGCGCGTGGGCGACACCAATTCCCGCAACGATCAGGAAAAAGCCGACCAACAGGCGGCGCATCCTATCCTCCCGAATTCGTCTGCTCATGCGTCATGACATATACACCTGGCGCATAATAGCCATTCAACTTGCCATCACTCGGCCATCACGTTGATGCGAGCCTTTGCCATTCCCGGGCGCGGGTGCCGGCCCGCGAACCCGGACTCCATGACCCCGGCGCTGCGGAGTATGGATTCCGGATCTCGGCGCCAAGGCGGCTCGGCCGCGATGACGGAAATAGGCAAATCGCCTTGCCCCGCCCCGCCGGCCTGCCTAGTGTCGCAAAAAAGCGAGGAATTGCATGCGGTTTGAAGGCACCGAGGCCTATGTGGCGACCGACGATCTCAAGGTCGCGGTCAATGCGGCGATCACGCTGGAGCGGCCACTTCTGGTCAAAGGCGAGCCCGGCACCGGCAAGACCGTGCTGGCGCTGGAGATCGCCAAGTCGATCGGCGCGCCGCTCATCGAGTGGCACATCAAGTCGACCACCAAGGCGCTGCAGGGCCTCTACGAATACGACGCGGTGTCGCGCCTGCGCGACAGCCAGCTCGGCGACGCGCGCGTCCAGGACATCCGCAACTACATCAAGCGCGGCAAATTGTGGGACGCCTTCGTCGCCGACGAGCGCCCGGTGCTCTTGATCGACGAGATCGACAAGGCCGATATCGAATTCCCCAACGACCTCTTGCTCGAGCTCGATCGCATGGAGTTCTTCGTCTACGAGACCGGCGAAACAGTGAAGGCGCGCCGGCGCCCAGTCGTCATCATCACCTCGAACAACGAAAAGGAATTGCCGGACGCATTTTTGCGCCGCTGCTTCTTCCACTACATCCGCTTTCCCGATCCCGACACAATGTCGGCGATCATCGAGGTGCACTTTCCCGGCATCAAGCAGCGGCTGGTGAGCGAGGCGTTGAAATTGTTCTACGAGATCCGCGACGTGCCGGGCATGAAGAAGAAGCCGTCGACCTCGGAATTATTGGACTGGCTGAAACTGCTGATGGTCGAGGACATCGGCCCGGAAATTCTGCGCGAGCGCGATCCGAAGAAGTTGATCCCGCCGCTGCACGGCGCGCTGCTCAAGAACGAGCAGGACGTGCATTTGTTCGAGCGGCTGGCCTTCATGACGCGACGAGAAGGACGCTGATCACGTCGCCGGCTTGTCGGCCTTCGGTTTGGGCTTCTGCGCCGGCTTTTCCGGCGGCAGCTTCACTTGCTCCTCCGGCGCCGCCGCGGCAGCCGGCGCGACGATCCAGCCCTGCTCCTTGGCATAGGCCACGACCTTGTCGCCGACCGCGCGGCCGAGCCGGCGCGCCTGCGCCTCGACGTCGGGCGATAATTTCTCCGGCGCGGCTTTTTCCGTCGTCAATGCCGCGGCGATCGCCGCATTGCGCGCCGCCGCCTGTTTGCCGGTCGGCGGCTTGCCGGCATCCTTGGCTTGCGCCGTGAAGGCGGTCAGCCGCTTGCGGCTGCCGCCGGCGACATAGGACACCGTCATGTCGGCGACCGCCTCGACGTGACCGGGACCGAAGCCGACCGGCTTTTTCTTTGGATTGGCGCCCTCGCCGCCGCGCAGCCGCCCGCTCACCACCGCCGCCTTGTCGTTGAGCGTCAACGCCTCTTCGCTGCCGGGCTGCGCGTCAAGGCCGGCCTCCTGCAAGGTGGCGATGATCGAGGCCACGATCTCGTCGTTCACGCGCGCCAGCGTGCGCCGCTTGCGCTCGAGGATGGGATAATTGCTGCTATTACGATCCATGCGCGCGCTGAAGCCGCGGTCGATCGCATCCACTTCGGGCGCCGCGACGAAGTCGGTCACCACGACGGTCTTCGGCTTCGCCGTCGTGTCGCCGAACATGATGCCGCTATTGGCGCAGCCGCCGAGCGCGGCAAGGCCGAAGCCGATGGCGACAAGACGGGAAAGCGGTGTGTTCATGCGCTGCAGCCTACCATAACCAGAGGAAAGAGCGGGATAGCAGGTCACGCCGGCGGCGCGGCGGGCGGTTCGAGCGGCGGCGCAGCTACCGGCGCTTGCGGCTCCGGCACGGCCGCCGGCCGCCCCCGCCCGTTGCGCGCGACAAGCCGCGCCGCTTTGCGCGCGCGCGCCCGTTCGCGATAGCGCGAAAGCCCTTGCTCGATGCGCTCGATCGGCCGCGAGCCCCAATAAATGCCTTGCGCCACGGCCCGGCCGAGCACGCCGCCGGCCCAAACCAATTCATAGGACGCGAACAGCCGCCAGGTCGCATCGTTGTCGACGATCGCGCGCGCCACCAGCTCGCCGCCCATCGCCGTGGTGTTGAGGCCGTGCCCGCCGAAACCGCTCGCCACCCACAGCCCGCTTTCGATCTCGCCGATTTGCGGCATGCGGTGGATGGGGCGGCCGAGCGTGCCGCGCCACAGATGCGCGATCTCGACTTTGCCGAGCGCGGGAAAATTGCGGCGGATATCGGCGATTAGCCCGCGGCCGATCCAGCGCGCATCGGCCGCCCAGGCGCGCATGCGCCCGGACCACTGCAAGCGGTCTCCGCCGACGATGCGGTAGTGATTGTCGGCGCGGTTGGTGTCGCTGACCGCGCCGCGATAGCGCACGATCTCGCTGAGCCGCGCGATCGGCTCGGTCACCAGCACGTAGGTCGTGATCGGCAGCAGCGTCGCGCCGAGCCGCGGCATCAGCGCGCCGAGATCGACATTGCAGGCCAGCACCACATGCGGCGCGCGCACGCGCCCGCCGGCGGGGTCGATGCGCTTGCGCACCCCGGCCGGGTCGATCGCGACCGCGCGGGTTTCCTCGAAGATGCGCGCGCCATGTTTTTCCGCGTCGGCGGCGAGGCCGAGCGCGTAATTGAGCGGATGGATGTGCAGCGCGCCGGGAAAATGCAGCGCGCCGAAATAGCGCTCGTTCGGCAGCACCTCGCGCACGCGTTCGGTCGGCCAGGCTTCGACGCTTGCGCCGATCCAGCGCAACCGCTCGACCTCGGCGTCGATCGCATCGCCATTGTCCGTCTTGGAAACGCGCAGCCATCCGGGGACCGGATCGACGCCCGGCATGCCGGTCTCCGCGATCGCGCGGCGCACGTAGTCGACGCCTTGTTCCGACAGAGCCCAAAGCTCTTTGGTGTGATCGAGCCCGATACGCTCGACCATGCTTTCGATATGTTCGGAATACCCCGGCAAGACGAAGCCGGTATTGCGTCCGGAGGCCGCGCAGGCGACCCGGCCACCCTCCAATACCGCCACCGACCAGCCGCGCCGCGCCACCTCGCGCGCCACGGTCAGGCCGGCGAGGCCCCCGCCGATCACGCAGACATCGACGTCGAGGTCGAAATTCAGCCGCGGGCGTTCCGGGCTCGCCACCCTTGTCGCCTCGTACCAGCCCGCCGCCATATTGCCGTCTTCGCTCATCGCTACACTTGTTCACATCGTTGCCGCCCCGCCTGCGCGCGGGGCGCGCATGCTAGACTGCCGAAGATTCGAAATCGACGCATTCCCGCGCCCCTCACCCGCACTCTGATACACCATGCGCCGCCTTTTGTTGCTACGCCACGCCAAGGCCGAACGCTCGGAGCCCGGAACGAAAGACATTTCACGCGTCCTGATCGATCGCGGGCGCAAGGATGCGGCCAAGATCGGCGCCTATATGGCGGCGCACGCGCTGGTTCCGGACCGGGTGATCTTGTCGCCTTCCGCGCGCACGCAGGAGACCTGGAAATACGCCGCCGCGGCTTTTCATCCGGCGCCCGCGGCGACGTCGGCGGAGCGCATCTACGACGCGCCGCCGCATACCATCCTTGCCGTGATCAAGGACACGCCCGCTTCCGCGCATACGCTGATGGTCATCGGACACAATCCGGGTCTGCACGAGCTCGCGCTGATGCTGGTGGCCGCCGGCGGTATCGACGCGCGCGAGCGGCTGCGCGAAAAATTGCCGACCTCCGGCCTGGTGATCATCGATTTTGCCGTCGACAACTGGAGCAAACTGCAGCCGCAATCGGGCCGGCTGGAGCGCTTCGTCAATCCGAAGACGCTGGAAGCCACCGCCAACTAAACGCGGATTTGCCGCCGCCCTCACTCAACTCGCCGGCGAAAACGTGTCATGATCGCGCTTTCGCGGCGGAAAAAGGGGCGCAGTCATGTACAAGCAGATCCTGGTCCCGATCGACCTTGCCGACACCGATCTGGCCAAGCCCGCCATCGAAGCGGCGGTGAGCATGGCCCGTTCCTCCGGCGGGCATGTCCGGCTGGTCAACGTGCTGCCGATGACGCCGGTGATGCTGGCGGAATATGTGCCGCCGGATTTCGACGTGCAGCAGCGCAAGTCGGCGGAAGAAGCCATGACCATCATCGCGCGCGAGAGCGGGCTCGATCCCGCGCATATTTCCGGCACCGTGCGGCAGGGCGGCATTTATCACGAGGTGCTGGAAGAGGCGAAGGCGATCAACGCCGATCTCATCGTCATGAGCTCGCACCGCCCGGCCATGCGCACTTATTTCCTCGGCTCCAACGCCGGGCATGTGGTGCGTTACGCCAAATGTTCGGTGCTGGTGGTGCGCAACAAAAGCTAATGCGCGGCCCGCCTCAGCGTTTCGGCATCACATCGGCCGGCATCGCGTCCGGCCGGTAGAGGCCCGGCCGGTTGCGGCGGAAGTAGTTGCCTGCCTGCCACAGGAAAAGCGCGAGAAAGCCGCCGACAAAGGCGGCGCCGGCTTTCGCGTCGGCTTGCAAGGCGCGCGCGATGAGCCAGGCGAGGACGAGCGACACGCCGACAAAAACGACCAGCCCCGGCCAATAGAGCAGCGCTTGACTGCCCCGCTCGAAGCGCGCCGACGGCGCCACCGGGACGATGCGCCGGTGCAGCGCGCCGATGAAATCCGTGTAGGCTTTGTCCAGCCGCTCGACCTCGACCATGCTTTTCCACGAATTCGACAGGATCTGCAGCTTGGGCGCGCCCTCCGCCCACAGCTCGGCCATGAAACGATGCGATTGCATGCTCGTCGGCCGATACGACAGACGCACGCGGTAGATCGCGCGGAATGGAACGTGGCCCGATTTGCGCCCGCTCGACCAATCGATGCCATCGCCCACGATGCCGAACTGCCAGGGCGCCCCTAAGAGCGATGGCCGATAGGTGTAAGCGATCGGCTCGCCGTGGTTGGTTGCGTTACCGTTCATGATAAGTTCAGCTCAAAACCGCCCCGAAGTCCGTGGAGGAGCCGGTGTGCCACCTTCGCATACAATCGGCCCCGACAGCCCGCGCACCGCCACAATGGGCGCAAGTCGCCATAGATAAAAGGCGGCAATTGCGGTGCACGCCCGCGCCGGCCTCTCCGTCGGGCGCTTTTTTTCGCGCTGCCGCATGCGGGTGACAAGGCGGCATCCCCGGCCTATATCGGGCGCATGCGCACTCTGGTCGTTTTGGCGTTATTGGCCCTCTTGATGGCGTCGGTCTGGTTCGCGGTCACCGCATGGGAGCGACTCGGCGGCGGCCCGATCCCGTCATATGGCTACGTCGCCATTGCCGGCGGTGTCCTGGTCTCCCTGCTGGTCGGCGGCGGATTGATGGGGCTGGTGTTCTATTCAAGCCGCCATGGCTATGACGACCTGAGCGGCGGCGAGGAGGACCGCCGCTGAGTGGCGGTTCCACAGTCGATCAACCAGTCAGATTGTCTCGTTAATCTCGCGCAATGATTTTGATATTGTCACTTTGCAGCCTGATTACCGCACTGCAACGTACATTTGATCTTGATGTTTAAGCGATCGCAGCAATAGCATCCTGGGCGCATCGAGTCCGTCCATGCCCAGGATAGAGCAAATTCTGAGCGATGGCGATTATCGCCGACTTCACTGGGGGAACCAAGTGCGCGCGCAAAGTCGCGGTAGCAAGCAATTCGGTGCTGCCGCAAAATGATCTAACCGGGGAGACTACGGGGCATGTTCACACAAATTCTCGATCCTTTTGGAAATCTGTTCGTCACTTGGCTGGTGGCACTAATTCCGGTCGCGGCGCTGCTCTTCATGCTCGCCGGACTGCGCTGGTCAGCCTGGGTTGCGACGCTGGTCGGGTCGCTCATCACGCTCGCGCTCGGCCTTTGGGTTTGGAAAATGCCGTTCGATACCGGCATCCGAGCTTATCTCTATGGCTCGGCAACCGGCGTGTGGAACGTGGACTGGATCACGTTCTGGGGCGTCATGCTGTTTAATACGCTGGTCACCACCGGCACCTTTGACAAACTGCGCCGCTGGCTGATCTCCCAGGGCACACAGGATGTCCGTGTGCAGACCATTCTGTTTGCCTGGGCGTTCGGTGCGCTTTTGGAAGGTCTCGTGGGCTTCGGCTATCCCTGGGCTTTCGTCGCGCCGATTTTGATCGCGCTCGGCATCCCCGATCTCGATGCCATCCGCGTCGCCGCAATCGCTAACAACGCGCCGGTGTCCTATGGCGCGCTCGGCGCACCGATCATCGCGCTCGCCGCCGTCACCGGCTACCCGCTGCTCGCGCTATCCGGTTCGATCAGCAAGATCGTCGCCATCCTGGCGCTGTTGCCGCCCTGGATCCTGCTCTACCTCGTCTCGGGCAAAAAGGGCATGTGGGGCGCCTGGCCCTTGGCGGTCGTCGGCTCGCTTGGATATATCGCCGGTCAATTGCCGGTGGGCACCTATCTCGGTCCATATCTGCCGGACGTTGCCGGCGCGATTACCTGTTTCGTCTGTATTCTCGTCCTGCTCAAGATTTGGCACCCCGCCGAGGTTCTTGGTTACGGCGGCAAGCCTGTGAGCGGCGCGACTGTCGCGGCCGAAGCGCATGGATTGTCGGGGCGCGACGTCTTCCAGGCCTGGTTGCCGATCGCCGTCCTGATCATCGTCGTCGTTGCCTGGACCGGGCCGTGGTCGAAGCTGCCCGGCATCGTGATACTGCATCTTCAGGAGACGGCGGCATCCTCGATCGCTCAAGGCGCGACGATCGCGGCGATCTTCAACTGGACGCCGTTCGTCGGTGGATCGGCTATCCTGGCCTCGTGGATCATCGTCGCATTGCTGCTGCGCGTGAACGGCCAGCAACTCGCCGAGATTTGGAAGAAAACCTGGTCGCAGATGTGGGGCGCCTGCCTTGTCGGCGTATTCATCTTCGGCTTGGCCTATGTCTACAACTTCTCGGGCATGGCCGCGTCATTGGCCAAGGCCTTCTCCTCGCTCGGCGCCGCTTTCATCATCGTGGCTCCGATCCTCGGATTCATCGGCGTGGCACTGTCGGGCAGCAACACTTCGACCAACGCTATGTTCGGCAAGTTCCAGGCGCTCGTCGGACAAATTCTCGGCTTCCCGCCGCTGCTGCTGCCGACCCTGAATTCGATCGGCTCCGAGATCGGCAAGCCGATAGCACCGCAAACGGCGAGTGTCGGCGTTTCGACCTCGCGCTTCGTCCGCAACGAAGGGGCGGTCATCCGGCACAATTTCGGTTGGTGTCTGGTGCTGCTGGGCTATCTCATTGTCATCAGCGTCGCCTGCTACCTGTTCTTCCCGGGGATCATGAAACTCTGATTTCCGGCTGCGACTCGCAAAGGGGGCATCCTCCGGGGTGTCCCCTTTGTTGCGCTCGTCCACTGAAAAACCCTCCTTTCAGGAGGCCAATGCAACGCAGCCCTGCATCGAAAGATGCAGGGCTTTTTCGTAGCGTTCGGCTATAGTCCGCACCGCCAAAACCACCCGGAAAACCGCAATGTCCAAGACCCTGGTCCAGGAACAGTTCGGCAAGACCGCCGCGAGCTACCTCACCTCGACCCCGCACGCGCTGGGAAAGAGCCTGGAGCGGCTGGTCGCTCTCACCAAGCCGCAGAAGACCTGGCGCGCCCTCGACGTCGCCACCGGCGGCGGCCACGTCGCCTATACCTTCGCGCCGCATGTCGAGCGCATGTGGGCAACCGACATCACCCAGGAAATGCTCGACATGGTGAAGGGCGAAGCGCAAAAGCGCGGCCTCGCCAATATCCGTACGGCCTATGCCAAGGCCGAGGCGCTGCCGTTCGAGGATGCGAGCTTCGACCTGGTCACCACCCGCATCGCGCCGCATCACTTCGACTCGATCCCGCAGTTCCTCGGCGAGGTGCACCGCGTGCTCAAGCCGAACGGCGTTCTCGCGCTGGTGGACAACGTGGTGCCGGCCGGCAGCGTCGGCGATTACATCAACGCCTTCGAACGTTTCCGCGATCCCAGCCATTTGCGCGCCTGGACGATGCAGGAATGGCGCGACGCGTTCGCCAAAGCCGGCTTCACGATCACGCACGAGGAGCAGCTCTACAAGCAAATGGAGTTCAAGAGCTGGGCCGCGCGCCACGACGCCAATATGCAGGCCTTCCTGCGCGCGATGCTGGCCGAGCTCACGCCCGAGGTGAAGCAGGCGCTCGAGCCCACGGGCGCCGGAGGCGAGCTCACTTTCCGTCTCAGCGAAGGCCTGTTCATCGCCAAGCGGGCGTAAAACAAGACCGCCGGTGCGATGCGCACCGGCGGTCGTCGCAAAAATCGAAATTGTCAGCCGCGCTCACATCTTCGCGTGGCGCTTGCGGTGATGCTTCGCAGCGGGCGCTGGCGCGGAGGCCGCTTCCCATTCCGGATGCGCGTCATAGGCCTGGTTGACCAGCCAGCCGCCGATGATCGGCAGCACGCAGGAGGCGATCAGCACATGCCCTTCCCGCATGGTCAGCGGGCGGTTGACCACCGCCGTCGCCACGATGGGCGACACCGCCATGCAGCCGATCGTGGTCACCGCGTAGGCCCCGCCCTGGGTGAGGCTTGCGGCGTTCCAGTGATCGAAGTCCCAATTGTTGATGGCAAAAAAGCCTGCCGTCGACGCTGCGCCCACGCCGATCGAGACTGCGACCAGCCGCTTGTCGGTATGGTGCTTGCGCCAATGGGCGTCGGCGCCCTGGCAAGTCAAGACAAACGCCGCGACCGCGGCCGCGAGCACTGCAAAAGTCCGGTTCATCCTTGCTCTCCCCAGGTACGGAATTACCCGATTCAGCGGTCGGTTTTGTGAACGGGCCTAACCTCGAAGTCGAGCGGGGGGAATCGCCCACCGCGCGGTTATTCACACGCTACCGGGCAAACGTTTCATTTACCCTAAAAGCGCGGCAGCGGAGCAACACACAATCCGGCCACCCGAGGCCAAGGCGCTGATCCCGGGTGGCTATTCGTCAGCGGTCTCAGCCCTTAACGCCTCGTTTACCGGCGCGGTTCCTTACTCGCCGACGAGCATTTGCAAAGTGATTCGGCGTCGCTTCGGCCGGGCGTATCGGCGTTGGAACGGGGTACCCCGTGATCAGCAGATTTCTCGCCGGCAAACCGGGCCGCGCCGAAACGCCGGTAGAGCCGGCCACCGCCGAAAGTCCGCTGGAGATTGACGAGGAGCTATTCGCCGCGCGCGGCCAATGCAGCGGCGAAGCCCTGCGCGGCCTGCTCAGCGAGGCCAACGGCCAGATCAACGCGCTCGACGGCATCAAAGCCGCGCTGGCCAAGCTCATCGATCCGATTTCCAAGGCGCTCGGCGATTTCGAGGCCACGCAGATTGAGCTGCGCCGGCTGCAGGCGGCCAAGGCCGAACACGCGGCCGACGCCGCCGTGCAGCGCGGCAAGGCTGCCGATCTGGAAAAACGCTTGGCGCAGCAGACCGGCGAGTGCATCGCACTGTGCGACGAGAAGGTGGGCCTGGACGAGCGGCTCGCCCTCTCCGCTCAGCGCAACGCGGCGCTGGAAAAGCTGCTGGCGGAGGCGCACGACCTTCTGCTCGCCCGCGCCGAGCAGAACCGCGAGCAGAGCCGGCGCGCCGGCGCATTGGCCGCCGCGCGCGATGCCCTGGAAGCGCGCCTGTCCGATCTCGAAGCGAGACTGCTCGCGCGCGAATCCGAGCTTAAGAGCGTGGAGCAGGCCCGGACGCTCTACCTCGAGCGCAACGCGGCGCTGGCGCGCGCCTTCACCGCCAAGGAAGCCGCCTTTGCCCAGGCCGAGCGCGCCATCGAGCAGCTCGCCGCCGCGCTCCACCGCGAAAAATGGGAGCGCGCGCAGACGGAAGAGGCGCTGCAAGCCGCCCGCCAGGATTATGCCCGGGCGATGCGCGACATGATGGCCATGCAGCGAAACCTGGCGGAACCGGTCGCGCCGCCGCGCCGGGCGGCCAACGCGGCCTGACCGGTTTCGGCGGCCCCTGGCTTCGCCGGATCTGCGCGATTTTTTAAGTCCGAAACCGAACCAAATCGGCGGACGATTGATTTACCGCAATGCGGGGAAGCGCCGGTTCCCGCAAATTTTATGTTGCATCATCCCGGCGGGGGCCGAGCTTTTTGCGCTATGCCTTATCGCGTCAACAGCGATCTGCCGCCGTCTGTCAGAAACCACCTGCCCGATCACGCCCAGGACATTTATCGCGAGGCGTTCAATCACGCTTTCGCCGCGCATGCCGGCGAGCTCGACCGTGAAAAACGGGCGCATATGATCGCCTGGGCGGCGGTCAAGCGCAGCTACGTCAAGGACGGCGAGGCCTGGGTGCCGCGCTAAAGTCGTCCGCGCAATACCATCGGGCTCCGCGCGCCCGCGGCGCAACATGCTGAGACATTTGAAACTTTTCGCGGGCTTTTGACTTAGGTCATGGCAAAGGCGGCGTGGATTCCCAGAATGCCGCACGTCGGGTGAAAGTCAGGGAGACAGACGATGCCTTCACCCATCGCAGACGAGCGGCAGTCGACTTACATCCTGGAAATGATGCAGCGTCTCGGCATCGAACCCGAAGGCGGGGCCGTGGCGCGTCTCGGCCTGAGCTACGCCGCCGCGTTCCAGCGCTGCGAGAGTTGCGCCGACAAGACGGCGTGCCGCGCGTGGATCGACAAAGCGCCGGCGTCGCCGATCTTGGCCCCGCGCTTTTGCCCGAACTCCGACATCTTTTTCGAGTTGAAGTTCGACGCGCTCAGTTGCAACCCGGCATTCAGGGGCAACGCCTAGATTCGACGACGAGACGCAAAAAAAGACGCTTCGCAGGGAGCGGAAGATGACCATACCGGCCAATATCGCCGATCTCGTCCGGCTCGAAGATGAAATCGACGAGGCGCTGCTCAATCTGCTCAACAAGCCGACCGATGCAAAGACCATCGCCGACCTGAAGCGCCGCAAAGATCATTTGCGCGACGAGATCGAATGCCTGCTGCACGAGGTTGAAGGGGCCGGGCGCGGTCCGCACTAGCCGCATGCGACAAGGCGCGGATTTCGTCCCGCACCGATCGGGCCAAGCGGTTAGGCGGTTTTTAGTCGCAGAAGGCCGGCGGCGGCACGATTTTCGGCGTCCGCAGCGGCAAATCCACATAAATGTCGCGGCGCTGACAGGCGTTGACGGCAAGCGCCAAAGCCGACACCCCCGCCGGCCAGGCGGCCGGCACGATCCACAATTTCGCTTGTCCAGCCGCATCGGCCACTTGGCGGTCGGTAGCCGGCTGCGCCTGCTCGGCCATCGGCGGCAGCTGGACTTCGTCAAATCGGTTCATGATCTTTATGTGAACCGATTTCGCGCGTGGAGCATTGATCCAAAGCAACGGACGGTTAAGCAATCGCTAGGGACAACTACGTAGCGCTCGGCGCAAGCTCGCACCGCACAGTGCGGCGCTTCGCCGTCGGCCAAGTGACGGCAAGCGGTCGCGGTGGTAGAAATCGCGACACGCAAGCACGAGACAGGCCCGAGAAAACATCATGCCGCGTTATTTTTTCCATCTCACCGACGGCAAAAACGTCCTCGACAATCACAAGGGCATCGATCTGCCCGGCAACGCCGCCGCGCGCGAGGATGCCGCGGACCTCGCCCGCGACCTGCGGCACGAGAAGATGCCGGGCTGGAACTGGACCGGCTGGTTCGTCAAGGTCATCGACCAGCACGGCAAGAAGGTCGACGAGATTCCGATCGCGGACACGCTGGAAAAACAATAGCCGCCGATTTCAGCGGCGGACAACAAAGAAGGGCCGCCCTTAGCGAGCAGCCCTTCCATTGTCAGGCCGTGGCCCGGTTGCGTCGGCGTTGCCGCCTTGCGCGCGTGAGCCGGTGATGGATTAGATCACCTGGCGAGTCACCTGCTTTGGACCTCGGCAGAGGCGAGGATCCAGTTCACGAATGCCGGCGACCGCGGCGATAGACAATGAGACACTGGATCACCTCCTTTCGGTTGTTAACGGTGGGATCAGTATAGGGGAGCGGCGGCGATTCGGAAGGGCGTTACTTCGCCCTACCTCACAAACTCCCGCATCGCCCCGTTGGCTCGCATTCCCGCCCCTAGGAGAATGCGCTCAGGACCTTACTTTCCAAAAACATTCGCACTCGTGGCAGCGTGACTGCCGCTGAGTGTTGAAATATTGCCTCCTCGTATTCCGCTTCCAGACTGTCTGACACGACGCCAATAATTAGCCCCCGGTAATCGATCAGCGGCCCCCCACTAGACCCCGGCGAAGCATAGTTCGAAATAAGGTACAGCTCTTCGTCATTTCTCGTCACAATCGTCGCATTAATCTCACCACTGTGAGCGGTTAGATGGGGACGTTTCGTTAGGGGAATCTTTGGAAAACCCAACAGAATCACTTCTTGCAACACATACGCTGCATCGCCGAGCGAGAATTTTGGTCCATCTTCGGGCACACTAATTGGAAATGCGGCCAGATCGTCGTTGTTAGAAATTACCAGGTTGGAAGGACTAGGAGGTGGATAGTCTTTGTCCGCCAGCAGCACTTTGCAAATTTTTATCTGCTCTGAAGGATCGACAACGTGTCTGTTGGTCAAAACAAAAACCTTCCCGTTATGACTGACCACCGATCCGCTACCGATAGATTCTTGCTTATCTTTTTCAATCACGATTGCGGCTATCGCCGCATTGTACCGGGCCGGAATGAGAGCCGGTCCTTTCACAATGTTTTCAAGAATACCTCGCTGCTGATAGTTCTGAACAACAAGAAAATTAATTTGAAAATCAAAAATCAAATTGCCTGACAACGGAATCTCGCTGAAGACATCCCAATAGACCAAAGAATCGTAAATTCTCGCGAGCACATTTCCAACTGAAACTCCTCCGCCACC
>DATJVE010000022.1:0-5498 GCA_035501975.1 Pseudolabrys sp.
GGTCTTGAGCCAGGCGCTGTTCTTCGAGCGCAACGCGCGGCGCAGGGAGAGGAAGGCGAGCTAGTCTTGTGGGATAACTCGGCTTGCGGCGTCGCGGCGAATTAAATGCTCCGGCGAACGGAGAAGAATGCCAAACATCGCCGCCGAGAAAATCGAAAAGAAGACGATGTTCTATGGTGCGCGCGGGCTTTTGCGCGCCAGCGAGTAGCCGAGCATGACGGCTTCGACCAGCATGGCGAGCTGCATCTCGCGCGGGTTGCTCAACGCGGGCGCACGCGCGCTTGCAGGCCCCCGGCTCAGCACCAGCCAGACAATCGCGCAGATCACCGCCACGACCGCGTAGATCGCGCCGATGATCAACCGCGCCTGCAGGGCCCCGAATTGCAGCTCCAGACCAAGCATTCCTGCGATGGTAAAATAGTACAGTGCGATGATCGCAAACGCCGCGATGGCCAGCGCGAGCAAGGCCCGGCGCAGCATCCGGCCCAACAACTGGTCGGCGAAAGATCCTGCGACCTCGTCGATGCGCATGGCGCTAACGGCGGTTGGCCAAGCCAGCAAGAAACCCGATGCCGGCGGCGGCGGCGAGCATCAGCAAGGGCCGTTGCTCGACTTCATCGGTCAATTTCTTGAAGGCGCCCGTGCCAAGTTTGGTCGCTTCGTCGGCCAGCGACTGGCCCGCGTCCGACGCGCTCTCGCGCACGCGGTTCATGATGCGCTGCAGCGCCTCATTGACGAATTCGCCGATGTCGCTTGAAGCGCCCGACATTTCGCGGCCCGTGCCGTTTGACAGACGGCGCAGACGCTTTTCCAGATCGCCGATCAGATCCTCGATGGCCGCGATTTGTTCGGCGGTCGCTGATTTCGCTGTACGCGTTGTCATTGCTACTCTCGTGTCATAAGCGGTTGGAACCCACCCAGGCAAAACGTCGATCGCGCCGCGATGGTTCCAAGCGCGCCGCGCCCGGCCAATGACGGCGGTCCATGGCGGCAGCGCAACTCTTCAGAACGGTCCGCGTTGTCACCCGCGTTGTTACATTGTGTCGCGGCCCCAAATGCGGCATCGGTCGTGGGAAAGATGAGGTGTGTCGTTGCCCCATTGATTGACAGAGCCGGCGCGGGCCGTGTTCACTCCTTTTTTCGATTCCGAGCTCACAGGTCGCGACGCGTGCGCCGGGCCGTGACGCCAATGTGAATGATCACCGCCATGGCACAGGACCTGTCGGGGGCGGCGGCCGGCGAATTACAGAGGCTGCAAAACGAATGCCGGCGGCTCGAGGCGCAGGTGGTCGCGCAGGGCCGCGAGCTCGGCCTGTTGCGCGCCCGCTTTGGGCGCTACGAGACGGCGCTGCGCGGCTCACAGGTCATCGTCTACACGCAAGACCGCGATCTGCGTTATACCTCGATCAGCAACCCCATGCTCGGCCGCACGGTCGACGACATTCTCGGACGTACCGACGAAGAAGTCTTGCCGCGCGAGAGCGGTGCGGCGGTGATCGCGCTTAAGCGTGAGGCGATCGCGAGCGGCCAGCCGAAACGCACGGAATTTGCGTTCGAAGGCGAGAGTGGCCTGCGCTGGACCGATCTGCACATCGAGCCTTTGCGCAACGAAGCAGGCGACATCGTCGGCCTGACCTGCGCCTCGGTCGACGTCACCGAGCGCAAGGAAGGCGAGGCGCATTTGCGGCTCTTGATGCGCGAACTGACCCACCGCTCGAAAAACCTGCTGGCGGTGATCCAGGCGATGGCGCGGCAGACCGCGCGTCACGTCGGCTCGATCGATGGGTTTCTCAACCAGTTCTCCGCGCGCCTGCAGGCGCTCGCCGCGTCGCACGACCTCCTAGTGCGCGAGAGCTGGCATGGCGCGTCCTTGCGCGAGATCATCCAGGCGCAATTGGCCGCCTATATCGGCAGCGGCGAGGGGCAGGTCGAACTCGACGGCGAGCCGGTCGCACTCAAGCCGGAGGCGGCGCAGAATCTCGGGCTGGCCTTCCACGAGCTCGCGGTCAATGCCGCGAAATTTGGGGCGCTGTCGGTGCCGAGCGGGCGCGTGTCGATCGGCTGGTCGCTGCACGATAACGTGATCGACCTGAACTGGCGCGAGCACAACGGCCCCAAGGTTAAGGTACGGCGCAAAAAGGGATTCGGCAGCATGGTGATCGAGCGCAATCTCGCCCGCGCGCTCGACGCCACGGTCGACATGGCGTTCGATCCCGACGGTCTCCGCTGTCGCATCGTCATACCCGCGAGTCAGATTCAGGCGGTCCTGTAACGCGCGCCCCGGAACATTTTTCGGCGTCGGTCGTTTCTTATCCGTCTCCTCGCACAACTTAAGCTGCAAAACCCACGAGGCGAGGGGGACGGTGGAGTGCGCGATGCGCGGCCTGACGTTGTATCTTTTGGCAGGCATCCTGGTGGTGCTGGCGTGGGAGTTTGTCGCGCCGCCTGTCGGACTCAGTATGATGCGCGGCGCCTGGCCGGCGGCCGGCGCGAGTCCTGTGGTGACGACGAGTCCTGTGGTGACGACACGATATGAAACGCCGCTTCAATTCGTCGACCGCACCCACAAAGGCGACCGCTTGAAGCTGCCGACGACCGCCGGCAAGCGGCAGCTGCCTGCGCCCGCCGCGCTGGTTGCTTGCGAGCCGGCGGTGAGTCCGCTGTCGACGCGCGCGACGATCGCCGGCCGCTGCATCGCCTAAGTCCGGGGAACCCGGAAGAATTGCGCCGATGGAACCTTTTGCGTTGCGTTCCGTTAATGGGCATCATTCAAACGCAACGGGAGTTCGACATGCATAAGCCTCTGAGCGCTTTCGCCGCGCTGGCGGTTGCCGCAGCGGTGGCGTTGCCGGCAGCGTCGATGGCGCAAGCGCCGGCGCGGGCAAAGGTCGGCACCTTGACCTGCGATATCTCGGCCGGCATCGGCCTGATTATCACGTCGAAGAAAGACGTCACCTGCATGTTCACGCCGTCCCAGCCGGGACCGCGTGAGGTCTATGTCGGGTCGATCAGCAAGTTCGGCCTCGATATTGGCGCCACCGCGGGCGGCGAAATGGTGTGGTCGGTCTATGCGCCGACCGATCGCCGCTTCGGCGCGCTCGCCGGAAACTATAGCGGCGCCAGCGCGGAAGCGACCGTCGGCGCCGGTCTCGGCGCCAACGTCCTGGTCGGCGGCTCCAACCGGACCGTCGCGTTACAGCCGCTTTCGGTGCAGGGGCAGGCGGGCCTGAACGTCGCGGCCGGCGTCGCCGAGCTGCGGCTGCGTCCGGCGCGCTGAGCCTCGACACAGCAACATCGCGGCCGCGCTGACGGACAGCGCGGCCGTTTTTTGTTTGTGGCGCGCTCAGTCGAACGTGAAGGCGTCGTGATAGGCGCCCTGCACCTGACCGCCCGGCACCGGACCGCCGCCCGGCACATGCACCATGTTGCCGATCACCGCGCAGGTCGCGCCGTGCAGGCCGTGACGCGGGATCGCCATCGGCGTGCCGGCTTCCCAGGTATCGGTGTTCGGGTCGTAGATTTCGTTGGTGCCGAACACCTTGCCGGTCGCTTCGCCGCCGAACACTACGATCTTGCCGCCGATGTAGACGCAGGACGGTCCCGAGCGCGGCGTCGGCAGCGGCGCGCGGAATGACCACGCGTCGGCCTTCGGATCGTAGACGGCGTTCAGCCCAGTGTTGAAGTCGTAGCTGTCCATGCGCCCGGCGATGGCGTGGATTTTGCCGTCGACCACGGCGACGCCCATGTGGTCGCGCTGGCCGACGAAGGGCTGCGTGCCGGTCGAGCCGCGCATGCTGGCGCGGTCCGAATATTTGTTGGTTTCCGGATCATAGACCTCGTGCCATTCGACCGAGTGCACATCGCGGCCGCCGAGCAGATGAATCTTGCCGTCGAGCACGATCGCGGAGACGGCGCCGCGAGGGCGCGAAATCGGCGCAATCGGCGCCCACTGGTCGGTCGCCGTGTCGTAGACGAAACACTTGGAATGGGGGCAGCGGTTCTGCTCGACGAAGCCGCCGAAGGTGTAGATCTTCGTCCCAATCGAGACGCCGGCGACGTGGTTGCACGGATGCGGGAAGGGCGCCTTTAGCGTCCAGGATTTACTCGCCGGGTCGTAGACCTGGTGAAAGTTCTGGTCGACGCGGTGCTTGGCATAGCCGGCGATCGAGTGAATCTTGCCCTGGCATTCGATCACGGCGTGCTCGCCGGTCGGGATCGGCAGCCGCGGCTGCTCGACCCATCGCCCCGGATTGGCCGCCTTCGGCGCCACGCTGGTCATATAGCGCTGCTTCTCCACCGTCTTCGGGATGGCGGTGACGGTCTTGTCGTTGAGACCGAGAAAGAGCGGGAGTTCTTCTGCCATGGTGCACCTCAACTGACATAAGTCGGGACCGCGTCCCGCAATAATTTCTTGGTGAGCTCGACGCCCTCGCGCGCGACGTCATAGGGCGAACGCGCCCATTGCTCGGGGTTCGGCGCCTCGTAGGAGAGATAGCCGATGTAGCCTTTCTCGGCCAGCAGCCCGAGCATTTCTTTCCATTTCACCACGCCCTTGCCGGGCGGCAGCCGGTCGGTCGGCCGGCGTACACCGGTGACCGGATTGGGCGACAGGTCACTGTATTGGAAGCAGTAGATCTTGTCGGCCGGCACGCTCGCGAAGCCGCGGCCGCCGGCGCCCGAGCGGGTGAAGTGATAGGCGTCGATCAGATAGCCGCAATTCGGCTTGTTGGCGCTTTCGATCAATTCGGTGAGCACGCCAAGGCTGTTGAGCACGTCGTGCTGCGAATTGAACTCGATGGCGAGCTTCAATTTGTATTCGGCGGCGATATCGCCGGCATCCCGCAAATACTTGACGGCGTCCTTGATCGGGCCGTTGACCTGCCCCGGCGCGCTCATCAGCGTGTCGCAGCCGAGCGCGACCGCGTTCTCGCAGGACTCGCGGAACACCTTGAACAGCCGCTTGCTCTCCTCGCCGGTGGCGAACAGCCAGCCGTATTCGACGCCGAGTACGCCGACCGGAATGTTGGCTTTTTTGATCAGGTCGAGCACCTGCGCGTTCGTCATGCCGGCGTCGTAACAGCGCTTGAAATCGGTGCGGCGCAATTCGACCGCGTCGAAGCCGCCGACCTTGGCCGCGTCGAGCGCGGTGGCGAGCGGCGTGGTGTCGATGGTCCACATATGCAGGGCGAGCCGCCCGAATTTTCCGGTCATACCGCGAATGCTCCTTTGCAACGGGGCGGTTATTTGCCTTCGTACTGCAAAATGTAAAGCCCCGCATTGGTGTCGGTGAGATACATCAGCCCGTTTTTGTCGACGAAAACGTCGCAGGACTGGATAACCTTGGCGGGGTTCGGCCGCTGGTCGACGATGCGCTCGGGCGGCGGCGGCACGAAGTACCCGAGCTGCTTGGGCTCGAAGGCATTGCGGATGTCGTACACGCGCAAGCCGGCATTGTGATAGGTGGCGAAGATCGTGTCTTCGCTCTGCAAGGCGCCCGG
>DATJVE010000023.1:0-2270 GCA_035501975.1 Pseudolabrys sp.
GGGCTTCGGCCCCGGCCCGTACGAGGACTGCAAGGTCTATGAGAACGTCGCGCAATGCGCCGGCGGCGCCGCCTCGACCACCGGCTTCCGCGAGGGCCCGCCGCTGGTCACCGGCGCGCAGATCGGCGACTCGGGCACCGGCCTGCATCTCGCGCTCGGCATCGTCTCGGCGCTCTATCAGCGCATCCGCACCGGCCGCGGCCAGCGCGTGCTGTGCGCCATGCAGGACGGCGTGCTCAATCTCACGCGCGTCAAGCTGCGCGACCAGCAGCGTCTCGCGCACGGCCCGCTCACCGAATTCAGCCAATACGGCGAGGGCGTTCCCTTCGGCAAGGCGGTGCCGCGCGCCGGCAACGACTCCGGCGGCGGCCAGCCCGGCTGGATCGTCAAGTGCAAGGGCTGGGAGACCGACCCCGACGCCTATCTCTATTTCATCACCCAGGCGCCGGTGTGGAACGAGATCTGCGACGTGATCGGCGAGCCGACCTGGAAGACCGATCCGGACTTCGCCACGCCGAAGGCGCGGCTGCCCCGGCTCAAGCAGATCTTCGCCCGCATCGAGCAGTTCACCATGACCATGACCAAGTTCGAGGCCATGGACCTGTTCAACCAGCACGACATCCCCTGCGGGCCGATCTTGTCGATGAAGGAGATCGCCGAGGAGCAGTCGCTGCGCGCGACCGGCACCGTGGTCGAGGTCGACCACCCGACCCGCGGCAAGTACCTGACCGTCGGCAATCCGATCAAGCTGTCGGATTCGCCGGCCGACGTGCGGCGCTCGCCGCTGCTCGGCGAGCACACCGAGGAAATCCTCTCCAAGGTGCTCGGCTACAGCACGGCCGAGGTCGCCGACATCAAGGCGTCGGGCGCGATCACTGCGCCGGACAAGTCAAAAGCGGCGGCGTGAACCTTCCCTCTCCCCGCTCGCGGGGAGAGGAACAAGTATCTGTTGCTGTCGTCCCCGCAAAAGCGGGGACCCAGTCATCACCGCCGGCAGCTTGGGGCATTGCATTGCCCCATCGAAACCCCGGCGGTTACTGGATGCCCGCCTTCGCGGGCATGACAATAGAGAGTTGGGAGAACGTCCATATGCGTATCGTCGTTCATGGCCAGCAGGCCTTCGGCAAGGCCGTGCTGGAGGCGCTGTTGAAGCGCGGCGAGAACGTGATCGCCGTCTATGTCGCGCCGGAGAAGGAAGGCGCCAAGGCCGATCCGCTGAAGGAAGCCGCGCTCGCCGCCAAGCTGCCGGTCTATCAGCCGGCCTCCTACAAGGACGCGAAGGTCTGGGAAGACTTCAAGGCGCTCAAGCCGGACCTGCAGGTGATGGCCTTCGTCACGCTGTTCGTGCCGGAGGACTTCCTCAACATCCCGACGCACGGCTCGATCCAATATCACCCTTCGCTGCTGCCGGCCTATCGCGGCGCCTCCGCGATCAACTGGCCGATCATAAAGGGCGAGAAGGAAACCGGCCTGTCGATCTTCTGGCCGGACAACGGGCTCGATACCGGCGACGTCCTCCTGCAGAAGACGACGCCGATTTCCGCCACCGACACGCTCGGCACCGTCTATTTCGACCGCCTGTTCCCCCAGGGCGTCGAGGCCATGATGGAATCGGTCGACCTGGTCAAAGCCGGCAAGGCGCCGCGCATCAAGCAGGACGAATCGAAGGCGACCTACGAAGGCCGTTGTGGCGCCGAGAACGCCAAGATCGACTGGGGCAAGCCGTGGGAGCAGATCGATCGCCTCATCCGCGGCTGTAATCCGGCGCCCGGCGCCTGGACCACGTTCGACGGCAAGACGCTGAAGATTTTCGACGCCAAGCCGCTGCCGGCCAAGGACCCGAAGGGGATCGGCGGCAAGCTGGGCGAGATCGTCGCCGTCGAGGCTGACGGCTTCACCGTGGTCTGCGCCGACGGCCGCTTCAAGGTCACGCGGGTGCAGCCCGCCGACGGCAAGAAGATCGATGCCGGCGAATGGGCGAAGTCCGCCAATATCGCCGCCAAAGCAAGGTTCACCTGATCGTTCCACCGTCATGACCGGCCGGGCATGACATCCAGCCTATTCGCCAGGAATTTTCGCAAACGCTAACGCTCGATTGGATAGACCCATGCCCGCCTCCCAGCATCAGAAGCCGAAATCCGATATCGAAATTTCGCAATCCGCCACCAAGCGCCCGATCCTCGACATCGCCAAGCAAAAGCTCGGCATCGCCGCGGAAAATCTCGAGCCTTACGGCCACTACAAGGCCAAGGTGTCGATGGACTACGTTA
>DATJVE010000024.1:0-20302 GCA_035501975.1 Pseudolabrys sp.
CGCTTCCGGGTCAAGCCGGGGCGGCAGGAGCATTTCATCGCCGCGCACCGCAAGGCGCGGCCGAATTTCAAGGGCTTCAAGGGCGGCACGCTGGTCAAGACCGGCGAGCAGACCTTCTGCATCGTCGGCGAATGGGCGAGCCTCAAGGCGCTCGCCGCGGCGCGGCCGCAGATGATCGGCATCGTCGACTCGTTCCGCGACGATCTCGAGGATCTCGGCGGCGGCCTCGGCGTCACCGATCCGGTGTCGGGCGAAAGCGTGGCGCGGCTCGCCGCGTGGCAGCCGCCGAAGAAGAAGGCGAAGGCCAAGCGCAAGAAGCGGCGCTAGAGATACTTCGCGTCGGCGCCCTGCAGCAGGTCGCGCAGCGTCGGCACGACTGGGAAGCCGTAGCCACTGCGTGGCTTGTCGAAAAATAGATTCCCCACCTTATGATAATTGCTGCTGTAAATTTCGGCGCCAATTGTTTGCAGCGCGAGCACAAGCGCCTGCATCGAATCAAATCCCCCTATTGTCATTTTGTGCGCCTCGCCCGGCCAATCGATTTCATAGCGGCAGAACCATGAACCTGTGTTGGATTTCTCAGGCGCAAAAAATACGAATAGGGATTTGAGTGTCAGGATCGCCGATTTTTAGGGTGAGAATACGTTGCGCGATCAGCATATCGGTCCCTCAGTGACCCAACGGCGGGATATGTCCCCCCATCAAACATTGACTATACCGAAAAGCAGTCTGGCGGCCCACCTCACACGCCAGCGCCGCATAGTCGCGCGGCATCCAGCGCGCGCCTGCCCGAGTCGAGCGCGATCAAGCACTGGTGCGCGAGGAATTGACTTCAGAAGGCCGGAGTAATGATTTGAGGCGGTCAAATATTTTTTATTTGTCATCACCGAGCCGCCGCGAAGCGGCGTGACCCGGTGATCTCGATTGAATTGACATTGCGAGGCCCGCCGAAGCGCGAAGCACTCGACGGCTGGTGGGAGGTCTTTGCTCGCCGGCAAAGCCGCGTCGCGATCCAGGCCTCACGCTTCTGGCGATTGCTTTCGTCGAGCGCGGTCAAGTCGCGCATGACGCGCGCCAACACCGCCAACGCGCGCACGTCGCCGTCCTGCTCCTCTCCTCCGAGGCCGGCGCTTTGCATGCGCGCCTCGATCTGCTGCATGCTGTGGTCGGCGGCGCGCATTATCCGCGTGACGAAGGCGCGCCGCGCGCTGTCCGCGCCCTTGATGCCGCCGGAGGCGCGGCGGCGCGGGATCGGCGGCAGCCGACCGTTGCCGCCGTCCACCCAGTAGTACAGGCGGTTCGACGTGAGCCCGGTCTCGGCGAGGATGTCGGAAACGGGATCGCCGTCTGCATACCTCTGCCGCCCGCGCAGCGCGGCCTGCGGGATTTCGGTCATGGCGAGAATTCCGCGTGGGCGGACTAATGCATCTGCACCGCCGCGATCGCGATCAGCAGCAGGATCGCGCCGATGATGACGCCGACCAGCAGATGGCGCGGCCTCTGCGCGACGGGGCGCGCTTCGGGCGCCGAAATGTTGCGGTCGTCGCTGTCCGGCATTCGCAACCTCCGGGTCCCCGCCCCGCGCCGAGTGTGGGCGCGGCGCGCGGCCGCCGCAAGGCGGGGTCAACTGGACGCAACTGTAGAGCGTGCGCCATTCATAGCAAGGGAGCCCGAGGGTGTCAAGACTATTTTCCTAGGTTTTTTGTCTCGGAGGGGCCGGCTGTGAGAAACTCGACCACGGCCCGGCGAAAGCCGCAGCGCGGTCAATGATTTATTGCACCTGGTGGCGATGGCGGGCGGCGGCCGGCTTAGGGTGCGGCGGCCGGCGCGCGCTGCGGCGCATGCTCGCCCCGCTCGGCGCGGAACTCGATCGGCACCAGCCGCGCCTTGAGGTCGAAGCCGAGCGCGAACACCGGCTTGCCGGCCGCGTTCACCACCGTCATGGTCCAGGCCGAGAGATCCTGCACGTGGCGCTCGCACAGCGCGGCTGTGAGCGCGCGCACGTCCTTGAGCGCGTGCGAGCGCGCGGCGCGCAGGCCGCTGAGCTCGTGCCCCTTGTTGTCGCTGAACCAGTGACGGCCGTCGGAAAAATGGAAAAAATAACGCGGCACGCGGCGGCCCTCAACACTGGAGACAGGATGCAAAGCTAAGCGGCCTTCGATGACAGCGTGATTACGCAGGCGTGACGCGCCTGTCGCCCCCGCCGCCAGAGGCTTGCGCATCGCCATCGATCGCCCCCCGTGCATTTTGCTTTCGGCTGAATTATCCTGCGCGCCAAGGGCGGCGGCCCCTAAGGGAGGTCGCATAATGGACTACCGGCCAAGGAATGCTTTCGCCACAATATTCCGCCAATTCAGCCGCTGGACTTTGGCGTTCGGCGTCGTGCTGATCGTCACGGTCGTTGCCGCCAGCTTCGTCGATCTGGACGCGCTGCTGCGCTACTTCAGGGTGATCGGCGGCCGGCCGTTCGCGGCCCTGGAGACCGGCGCCATTATCTCCATCGCATGCGTCGTGCCGTTTCTGGCGATGGGTATGTCCATTTCCGCCGATTCGTACAAGCCGCGCCGCCCACGCGAATAGCCGGGGGCGATCCGCGTCTGTTGCTGCTTCACCACCGCGCCGCTCGGTCCCCTGGCGCGACCGCCGCGGCAGCGACAATTTGCGCCGTCGCCCGCCGGGAGCCGCCCCCACCATAATACCGTCGTCCTTGTTGGCGGAACCATGAAACAGGTGGCGTGTTGCACAATGGTCGCCTTCCCGGGCGCCGTTCGCGAGGCATTCATGCATGTCATCATTGGCCTGATCGCGGTCTGTGTGGTCGGCGTAAGCGCGCTGCTGCTGGCGATGGCGGCCATTTCAGGCGGGCTCAGCGGTGTGTAGGAGGCGTCGCGGCCGGCGACGCCGTCACCTATTGCGGCGAATTTGACTTCGACCCATCGCTTCGCGGTGCACCGGCGGTCTTTGCCAGGCATTTCGTCGATAAAGACGCCTGCCGCACGCGCGTTCGTGAACGCCGAATAACGGCGGCGTCAATTTGCACACCGGCAAAATAAAAAAGCACATAACCCGTGCAGGAGCGCGCGGGCTCAATCGTTTTTACAGTTGCAGAAGGCGACGCACGAACCGTGGAGAAAGCCGCCATGTTATCGCAGCAACGCCGCAAAACGACGCCCTTCTGGACACAGGACATTCTCGTCACCGCGCTCGTCGTGACGTACCTGGCCTTGGCCTGCGGCGTGGCGCAGGTGTGGACCGTCCTCAGCCATCAAGCGGATGCCTTCGCCGCCGAAAGCCGAACCCTGCATGGGCGGTAGATGGCCGCCGGCGTTCGCCGCGCTTGCCTATGACAAGCCTGCAACCGGCATCGGCGGGCGATTGGCAGGGGGTCACTTTCGCAAATTGATCGTTTGAGACCATCGCAGGAATGCGGTTGGTCAGGCAGGCCGCGATTGGTATCGAAGATGGACTGGCAAACGCGAACTGCCAATTGGTCCGATAGCTCTCTCGCGACGGACGGGCCGCGGTCCTTATCTCAATGGACCGCGTACGGCTGAAGCTGAATGCCCGAAAGGCTGACGCCCCTGACGGTGCCGGTGACAGTCACCGCGTTGCCCTTGGCAAGGTGCATCAGACTGGCGTTGTTGCTGACGGTACAAATCAGCATCCGCCGACGTTATTTCCTCCGGTCAAGCTGACATATCCCGATTCGCTGATGACATAGACATTGCCCGTGACCGTCACGCTTTTGCCGACATATTTCTGCCGGAAGGCAATTTCGTTGCTGTTAAATTCGTTCCAGAAAGCGGATACCTAGACCGCCACCGCCGGTGCCGCCGTCATCAGCGTGACGGCCAAGACGAATGCAGAACGTGACAATTTCGGAATCATCGATAACCCCCCCACGAGTCAGATTTGGATTATTTTCAGCAACTACAATGTTAGCCAAAGAAGTTAATCGCGAATTGGGGGCGTTGCGCAGTGGCAAATATTTTTCGTTCGCTTGATTGAAGTAAAACAGACCGCTAACGAGGCAGCCTCTGCGTTTGCCGCTTCGGCGCTTAAGCGGACCAGCCAGCCCGCGACTTGCGCCGCCCTACCGCCCGCTCGCCTCGCATTTGCTCTGCGCCGCGTCGAAGCGCTCGCGCGCCTGCGCGATCGCCGGCCGGTTCTTGCGCGCCCATGAGCCCAATTCGCTCACCGGCTCGAGCAGCGAGCGGCCGAGCCTTGTCAGTTCGTAATCGACCCGCGGCGGATTGCTCGGCAGCACGGTGCGCGTGACCAGGCCGTCGCGCTCGAGCGCACGCAGAGTCAGCGTCAGCATGCGCTGCGAGATGCTTCCAAGCGCCTTGCGCAATTCGTTGAAGCGCTTGGCGCCGTCGCCGAGGGTCGAGACCACCAGCACGGTCCATTTGTCGCCGACGCGCGAGAGCACCTCGCTCACCGCCCGGCAGTCCTCGGGCACATGCAGGTTACCTGGTGTGCGGCGTGTGCCTTCTTGCGTTTTTGCCATGGTCACTTATCTAGCCCTGGTAATTATTTGTAACCAGAAGCTAGAGGTCCCCATGGCCAAATTCAAGCTCGGCATCGTCGTTGGCTCAAACCGCCGCGACTCCATCAACCGCAAGCTCGCCCAGGCGCTTGTCGCGCTTGGTTCCGACGCCTTCGCGGCCCGTTTCATCAGGATCGACGACCTGCCGATGTATAACCAGGACAACGAGCAGCCCGCGCCCAAGTCGGTCGCCCGCCTGAAGGCGGAGATCGCGGGTTCCGATGCGCTGTTGTTCGTCACCCCGGAGCATAGCCGCTCGATTCCGGCCGTGCTGAAGAACGCCATCGACTGGGCCGCCCGCCCCTACGGCAAGAACTCCTGGGCCGGCAAGCCGGCCGCCGTCACCGGAACCACCGGCGGCGCCATTTCCACCGCCGTCGCGCAGACGCATTTGCGCGCCGTGCTCAACAGCGGCGCCGGCATGCACGTGATGGGCGGGGAAGCCTATATCCAGTTCAAGCCGGAGCTGATCGACGCCGAGGGCAACGTCACCGACGACAAACTGCGCAAGTTCCTCAAAGGCTTCATCGACAACTTCGCCGCCTATGCCGGGAAATTCGCGTCGACCCACGCAGCCGCGGCAGCCTAAGGCTTCACCTCCGGGGGAGGGTCAACCGATCAACACACGTGATAAGATAAATAGAAAGGCCCGCACCCATGTCCATCCGACCCGTCAAACGGATCGTCCAGTCCAAGCCCACCATCGAGGGCGCCGGCGTGAAGCTGCGCCGCGCCTTCGGCTTCGGCGATACGGCTGAGACCGATCCGTTCCTGCTGCTCGACGACTTCCGCAACGATCGCCCGCAGGATTACTTCGCCGGCTTCCCCTGGCATCCACACCGCGGAATAGAAACAATAACTTACGTTTTAAATGGCACCGTCGACCATGGTGACAGCCTCGGCAATCGCGGCACGCTCGGCTCCGGCGACGTGCAGTGGATGACCGCGGGCAGCGGCATCATGCATCAGGAGATGCCGCAGGGCGACGCGCATGGCCGCATGCACGGTTTCCAGCTCTGGGCCAACCTGCCATCCGCGCTGAAGATGACGGCGCCGCGCTACCAGGACGTTCCCGGCGCCGCGATTCCGCAGGTCACCGACGACGACGGCACGCGCGTGCGCGTGGTGTGCGGCGAGTTCTGGGGCAAAAAAGGCCCGGTCGAAGGCGTCGCCGCCGATCCGCGCTATCTCGACGTCTTCGTGCCCGCCGGCAGGCGCAAGACGCTCAAGGTCGAGACCGAACGCCACGCCTTCGCCTACGTCTTCGAGGGCGACGGCAAGTTCGCCTATTCATCGAAGCCGTTCGGCGTCTTGAGCGAGAAGCAGGTCGACGGCGAGGAGATCCTGTTCCGCGAGCCGGCCGGCGACCGCTCGCTTGTGCTGTTCGACAGCGGCGACGAGGTCACGGTGCAGGCCGGCGAGCACGGCATCCGCTTCCTCTTGGTGTCCGGCAAGCCGATCGAGGAGCCGGTCGCCTGGTACGGGCCGATCGTGATGAACACGCAGGCCGAACTGCAGCAAGCCGTTTCGGAACTGCGCAGCGGCACCTTCATCAAGGACTGAGCGAATGGGATGCGGCTTTATAACGTCTTTATGACGGCGAGCCGCATTCCGCCGCGAATTTAGACTCGGGCGGCGCATGGTTGCAGAGGCCGGCCGCCATCATCCTGCGCTTGGCGCAGCGGCTTGAGCGCGCCGGCAAACGCCCCCGCCCGGCGTTAAATGCTTGCTTGCGGCGCGATGTCATTTTAAGTGCTGATGCGAGGCGCATGATCGGGCGACAGGCTCGTTCACCGTGAGCCACCCCCGCTCGCATCCGCGGCCGGGTTCGCAATGGACCACTAGCCCGGACTGCGAGACGCATGCGCGGCAGCATCCCAATCTCCGTCGAGAAATCCGGGCGCGCCTTCACGCGCTGGGACGCGCTCGCCATCCTGCTGACGCTCGGCCTTTTAGTCTTCCTCGCCGGGGCGAGCCGCCATCTGTTGCAGCCGCTGGCGGAATTGCAGCAGACGCCGGTCTCGCTCGATCCGCAGCATCTGCCGGAATATGCCGCACGGACCACCCTGCGGATGCTGGTGGCCCTGGCGCTGTCGCTGGTTTTCACCTTCACCTACGCCACGGCGGCGGCGAAGAGCAAAAAGGCCGAAGTGCTGCTGATCCCGCTGCTCGACATCCTGCAGTCGGTGCCGATCCTCGGCTTCATCTCGGTGACGGTCGTGTTCTTCATGTCGCTCGCGCCGGGCCGTGTGCTGGGCGCGGAACTCGCCGCCATTTTTGCGATTTTCACCAGCCAGGCCTGGAATATGGCCTTCAGCTTCTACCAATCGCTGCGCACGGTGCCGGTCGAGCTGACGGAGGCTTCGCGCACCTTCCGGCTGTCGAGCTGGATGCATTTCTGGCGGGTCGAAGTGCCGTTCGCCATGCCGCAGCTGATCTGGAACATGATGGTGTCGATGTCGGGCAGCTGGTTCTTCGTCGTCGCCTCCGAGGCCATCAGCGTCGGCAACACCACGGTGACGCTGCCCGGCATCGGCGCCTATCTCGCGCTCGCCATCGGGCAGAAAAATCTTACCGCGGTCGGTTGGGCGATCGGCGCGATGCTGGTGGTCATCCTGCTTTACGATCAGTTGCTGTTCCGCCCGCTGGTGGCCTGGGCCGACCGCTTCCGCTTCGAACAACAGTCCGGAGTCGCGCCCCCGCAATCATTCGTGCTCGACGTGCTGCGCCGCTCGCGCATCGTCGCGACGCTGGTCGTTCCGCTGTCGCGGCTGTGGCAGCGCAGCTATCAACTGCCGCTGCTTGGCCACGTCGCCGACGCCGCTCCAGCCCATCCTTCCGGAAAAGGTTCGCGCTGGGGCAACCGCGTGTGGATCGGCATCGTCGTCCTTGGTGGCGCCGCCTGTCTTTGGCAGATCGGACACTTCGTCGCCGCCAATATATCGCTGCCGGAAGCCGGCAAAGCCGCTTTGTTCGGACTCGCAACGCTTGTGCGCGTCATCGTTTTGATCGCAATCGCCACCGTGGTCTGGGTGCCGATCGGCGTCATGGTCGGGACGCGGCCGCGGGTTGCCCAGTTGATTCAGCCGCTCGTGCAATTTTTGGCGGCGTTTCCGGCCAACGTGCTGTTTCCGGTCGTCGTGGTCGCGATCGTCGCCTTCCACCTCAGCCCCGATATCTGGCTGAGCCCGCTGATGATCCTGGGCACGCAATGGTACATCCTGTTCAATGTGGTGGCCGGCGCGATGGCGATCCCGTCGGAGATGCGCGACGTCGGCATCAACCTGCAGGTTGGCGGCTGGCTGTGGTGGAAGAAGATCGCGCTGCCGGCGGTGTTTCCCTATTACGTCACCGGCGCCATCACCGCCTCCGGCGGCTCGTGGAACGCCAGCATCGTCGCCGAGGTCGCATCGTGGGGCGATACGCACCTGCGCGCCTATGGCCTCGGCGCCTATATCGCGCAGGCAACCGAAGCCGGCGACATGCACCGCGTCGTCCTTGGCATCGCGGTGATGAGTTTTTATGTGGTCATCGTCAACCGGCTGTTCTGGCGGCCGCTCTATTGGTACGCCGAGCAGAAATTCCGGCTTGGATAGAGGTCAGAGCCATGAGCGACGCATTGCTGCAAATTCGATCGTGCTGCCAGGCGTTCCCGAAGCCCGACGGCGAAGATCTGCTTGTCCTCAACGACATCAATCTGACGCTGAAGGAAGGTGAAATCGTCGGGCTGCTCGGCCGCTCCGGATCGGGCAAGTCGACGCTGCTGCGGCTGATTGCCGGCCTGGCACAGCCGATCTCCGGGCATGTCGATTATCGCGGCCATCCGGTCACCGGGCCTGCGCCCGGTATCGCCATGGTGTTCCAGAGCTTTGCCCTGTTTCCCTGGTTGACCGTGCTCGAGAACGTGCAGCTTGGCTTGGAAGCCCTCGGCCTGCCCGAGGCGGAAATCCGCCAGCGCGCGCTCGCCGGCATCGACCTGATCGGTCTCGACGGCTACGAGTCGGCTTACCCGCGCGAATTGTCCGGCGGCATGCGCCAGCGCGTCGGCTTTGCCCGCGCTCTCGTCGTACATCCCAATATTCTGCTGATGGACGAGCCGTTCTCGGCGCTCGACGTGCTGACCGCGGAAACCCTGCGCACCGACTTCCTCGATCTGTGGATGGAAGGCAAGCTGCCGATCAAGGGCGTGATCCTGGTGACGCACAACATCGAGGAAGCGGTGCTGATGTGCGACCGTATCCTGGTTTTCTCGCGAAATCCCGGAACGATCATCGATGAAATCAAGGTCGACCTGACGCATCCGCGCAACCGCCTCGATCCCGCGTTCCGCGACCTGGTCGAGCGCATCTATGTCGCCCTCACTGCCCGTGCCGCGCCGGCGCCGCGCGCCGCGCCCGATCGTATCCCGGGCATGGGCATCGAAATGGCCCTGCCGCGGGCATCGGCCAATCTGCTCGCCGGCCTGATCGAAACCTTGGCCGCCGCGCCCTACAACGGCAAAGCCGACCTTCCGGTGATCGCGAGCGCGTTGCAGATGGAAGTGGACGACCTGTTTCCGGTCGCCGAAGCGCTGCAACTGTTGCGCTTCGCCGAGATCGAAGGCGGCGACATCCGGCTGACCGATACCGGCAAGCAGTTCGCGGAAGGCGGCACCGACGACCGCAAGAAGCTGTTCCAGCGCCAGCTTCTCGCCTATGTGCCGCTGGCCGCGCACATCCGGCGCGTGCTGCAGGAGCGCGCCAATCATACGGCGCCGAGGAGCCGGTTCCGCGATGAGCTCGAGGACCACATGACCGCGGAGTCCACCCGGCACACGTTGCAGTCGGTGGTCGCATGGGCGCGCTTCTCGGAAGCCTTCGCATACGACGCCCGCTCCGAAACCTTCAGTCTGGAAAACCCGAGCTGACGGCGGTCGGTCGTTTGCCCGGCGGCCTCAACGAGGATCGCGCGGGCAAGCTTTGACGCATGTCAATGCATCGGAGCGCCTTGGTCGCCGATAAAATGACATGGCTCGCGTCTATTCCTTGCCGCAAAAATGGTTGCCCATCGCAATTGCGCCATCCGACGCCGACCTCGAAGTCTGCGTAATGGACGGCAAAGGAATCCATGCACTCGTTTTCCCGTGCCGCAGAAATGGCGCGGAATGGGTCGATGCAACGACGAAAAAACGCATCGACATCCAACCGAGCCATTGGCGTAATTGGGTCGAGGACCGCTAGTTCAGACGCCTAAATTTCTTTTTTCTCGGCAATGGGCGCCAGCTTCGCCTCCTCCTCGGCGAGCAGGCGAATGATCATCATGCGCTTGGTCGGGTCGGTAGTGTTTCCCAACAGCAAATTGAACCGCTCGATATTTGCCTGGATTATTTTGCGCGCAGCCGCTTCCGGCGTCGGCATGCCAATTCTGCGCATGGCAAACCCCTCCCTCACGGACCGACCGGGCCGGCCGTGATTGCGTTTGCGTTTGGGTCGAGAGTTCGCATGCCACTCTCACGCGGTGGCCATTGTGTCTCACAGGCGTTAGCGGCCATGTGATGCGGCCAACGATGGACAAGCTACCAAGCGGCGACACCAGCGTCGAGTAAATTGCGGATTAACGACAGTTCCCGGCAATCGTGATGGTCTGCCGTTACCGCTTGCCGGCCGCTGAGTACCGGCCGGCGACGGCGTGACGGCTTCGACTCGTTATTGGTTCAAAAACAGCGCGCGCGGCAATTTGTACTTCGTCTCCCATTCTTCCCAATAGACGTCGGTCGGCAGCAGGGCTTCCTCGACGACCGACCAAGCAGCGCCCTTCCGCCGCAACAACGCGCCGACGAGATCGCTGTCCTGTTCGGGGTCGAAGTCATTGGCAATGCGCGTACGCCGGTAATCGATGCGCCGTCCCGCTTCGTCGCGGGGGTGCAATGATGCGAAGGCCCAATCGCCGAACATGGTCATGCGGTCGACGACAAAAACGACCTTGATGCCGAGCAGGCGTTCGACCGACGCTCGCACGGCATCGAGGATGACTTTTCTCTCGGGTGAATCCCGCCCGATCTGCACGATCGCCTGGGCATAGGCCGGCGCGTGCAGGCAAGCCGTTGCTGCGGCTGCGAGCATCAGCAATCGCCGCCGCGAGACCACCGTGGACCCTCCATAAGAAATAGTCGGCCGCACTAGTCGCCGATGCTTTCGTTCGGCAATTGGTGCTCATGCCAGACGGCGTTGAGAATGCCGCAGCCGCAGGCAAAGCCGAGACCGAGAATCCATGCGAAGTACCACATCGACTTTGCTCCTCAGTAGAGATGGGCCGAATTGCCTTCGATCTGCTTGGCCGTGACCGCCCCCCGCATCACGCGGAAGGCAAAGCCGGTATAGGCGATCACGATCGGCAGGAAGATCAGCGTCGCCAGCAGCATCACGAACAGCGTCATCTGGCTCGAGGTTGCGTCCCATACCGTCAGCGAAGCCTGCGGCATGATGTCGGACGGCATCAGGAACGGGAACATGCTCACCCCCGCCGTCGAGATCACGCCGAAGATGCCGAGCGCGCTGGCGATAAACGCCAGCCCCGCCCGCTTCGCCGCGGTCAGGGCGACGGTCAGCAACGGCCCGAGAATGGCAAGCGCCGGCGCGATGATCATCCACTTGTAGGTGTGGTAGTTGGCGAACCATTGCCCGGGCGCCCGCGTCACGGTTTTCATCAGCGGGTTCGACGGCCCGCTCGGCGACAGCCCGCCGGTGACCGCATAGCCCTTGAGCACAAAGGCGGCCCACAGCCCGGCTAGGATGAACAGCACCACCGTGACCAGCGCGCCGATGCGCACGTAAGCCGCGGCGCGCTCCTTCACCGGTCCATCCGCCTTCAGCGTCAGATAGACGGCGCCGTGCGTCGTCAGCATGCCGAGCGAAATCAAGCCGCAGACCAGGCCGTAGGGATTGAGCAGTTCAAACAGCCCGCTGCCCTCGTACAAGATCCGTAAATCGCTATCGACGCGGAACGGCACGCCCTGCAAGAGATTGCCGAAGGCGACGCCGAACACCAGCGATGGCACCAGCCCGCCGGCGAACAGCGCGTAGTCCCAGAAGCTGCGCCAGCGCGGGTCCTTGATCTTGTTGCGGAACTCAAAGCCGACCGGCCGCAGGATCAAGGTGGCGAGCACCAGGAACATGGCGATGTAGAAGCCGGAGAACGAGGCGGCGTAGACCGGCGGGAACGCCGCAAACACCGCCCCGCCGCCGGTGATCAGCCACACCTGGTTGCCGTCCCAGACCGGGCCGATGGTGTTGATGGCGATGCGCCGCTCGCCGTCGTTGCGCGCCACAAACGGCAACAGCGTCGCCACGCCGAGGTCAAAGCCGTCCATGATGGCAAAGCCGATCAGCAGCACGCCGAGGAACAGCCACCAGATCACGCGAAGGACTTCATAATCGACGGGAATGGATGACATGACGGTGCTCCCTCACGCTGTCTTTGCTTTGAGCGCGGGCGACGGCTCCTGACCGAGCGCCTCGACCGGCCCCATGCACACGTATTTGCGCATCAGGATGACGTCGACGACCAACAGGCACGAGTAGAACAGGACGAAGCCGCATAGCGTGAACAGCACCTGCGCGGTCGACACCGAGGATGACGCGAGGAAGGTCGGCAGCACGCCATCGATCGCCCAGGGTTGCCGTCCGTATTCGGCGACGAACCAGCCGAACTCGGCGGCGAGCCACGGCAGCGGCAGCGACCACAGGAACAGCCGCAGCAGCCAGGTGCGCGAGAAGTCGAGCTTGGACGTGTAGTAGAACGCCACCGCGAACAGCGCGATGAAATAGAAGCCCAAGCCCGCCATGACGCGGAAGCTCCAGAACAGCGGCACCACGCCGGGCACGGTGTCGGCCGCGGCCTTGGCGATGGTCGCGTCGTCGGCCTTGCGCGGATCGGCGATGTAACGCTTGAGCAAGAGCGCATAGCCGAGATCATGCGCATGGACTTCGAGATCGGTGCGCGCCTTGGTATCTTGCCGATCGGTCTTTAATCGCTCGACCGCGTCATAGGCGATCAAGCCGCTCTTGATGCGCTCCTTGGCGCGGCCCACCAGTTCGTCGATGCCCGGCATCGGCGTGTCGAACGAGCGCGTGGCGATAATGCCGAGCACCCAGGGCACCTTAATCTCCAAATTGTTTTGCTGCGTCTTGGCGTCGGGCACGGCGAACAGCGTGAACGGCGCCGGCGCCGGCTCGGTCTTCCACATCGCCTCCATGGCGGCGATTTTCATCTTCTGGTTTTCCGTCACCGTGTAGCCGCTCTCGTCGCCGAGCACGACCACCGACAGCGACGACGCCAGACCGAACGCCGAGGCGACGATGATCGAGCGCTTGGCGAAGGCGTGGTGGCGGTTGTTGAGCAGGTAATAGGCGCTGATCGCCAGCATGAAGATCGAGCCGGTGACGTAGCCGGCCGACACCGTGTGCACGAATTTCGACTGCGCCGTCGGGTTGAACAGCAGGTCGTAGAACGAGGAGAGTTCCATGCGCATGGTGTCGGGATTGAATTGCGCGCCGACCGGGTTCTGCATCCAGCCGTTGGCGATCAGGATCCACAGCGCCGACATCGAGGAGCCGATCGCCACCAGCCAGGTCACCGCGAGGTGGCCGCGCTTGCTCATGCGGTCCCAGCCGAAGAAGAACAGGCCGACGAAGGTCGACTCGAGGAAGAACGCCATCAGGCCTTCGATGGCGAGCGGCGCGCCGAAAATGTCGCCGACGTAATGCGAGTAATAGGCCCAGTTGGTGCCGAACTGGAATTCCATGGTGATGCCGGTGGCCACCCCCATGGCGAAGTTGATGCCGAACAATTTGCCCCAGAAACGCGTCATGTCGCGCCAGATCTGCCGGCCGGTCATGACGTAGGCGCTCTCCATGATGGCGAGCAGGAACGACAGACCGAGCGTGAGCGGCACGAACAGGAAGTGATAGAGCGCGGTCATCGCGAACTGCAATCGCGCCAGGCTTACCGGATCGATGTGTTCCATGATCTCTTCCTTTCGTTCACGGCCGCGCCGCGGGACCAATCAGCCGCTCGACCGCCGCCGCATCGATCGACGCGCTCCGGTCGGAAAAATGCGCGAACACCGCCATGCCGGCGACGGCGATGAGTTTGAGCGCGAGCACGATGACGATCGCCCGCGCCAGCATGCCGCGCGGACGAAACGCCGCGCCGGCGAACGCCGCCAATGACGACAGCAGCGGCCGCGAGGATTCGAGCCGATCGCGATCGGCACTCATGTTCGATGTCTCCCTCGCCCACCGTTCTTATTGACTGCGTGTGACACGCCTATCGACGGTAGTATAGCCACCATGGACCGGCCCGACACACACGCTATGACATAGGTCAATGACTATGCCCGCCCGATGCTTCCGCGGCGGTAAGCGGTTGTTCCGCACGATGCTTTGTCCTCGCCGCGCGCGCAGGCGGCTTCCAACGCACGGCAAGAAATGAAAGTTCCGGCAACCGCTTAGGCCGCGGCCTGGCGCAGCGCGCGTTTGACCTCCGTGGCAATCGCCGGCGCCGCGGGCGTATCCGAATGTACGCAAATCGATTGTGCTTTGACCGGTATGTCGCGGCCGGCGGTGGTCGCGACGACGCCCTCGCCGATCGCCCGCAGCACGCGGGCCGCCGCTTTGCCCGGATCGACGGCGTCGTGCACGCGGCTGAGAATGAGATTGCCGTCCGGGTCGTAGGCGAGATCGGCGTAGAACTCTCCCACCATCTCGACGCCCTTCTCTTGATACACGCGCTCATGCGCGGTGAAGGCCATGCCCAAGATCGGCACGCCGAAGGGCCGCACCGCGTCGGCGATCGCCGCGGCGATTGTCTCGTCGCGCGCGGCCATGCCGTAAAGCGCGCCATGCGGCTTGACGTGATTGAGCGGCATGCCTTCGGCGTCGAGAAACGCTTTCAGCGCGCCGACCTGATAGGTGACGAAGTCGGTCACTTCCGCGGGTGACACCGCCATGGCGCGGCGGCCGAAGCCCTGCATGTCGGGTAGCGAGGGATGCGCGCCGACCTTGACGCCGTGCGCTTTGGCGAGCCGCACCGTCGCGCGCATGATCGAAGGATCGGAAGCGTGGAAGCCGCAGGCGACGTTGGCGAGATCGATGTGCGGCATCAGCGCCGCGTCGTCGCCCATGCGGTAGAGCCCGAAGCCCTCGCCCATGTCGCAGTTGATGGTGACCGGCATCGTCCGTTTCCCCCGTGATAGCCCTAGTGTAGTCTGCGCGCGACCGCAGCGGGAGTGGTGCATGCTCGATGCTCCAAAGAAAGACAGACCGGATCGCAGCGCGGCCGAAGGCCCGCCGCGCGATTTCCAGGAGCATTTGCGCCGGCTCGAGGCGCGCGGTCTTCTCACCCGCATCGACCGGCCGATCGACAAGGACCGCGAGCTGCACCCGCTGGTGCGCTGGCAATTCCAGGGCGGCCTCGCCGAAGAGCAGCGCCGGGCCTTTCTCTTTACCAACGTCGTCGACGGCGCCGGCCGCCGTTATGACATCCCGGTCGCGGTCGGCGCGCTCGCCGCTTCGCCGGAGATTTACGCGGTCGGCATGGGCCGGCCGGTCGGCGAGATCGGCGAGGCCTGGAACGAGGCGATCGCCCATCCGATCCCGCCGCAGGTCGTTACTTCCGGCGCCTGCCAGGAGGTCGTGCTCAAGGGCGCCGTCCTGACCGAACCCGGCGGCGGCCTCGCGGCTCTGCCGGTGCCGATCTCGACGCCCGGCTTCGATAGCGCGCCTTATCTGACCGCCACGCTCTGCATCACCCGCGATCCGGAAACCGGCGTGCAGAACATGGGCACTTATCGCGGCGCGCTGAAAGCGCAGGACCGCCTCGGCGTGCGCATGTCGTCGCGCCCGGGCGGCGCCGGCGGTTACTTGCATTGGCGGAAATACCAGAAACTCAAGCAGCCGATGCCCTGCGCCATCGTCATCGGCTGCGCGCCGGTGGTGCTGTTCACCGGGCCGCAGAAACTGCCGATCGATCAGGACGAGACGGCGGTCGCCGGCGGGCTCGCCGGCCAGGCCATCCGCATCGTCAAGGCGGCGAGCGTCGACTTATATGTGCCGGCCGACGCCGAGATCGTCATCGAAGGGCTGATCGATCCCGAACTGCTCGAGCCGGAAGGCCCGTTCGGCGAAAGCCACGGCCATGTCGCGCTCGAAGACTTCAACATGTCGATGCGGGTGACCGCGATCACCCGCAAGAAGAAGCCTGTCTTTGTCTCCATCATCAGCCAGGTGACGCCGAGTGAATCGAGCGTGATGAAGAAGGTCGCCTTCGAGCCGATGTTCCTGTCGCATTTGCGCGGCGCGCTCGGCGTCCGCGGCCTCAAGGGGCTCACCATGCACGAGCCCTTCACCAATCTGCGCAAGGTGATCTTTTTGCAGTTCGCCCGCGGCACTGTGCGCACCGAAGTGTGGCGCGGCCTGCAGGGCGCCGCCTCGCTGCGCGCCGACTGCGGCAAGATCTGCATCGCGGTCAGCGAAGACATCGACCCCGAGAACACCGACGCCATCTTCTGGTCGCTCGCCTATCGCTCCGATCCGGGCGCCGATGTGCGCATCGAGCCCTATCGCTCCGCCGGCCACGGCCCGAAGTCCGGCGCGCGCGAGGATTCGACGATTCTGATCGACGCCACGCTGAAGCACGACATGCCACCGCTCGCGCTGCCCGGCCGCGAGTTCATGGAACACGCGCGCGCCTTGTGGGAGGAGCTCAAGCTGCCGCCGATCACGCCGCAGGCGCCGTGGCACGGCTATTCGCTCGGCGACTGGGACGCGCGCTTCGACGTCTACGCCCGCCGCGCCGTCGACGGGACATGGGCGCAGAGCGGCGAGGAGACCCTCAAACGCCGGCGCGGCGGCATCACCCCGGAAACGCCGACGCGCGACGTCGAAACGTCCAAGAAAAAGTAAACGCATGTCGCGCTTCACCGCCCTCCTCCTCGCCGCCTTAGCCCTCCTCGCGCAGCCCGCTCGCGCCGACGACTATCCGTCGCGCCCGATCCGCCTCATTGTCGGCTTTGCCGCCGGTTCGAGCGGCGACGTGGTGGCGCGCATCGTCGCGCACAAGCTCGCCGACCTGCTCAAGCAAAACGTCGTCGTCGAGGACAAGCCGGGCGCCTCGAGCATGGTGGCGACCGACTACGTCGCGCGCAGTAGCAAGGACGGCTACACGCTGATGTTCGCCACCATCGCCACCGTCATCAACATGACGATGATGCAGGCCAGGGCGCCCAACATCGAAAAGGACATGACGCCGATCGCGCTCATCGGCTCGATCCCCAATATCCTGGTGGTCAATCCCAAGCTTGGCGTAGCCGACGTGAAGGGCCTGATCGCGCTCGCCAAGCAGAAGCCGGACGAATTGCTCTACGGCGCGTCCGGCATCGGCAGCGGGCCGCATCTGGCGACCGAGCTGTTCAAGCAAATGGCCGGCGTCAAGATGACCGGCGTGCTCTATCCCGGCAGCGGGCAGACCGCGGTCGATCTCATCTCCGGCCGCATCCAGGTGATGTTCGCGCCGGCGCCGACCGTGCTCGGTCTCATCAAGGACGGCCGCGTCAAGGCGCTGGCGACCACGGAGACAAAACGCTCAAGCGTCGCGCCCGACCTGCCGACCGTCGCCGAAGCGGCGCTGCCCGGCTACGCCGCCGGCCTTTGGTTCGGCATCCTCGGTCCCGCCGGCCTGCCGCAGCCCGTGGTCGATACATTATCCAAGGCGGCGAACACCACCTTGCAGGACAAGGCGGTGCTCAGGGAATTGCAGAGCCAGGGTCTCAATCCCGCCGGCGGCAGCGCGGACGATTTCGCCCACTTCATCGCCAGCGAAGCCGAGCGCTGGGCCAAAGTCATCGCCTCGATGGACGCGGCGAAAACCAAGAAAGACGGCGCCGCACATTAGTCCGGCGCGATGTCATTCGATGCGCTCGGAGCTGTTCTTCACCGGCGAGGCGAACAGCCGATGCAGCGCCGCGCCGAGCGAATTGTCCGCGGCCGCTGCCGCCGGTCTGGCGTCCGGCTTCGCCGCCGCCTGATCGGCATGCGAGCGCGCCACGTGCCGGCGGAAGCGCCAATGATGCCGCGCGGCGTGGGCGCGGTGCTCCGCCGCCTCTTTCGGCGCGATGTCGCCGGATTTCGGCGTCGCTTCATCGAAGGCGGCTTGCGCGTCCGCGCCCCACCCCGCCGCGACCAACACCGGCGGTACCGTCGCCCAGAGCTGCAACGGCGCGGGCAGCGCACCCTCGCCGTCGGCGCGCAGCGAACCCGTCACCTCGCCGGCGCCGTCGCGCAGCGGCTGGCCTTGCGTCTCCGCGGCCGAGGGCAGCGCCGGCGCGGCATCGCCGAACCGGTCCTGCAATTTGTACGAGATGGTCTGCACCGGCTTGCTCCACGGCGCCGGCGCGACCGGCGCGCGGTCCTCGCGCTGCGGTCCCAGCGGTGATATCGCCACGACGGCGAGGCCGGAGCACACGCCGGCGGCCGCAGCAAAGCGGGCCGCGATCGACAGAAAACTCTTCCCGGCGGGCGCGGCGCCGGGCAGGATCGCCGGCGCGATGCTCGGCGCCTCGCGCAAGATCGGCATGCTGTCGCCGCGCTCGGCGCGCCGCAATCGCTCCAGCACCGGGCGGATGGTGGCCTCGGCGGGCACCGCCCGCCGCCGGCGCGGCACGAAAGACCACGCGGTGTCCGGATTGCCGCGGTCGTTCCACTCGAGAGCGCTCATGCCAACCTCCTTCACGTCAGTTGCGAAGCGCCGTTGGTACCGCCGCTTATCCGCGGCAATGCAAAATCAAGTGGACCGTCCGGGCTTTAGTTGGACCTAAGCTGGCCGGAATTGTGGACGCCAACGCCACAATCCGATGTCCGATTATGGCAATTTGGACCCCGTGATATTTCAACAACGCCGAAATATCCTCGACCCCGGCATTGACGCGGACGCCTCGACATCGCCGCGCCCGACCGGTTGACGGCCTCGACCGCGTTCGCCAATCCGGCCATCACCAATGCGCGCGCGCTCCGATACGTTTGCCGGCATCGCCGCAGTCATCGCGGCGCAGTTTGCCGACGCGCTTTTGGCCACGCTCACCGCGCGCATGGACGGCCGCGGTGCCGTGATTTCACGCGTTCCAATTCCCTGCGGTGACGGGCGTGCCGACGCATCCCGGCAATGGGCGTCCGCTTGGCCGCCCGCAACACACCGCGCCGCGTGGCGCTTAGGCCAGAAAATCAAGATGCCGGTTCGAGGACGCGCCTGCGTCTTCTTCGCCGGCTTCATCCGAACCCGGCTGGTCTTTCCGCGCGCCGAAGAGTTTCCTTAGGCGCACGCGTTGCTGCTGCGCGGTCTCCAGCAGTTCTTCGGTCTTGAGTGCGACCGCGAAAGGCGTCGGCGGCTTTGGTTGAAGTTGGGGAAGCGGCGGGGGGAGCGGCGGGTGCGGATGAATTTTCATGACGGCACATTCCCCGCATCGCGCCTTGGCACGATGCACAAAACAAGCCGCCCCTGACCGCCGTGATGAAGCAAAAGCCGAGCCAGACGACGGAGCGGGATTTTATCGGCGATTTCGCGGCCGAATCTGAATTGCGGCAGCTATCAAAGCCGGCCGATTCTTCCGCCGCTAGGAAAATTCTTCCGCTTTAGGCCACCGACCCAGGCGGCCGGGGGCCGGATGATGTGAGAGTCTGCGCGTCCGCGGCGAATCCGGTCTGCGAATTCATGAAAAGTCTTTCGATCGTGTGCGCATCCTGCACAAGAAAAAATTCGACGATGAACCCATCCCCGGTGTGGCGCAGCACCTGACCGTGAATGTCTCCGATTTTGACGATGGCGCCGACCTTGGGAACGATCTCGCCGGTGGCGGCGACGCCCGAGAGCGAATAATCGATGATCTGGCACGCCGCGATACTGCCGTCGGCAAAGTGCAGGATTGAATCCGGATCGCGGGGCACGTGCCTTTCGTGGCGCCTCCTGTTGACGCTGTTCTTGTCGTTGGCCCACGCCACCTTGCGGGCGATTTTTTGCCGGCTCTCGGCGCTCGCCACGATCCACATCGTGAACTGACCTTGGGAGGCTTCGGTAATCGGCCCCTCGACGCCGCCAAAATGATCGAAATTCGCATTGACCCATTCGCCGACAGCCCCGGTGACGGGCCCGGCAAGCCTGATCCGCTCCGCCGAGAATTTCACCACGGTACATGCAAACTGCCGCGGCCGGCCGCTGGCGTCGCGCCAGCTTCGCAACGTGTAACGGCCGTGCGTGCCGACCAGCACGGGCTTGGCGCCGAGAGGCTTGAGCGCGTCGGTCGTGCCCGGGTCCGCGGCAACGGGGCCGCTCTCGGGCGCAAGCGCGCGCGTGTTCGGCGAACGCAGGGTCATTGAATTGGCTCGCCTCGGCGCGGTTGCGGGTTGCGACAATCGAACGTTCCCACTGGCCATGGGATCGGAAACAACCGAGCGACAATAGGCAAACTTTCGTAACGAATTGTTAGCAAACCGCGCCCCCCCAGATCCCTTGGCCGCAAGCGTCTCGATATCGAGGATTTGCGGCTGGTGGACGGCGGCCGATCGCAAGTCGCAAAGCCCGGGGGCGGCGGTTGCTGCAGGACGGCTTCGAGCAGGTGTCGGTGCGCGGTTCGCCCCACAAATTCGTCCACCGGGCGCGCGCGTCAGGATTAGTGGTGCGGCGGCGTGAGCACGAGGGTGAAGAGCGAATTGCCTTCGAAGCAGC
>DATJVE010000025.1:0-14472 GCA_035501975.1 Pseudolabrys sp.
GCCGTCGCCGTAGCCGAGCCAGATCACGGTGACCGGGATCAGCGCCGATTTCGGCAGCGGGTAGAACATCTCGACCAGCGGCGACAGCAGCGTGTTCGCCGGCCGCCACCAGGCCATCGCGATGCCGAGGATGGCGCCGACGAGGATCGCGAGACCCAAACCAGCAAAGGCGCGATAAAGCGAGGACACTCCGTTCGTGACCAGATCGCCGTCCTTGAGCAGACCGATCCAGGCGCGGATCACGTCGGACAAGGGCGGCAGCGCCGTGGATGATACCAATTCAAGGCGCGACGCCAGCTCCCAGGCGACGGCGAGCAGCAGCAGCGGCAGATAGCGGATGAGCTGCTTCATGGCTTGCGCACGCCCTGGGCCTTGATGGCTTCGACCTTCACCAGGTTCCAGATCTCGTCGACCTTCTCGACGAAAGCCTTCGATTTGTGGACATGCGGATCGGTCTTGTCGAATTTGGTATCGACAATGGTCTTGATGCGCCCTGGCCGCGCCGACATCACCGCCACTCGGTCGGCGAGAAAGACCGCTTCCTGCACGTCGTGGGTGACGAAGATCACCGTCTTCGGCGTGCGCTGCCAGATGCGCAGCAATTCGACCTGCATCAGCTCGCGCGTCTGCGCATCGAGCGCGCCGAACGGCTCATCCATCAGCAGGATCTTGGGGTCGAAGGCGAGGGTGCGCGCGATTGCCGTGCGCTGTTTCATGCCGCCGGAGAGCTGCGAGGGATAGCTGTCCTCGAAGCCGGCGAGCCCGACCAGTTCGATGAAATCCATCGCGCGCTGTTCGCGCTCGGCCTTGGCCATGCCCTGGCGCTCCAGCCCGTACAGGATGTTGCCGCGCACGGTTTTCCACGGAAACAGCGCGAAATGCTGGAAGACGATGCCGCGGTCCGGTCCGGGGCCGGTAATCGCGTTGCCGTCGACCGCGATGCTGCCGGTCTCCACTGGCAGGAAGCCGCCGATCAGATAAAGCAAAGTGGATTTGCCGCAGCCGGACGGCCCGAGCAGCGCGACAAATTCGCGGTTCGCCACCTCGAGCGAGACCTCATCGAGCGCCTTGACCGCGCGGCCGCGCGGCGGGCGGTAGAGGTGGCTGACGCCGTGGATGACGATTTGTGCTGAACCGGCCATGGCAGCTTGAAGCGTCCCCAACGGCCGCCGTCTGTCAAGCGCCGTTCGCCCTGTTACACCAGCGTTGTTGTCCTATAATGTAGGACACCAAACCATCCCAGCATGAGAGGAAACGTCCGTGGTCAATACGCTGAAAGACGTGCGCGCCGAACTCGCGCTTGCCAACCGCATGGTCGCCAACGAGGGGGTCATCGACGCCTTCGGGCACGTCAGCATGCGCCATCCCGGCGATCCGGGCCGCTATCTCTTGTCGCGCTCGCGCGCGCCCGAACTGGTGACGCCGGACGATTTCATCGAATACGACCTCGATTCCCGTCCCATTCGCGAGCCCGGCGTCGGCCAGTATTCCGAGCGCGTCATCCACGGCGAAATCTACAAGGCGCGGCCGGAGGTGATGTCGGTGTGCCACCATCATTGCCCGGCCTTCATGCCGCTGCTGGCGACCGGCACCGACTACATGCCGGTCTTCCATCTCGGCGCGGTCGGCGGCATCAAGCCGCCGGTGTGGGACCAGAACGACGAGTTCGGCGACACGAATATGCTGGTGATCAAACCGGAGGAGGGCGCCTCGCTCGCCCGCGCGCTCGGCCGCCACTGGATGGTGCTGATGAAGCGGCATGGCGTCACCGTCGCCGGCACCAGCGTCAAGGACTGCGTGTTTCGCTGCATCTATTCCGCGCGCAACGCCGAATACCAGGTACGCGCGCTGTCCATCGGTGGCGGCATCGATTCACTGACGCCCGGCGAGGCGGAGCTTGCCGGCTCGATCAGCACCAAGACGACCGGGCTGATGCGCTCGTGGGAATACTGGACCATGCGGGTGGCCAAGTCCGGCGGGGTGCCGTCGGCCAAGAAACCGGCACGGGCGGCGGCCAAGCCGCGCCGGAAATCGCGCCGGCGGTGATAGTTTGGGCTTCCCCGGCGGGCGGCAATCGGTGTTCAATGCCGCCCACCGGCCAACGATAGAAACTTCATCAGGGAGGAAAATCCGATGCAGACCGTCAAGACGATCGCCGCCGCGCTCGGGCTTATGGTGCCGCTGGCGCTGGCGGGCCAGCCGGCCGCGGCGGAGGACACGCTCAAGCTCGCCATCGGCCAGATCAACAATTGGGAAAACCAGGCGCCGACGCTCGGTCAGGACGCCGGCATCTTCAAGAAGCACGGGCTGGTGCTGGAAAACGTCGGCACGCAAGGCGCCGGCGAGACCATCCAGGCGGTGATCTCCGGCTCCGCCGATATCGGCGCCGGCGTGGGCGCTGCCGGCGCCATGCGCGCCTTCTCGAAGGGCGCGCCGGTGCGCATCCTGGCGCCGATGTTCACCGGCACCGGCGATCTTTACTGGTACGTGAAGTCCGATTCCAAGATCAAAAGCTTGAAGGATGCGACGCCGGAGACGACGATCGCCTATTCGACCAACGGCTCGTCGTCGAACAACATCGTCGTTGCCTTCGTTCAGGAACTCGGCGCCAAGGCCAAGCCGACCGCCACCGGCGGCCCGCCCGCCACGTTGACCGCGGTGATGTCCGGCCAGATCGACATCGGCTGGGCGGCGCCGCCGTTCGGCCTGCAGGAAATCAAGGACGGCAAGATCCGTATCATCGCGCACGGCAGCGACGTGCCGTCGCTGCGCGGGCAGACGGTGCGCCTGCTGATCGTCAACGCCGATGCACTGAAGACCAAGCACGATGCGATCATGCGCTTCATGGACGCCTATCGCGAGTCGGTGGACTGGATGTATGCCGACCCCAAGGCGGTCGAGATGTATTCCAAGAAAATCCACCGGCCGGTCGAGCTGCTCAAGGAGTCGATGGACAAATTCCAGCCGAAAGCGGCGCTGCAGACCGATCACTTTGCCGATCTCGACGGCGCGATCCGCGACGCGGTCAAGCTCAAGTTCCTCGACAAACCGCTGACCAAGGAACAGATCGCCGAGATGTTGCAGATTCCGCCGGTCAAGAAATAGGCGCGCGCCTATAAAACAGAAACGGGCCGCTGCATCGCAACGGCCCGTTTTTTGCCGGCAAAATCGAGCGAGGATTACTTCTTCTTGTCGTCCTTGGCCGGTGCGGCGGGCTTCTTCATGTCCGATTTCATTTCCATCTTCTTCGCCGGCTTGCTCATTTTCTTGTGCGCTTTGTGCTTCTTGTGCGGCTTGGCCTTCGGGCAAGCGCCTTGCGACACGATCTTGGCGCCGTCCTTGCCGGCGAAGCACGCGTTGCCGTACGTGAACTTCATGCCACCCTTCACGCCGCAGACCGGCGCGTAGAGCTCAAAGCACGGGCCCGGGTGCGGCGGCGGCTCCATCGCCTTCTTGCCCTTGGCTTCGCTGGGTCCGCTTGAGCCGACGACGAAGGCGCCGGCCGCGAAGGCAATAAACGCCGCGTAAGCGAAAGTCTTCAGTTTCATCGTTTCCTCCCGACATTATTGGCGCACCAATAGTAGGAGGGAACTCGCCGCGATTACAAGAAATTTACGTCGCTGCGCTGCGGCGTAGCTGAACGCGCGTTCATTTTGCGACACGCGAAAAAGCGGAGATGGCGAGGGAATCCCTTTAATGTCGCGCCGCCGCCGCCACTCAGCGCTTGTCCTTGGCGGCACTGATCGCGTCGAGCATGGCGGTGCGGCCGGATGTGAGCGACGCGCGCACATTGTCGTCCTTGCCGATCGCGCCCATTTCGCGCTGACGCTTGACGGTGGCATCGACCATCAGCGGGTCGAGCCCCAGCTCGCGCAAGGTCGCGGCCGACTCTTCCATCTCGGCGGCGCGCCGCTCGCCATGGCTCGCCATGCGCTCGAGATTGTATTCGGACATTTTCGGCCAATCGAGGCCGGGATAATTGTTCTTGAGCGACCCCGTCACCTCGTCGAGCACGCCGGCGCGCGCCGCGGCGAGGAAGCATTCCAGGGTGAGCGCCTCGATGCCCTTGATCATCACGCTGCGGATCATCTTGATGGCCGCTGCCTGGCCGGTGTCGCCGCCGACCACGCGCAGCGTCATTTCCAGTTCGCCGAGCAGCGGGGAGATCGCCTCGGCGTGCGGGCCGGAGATCAGGAGCGGCGTCTTGTGACGCAACGGATGAATCGGCGCGACCACCGCCACGTCCACATAGCGGGCGCGGTCGCCGAGCAGCTGGGCGGTCGCCTGCTTGCGGCCGGGCGAAACCGAATTGATGTCGAGATAGTAAGGCGAGCCGGACAAATGCGGCTCGACCGAGCGGGCGGCGTCCAGGCTCGACGCGGCGGTCACCGCGGAGATGATCAAATCGGTTTCGCGCACGGCGTCGGCGGCGGAATCCGCCAGCCGCACGCCCATGCTTTCGCCGGCGGCTTTGAGCCGCGCGCCCGCCGCCACCGGGAACAGGATGTCCCAGGCGGCGATGCGCTCGATGCCGGTTTCGCGCAGGCCGGAGGCGATGGCCCGGCCGGCCTCGCCGAAGCCGATGAAGGAAACGCGTGGCGTGTTGCGGCGGTTCATAATGCGGCGTCCTGACAAGTCTTGCAGCGTTATACTCAAATTGCGGACTGAGTCAGATTGTCTTCACCTCGGCGTCCTGCCGCGTGGTCTGGAAGCTGATGGCCATCAGCCAGTGGCCGTCGCGCTTGACGAAAACGCGGGAAACCCGCGCGGCCTTGCCGTGGAACGGCTGGTGCTCGCAGAGCATCACCATCGCACTGTCAAAGCCGAATAGCCGCGCCGAGACCAGCGGGGCCGGGGCGGAATTGGCGTTGGTGCGCCGCTGTTCCGCCAGCACCGCCTTGCGGTCGGCTTTGGTGTGCCGACGCGCGGCGCCGACCACCAAAAATTCGTCGGCGACATGCTGCGCCCAGACCTCGGGCTCGTGATGCATCACCGCGATTTCGAGTTGCTGCCAAGCGGCGAGGCAGTCGCGCTCGTCGGCGGTGCGCGGCTCATAGGGCAGCACGCGGCACGGGTTATCCCAGTCTTTGCGGCCGGGGCCATGCGGCACCGGCGGCAGGTTCTGCGACACCTCGTGATAGGCGATCAGCCGCCAGCCGGCGGCGCGGCTGACCCAGATGCGCAGCGTGAATTCCTTGTCGCGCCCGACTGCGACAGTTGTGACCGCGCCATAGCGATGCACCGATGGTGTCAACCCGGCCTCATCGCCGAGCAGCGGCTTGGGCAAGGCGCCGGCCTCTGGTGGCTTGTCGAGAACGCGGCCGTTGCAATCGACCCAGGTCAGTTCGCCGTCGAACAGCGCCGCCGCTGCCGCCGGGTCGCCGGCGGCCAGCGCCGCCCTCAGCGCACGGTCGGCCTGCATTGCATCGGCATCGCGCGCGAGCATCGTCACGCCTTGGCGCGCGCCGGAACCTCCGGCGTGCCGTGGGTGTGGAACGATTCGATGGTCTTGAGACCCCAGGCCTGGCCCTTCTTGCGGTCGGCCTCGGTCCAGGTGATCGGCTTCCAGTCCGGCGCCAGCACCAGCCGTGCGCTGGCGTTCGCCACTTCGACGCGATTGCCGCCGGGCTCATAGACGTAGAGAAAGAAAGTCTGCTGCACGGCGTGCTTGTGCGGGCCGGTTTCGATGAAGACGCCGTTCTCCAGGAAAATATCGGCGGCGAGCAGCACCTCCTCGCGCGAATTCAGCGCATAGGTGACGTGATGGAATCGCCCGCGCGCGCCGGTGTGATCGCGCGTATAGGCGAAGTCGTAGGATTTATTCGTCGCGGTGAGCCAGATGCCGGCCTCGCTGCCGTCGTTCATGACGATGCGCTCGGTGAGGCGGAAGCCGAGATGGTCCTCGAAGAATTTGCGGCAGCCGCTGATGTCGGCGGCGAGGCCGTTCCAGTGATCGATCCGGCGCACGTTGCAGCCGCGCGCGGGAAAGCGCTGCGCTTGATTTTTCAGCGCCGGCTTCTGGTCCGGCGGCGGATCGTACCACTCGGTGTCGTAATAAAGCTCGATGACGTGGCCATCGGGGTCCTTGCAGACGAAGCTCTTGCCATGGCCGAGATCGCCGTCGGTCCAGCCGAGGTCAAATCCTGAACCCTTGAGCGCGGCGGCGCGGCGCTCGAGCGCCTGCGGCGAGCGCGTGCGGTAGGCGGCGTGCGCCATGCCGTTGGTCTTCGATGCGGTGAGCTTCAGCGAATAGCGCTCGTAGTCGTCGTAGCCGCGCAGATAGATACTGTCGCCCTTTTCGCCGCTCTGGGTCATGCCCATCACGTCGATGAAGAAGCGGGCGCTCTTGTCGAATTCCGGCGTCAGCAGTTCGAGGTGGCCGAGATGGGCGATGTCGAGATTGGGTTCCGGCGTCATGTTGTCTTGTCTGATGTGCGAGTCGGGGCGGGATCAATTGTGCCGGACGGCGCGGGCGAAGGCCAGAACCAGATTGTTCGCCGGCATCGGTGCGATTTCGGCGGCCGCGAGGCCGGCCTCGTGCGCGAGCGCATTGAGCTCGGCGACGTCGCGCACGCCCCAGGCGGGATTTTCCGCGCGCAGGCTTTGATCGAAGGCGGCATTGCTCGGCGCAGTGTGTGCGCCGTCGCGCTTGAACGGGCCATAGACGAACAGCCGGCCGCCGTCGCGCAGATAGCGCCCGGCGCCGGCGACGAGATTCTGCGCCACCGTCCACGGCGAAATGTGCAGCACGTTGATGCAAAGCATGGCGGCGAGCGCGCCGCCCGCCGTCCCATCCGCCATCCAGTCCCAGTCAGAATTGGTGAGGTCGATGCGCTGCGGCGCGCGCAGGTTGGCGAGCCCCATGTGGCGCCGCCAGGCCTCGATGCTGGCAAGATGCGACGGGTAGATATCGCTCGGCCACCAGGTGAGCTGCGGCGTGCGCGCGGCGAATGTCGTCACGTGCTGTCCGGTGCCGCTGCCAATTTCCAGGACGTCCCCGGTTTGCGCGTTCAGGAACGGCGCGATCGCCGACCAGATGGCCTCGTGGTTGCGCCGAAACGCCGGCGCGTCCAGCCGGCCATCCGGCGTGGCGCCGGACTTTCCGAACTCGACGACGAATTCTGCCATGCCTCAACCTTGTACGTTGCGCGGCGCAATTAACCAATGCCTGCGGCCGCGGTCAAAGGCGGCGGCTTGAGGCGGGATGCTCCGGCCGGAGTTCGTTGTTTTTACAGGGGCAATCGGGCAGTATCTCGCCTCTGGCGGGTAATCCCGCGATCGGCTCGATGGCGTGGGGCGCCTTGGGACCGTAAAAAAGAAAAACTGGGAGGGTTCGATGCGCAAATTCTATTCGACGCTGGCCGTCTTTGCCGTGGCGCTCGCGCTGCCGGGTCTCGCTCACGCGCAAGCCAACAAGCTCGTCGTCGGCATGCCGACCACGCCGCCGAACGTCGTGCACATGCCGGTGCTGATCGCCAAGGATCTCGGCATCTACAAGAAATACGGCCTCGACGTGGAAACGGTGGCGCTCGAGGACGGCGTCAAGGTGTTCCGCGCCATGCTGGCCGGCAACCTCGACATCGCGCAGGCGCCGGGCGCCACCACCATCGTCGCGATCTCCAAAGGCTCGCCGGTGAAGAGCATCCTGGCGACGCTCTACAAGTTCGAGGCCTCGATGGTGGTGCACGACAACATCAAGACGATGGCCGACCTGAAGGGCAAGCGCATCGGCATCCAGCAGCCCGGCGGCTTCGCCGACATCCTGAGCAAGGCCATCCTGCGCAACGCCAAGATCGATCCGAAAGACGTCAACTTCGTCAGCATCGCCAGCGAAGACGTGCCGGCGCTGGTGGCCGATCAGGTCGATACCGCGATCCTGCACGTCGAGCAGGAAATGCTGGCCAAGCAGAAGGTGCCGAGCCTGCACGCGATCGCCCGCATGTGGGAGGTGCAGCCCAAGCAGGTCTATACGGTCTATTCGGCGCGCGAGGACGTCATCAAACAGAAGGCGGCTGCCATGCAGGCCTTCGTCACCGCGACCATCGAGGCGACCCGCATCCTCTACACCGACAAGGCCAGGGTGCTGCCGATCATCGTCAAGGAGACCGGTTACCCGGAGCAGATCATCTCCGACACCTACGATTTCCTGGTGAAGAGCTGCATCTGGGACGCCAATACCGGGCTGTCGCCGGAGCGGATCAACTACACCGCCACGCTGATGACCAAGGTCGGCAATATCGACCCGGGCAAGACGCCGACCTACGACCAGATCGTCGACAAGAGCTTTGCGGAAAAGTCGATCAAGGAATTGGGCGAATGGAAGGGACCCGTTTGCCCGACTGCGGTGTTCTAGTGCGAGGGACACATCTCGCCGGCCGCATCTCGGCGCCGTCGTGATGGGGCCGCGGAGGAACCAGGGATGAGCATCGCCAATCAGGTTCATACGGGTCCGCTGGTCGCGGACGCTGCGGCAGCCGCACCGCCGGCGGCAAAGAAAGCACCGTGGTGGGAAAGCCGCGCGCTGTTCCGCTACGGCTTCGTCGCTTTGCTGCTGATCGTCTGGCAGCTCGTCGGGCCGACGATCAGCCCGATCCTGTTCACCTATCCGACGAAAATCGCCGTCGCCTTCTACGACACGACCGTCTCCGGCGAGCTGCCGTACTTTCTCGGGCAAAGCCTGCAGGTCATGGTCTACGGGCTCGGCATTTCCATCCTTGTCGGCATTCCGCTCGGCATCGCCATGGCGCGATTCCGCTGGCTCGACTGGGCGCTCGACCTGCCGATCAATGCCTTTTACGCGACGCCCTTGGTCGCCTTGGTGCCGGTGCTGGTGCTGTGGTTCGGCATTTATCTGAAGGCCAAGATCATCGTCGTCTTCTTGTTCGCGGTGTTCCCGGTCCTGATCAACACCTATCAGGGCGTGCGCGAATGCGACAAGAACATGCTCGAGGTGGCGCACTCGTTTCGCTCCAGCGAGTGGCGCGTCTGGCAGGACGTGCTGTTGCCGTTCGCGCTGCCCTACATCATCGCCGGCGTGCGGCTGGCGATCGGCCGCGGGCTGATCGGCATGATCATCGCGGAATTCTACACGACGATCTCCGGCCTCGGCTTCATGCTGACCAAATACGCCAACCAGTTCGCGATGGATAAGACCTTCGTGCCGGTGATCGTGCTGATGATCCTCGGCGTGTCGCTGACCTCGGCGCTGAAATGGGCCGGCCGCCGCATCGCGCCGTGGAGCGCCGCCAACCGCTGAGTGGCTTGCGTAACTTGCAATTGCAATTCGCTGAATGATCGCCCTAGGATAGGCGCGCGTTATTGAGCGGCCGGTCTGTTGGCTGCGGCATGGGGGGTAGCATGTCGGCGATCGATAAGATTGAGCACGTCGTCGTCCTGATTCTGGAAAATCACTCGTTTGACCAGATGCTGGGCAGCCTGAGCGCCGTCTATGACGGCAAGGACGGCAGGGATCGTCTCGAAGGCATCGATCCCGATCGCCCGCGCAGCAACGACGACGTCGGCGGCCCGCCGATCGCCCAGGCAGAGACCACCGAGCGCCAGATGACGCTCGACCCGCATCACGAAGTCGAGCACGTCGCTACCCAGCTGCAGAACAACAACGGCGGTTTCGTTCAGGATTTCGTCGAGGCTTTTCCGGGGTCGCCGCCTGACGAGCGCCGCTATATGATGGGCTATTATCCGCTCGATTTCCTGCCCGGCCTGCATCAGCTCGCCAGACATTTCACGGTTTGCGACCATTGGTTTTCGTCGCTGCCGGGCCCGACTTGGCCGAACCGCTTCTTCGCGTTTAGCGGCACATGCCTCGGCCACGTCGACATGCCGAACGACGGCACCCACAAGGTCGACCTCGCCGGCTACTTCCAGCAGACGCAAGACACGATTTTCGACCGCCTGAACGAGAAGCAGATCAGTTGGAAGGTCTATTTCCACGACCTTCCGCAAAGCTGGACGATGAAGCAGCTCCGCGCGCCGCACAACGCGGCCCAATACTATTACATCCGCCGTTTCTACGAAGACGCGCGCGGTCATCCCGATGACTTCCCGCAATTTTCGCTGATCGAGCCTGACTACTTCGGTTACCAGCAAAACGACGATCATCCGCCGCACGACATCATGCGGGCGCAAAAGCTGATCGCCGACGTCTACAACGCCCTGCGCCGCAACGAAGCACTTTGGAAATCGACGCTGCTGGTGGTGTTCTACGATGAGCACGGAGGTTTTTACGACCACGTGGTCCCGCCGAGCGCGGTCCCGCCCGACGATTGCGCGGCGACGGTTCCGTATAAAAACGGCCCAGGCAAATTCAAATTCGATCAACTCGGCCTTCGCGTGCCGGCCATCCTGGTCTCGCCCTGGGTCAAGGCGGGCGTCGAGCACACCCAGTTCGACCACACGTCGTTGCTGAGATTCTTGACCGACAAATGGAATTTGCGCGAGCTCGACAGCATGCGTGTCAAGAACGCCAACAGCATTGCCGTCGCCTTGAACGAAAATGCCGAGCGGACCGATACGCCGCGGGGCATTTCGCTGAGTCCTGAGCAACTCAAGCCGCTCGACCCGAATTTGGAAGACGCCGCCACGGACAAGGTGACCGACCACCAGAAAGCGCTGAGGCGGCTGGCGGAGTTTCTGGCGTCGGCGCTGTGGGAGAAGACGAAGGAAACCGGCTTCGAGACGGCGCCGAAAATCTGGAGCTTCCTGGCGCGCTGCATCGAATACACGAAGGAAAGGCGCGCCGCGTGTTATGACCGGCTACGCGCGTTCTGCGAGCGCCGGCTCGCCATCCTTTATGAAACGGGCCGCCACGAGGTGGTGTTGTCGTCGCCCGACAAGGTCGACCAGAAATATACCGGCGAGCGCAATCGCGTCGTGCGGTTTCTGGCCACACAAAAATCCCGTGCGATCGAAGGGCTCCGCGACCGCGTTCTCGACCCGGAAAACAAGCGATCGCCGGCCGAACGCGCCCATGCGGCGCGCGCGCTGGCCGCGGTCTATGGGCGCCGGGTCGGTCGCGACCATCTCGACCATGTGAAGACATGGCTGCAGCGGCCGAGAAAGCACAATTAAAGCGCCCGCGCCGTTCGTATATTGTGTTTGCCCTAACCGCGCGCGACACTGATCGCCGGCACGACGGGTGTCTGTCATGAGCGAGCCTCCGATTTCGCGCGGCTTCCGCGGGCGCAAGCCAGGCGGCCCCAGTTCACGCATACCGCCCGGCCAGCATCTGGTGTCCGACTTCCCGGTGCTCTCCGCCGGACCGACGCCGGAAACGCATCTCAAGAGCTGGAGCCTGACGCTGGAGGACGGCGACAGCCCGCTCGGCCAATGGAGCTGGGCCGAATTCAACGCGCTGCCGCAGACCGAACTGGCGGTCGACATCCATTGCGTCACCACCTGGTCGAAGCTCGACACGCATTGGAGCGGTGCGACCATCGACACGCTCTTGGACGCCGCCGGCTTGAGCGAGCCGCCGGCCACTTTCGTGCTCGTGCATTGCGACGGCGGCTACACCACCAACGTGCCGGCCGAGGATCTGGTCGACGGCAAGGCCATGGTGGCGACGCATTACGACGGCGCGCCGCTCGATCCCGAACATGGCGGCCCGGCGCGCCTCCTGGTGCCGCATCTCTATTTCTGGAAGAGCGCGAAATGGGTACGCCGCCTGCAGTTCATCGATAGCGAGCAGCCCGGTTTCTGGGAGGAGCTCGGCTATCACATCTACGGCGATCCCTGGCGCGAGCAGCGCTATGCTGGAGATTAAGTCGCCGCGGCGACTGCAATGGATGACGGCAGAGGTGCGCGAGGTCGTCGGGGAGACGCCGCGCGTGCGCAGCCTCGTGCTCGAGGTACCGGACTGGCCGGGCCACCGCGCCGGCCAGCATGTCGACGTGCGGCTAACCGCCGAGGACGGTTATCAGGCTCAGCGCAGCTATTCGATCGCCTCGGCGCCGGCCGCAGGTCGCGTGACGCTCACCGTCGAGCGCATCGCCGAGGGCGAAGTGTCGCCCTATCTCGCCGGCGAGGCGCGACCGGGCGACAAGTTCGAATTGCGCGGGCCGATCGGTGGCTATTTCGTCTGGACGCCCGACCTCGGCGGTCCGCTGTTCCTCGTCGCCGGCGGCTCCGGCGTGGTGCCGCTGATGGCCATGCTGCGCCAGCGCGCCGCGGCGATGAGCACCGTGCCGGCGACCTTGCTTTATTCCTCGCGCACGCAAGCCGACATCATCTATCGCGCCGAGCTCGAGCGCCTGGCCGGGCAGGGTGGGCTCACCGTCGTGCACACGCTCACGCGCGAGCGGCCGGCGGGCTGGCGCGGCTTCACCCGCCGCATCGACCGCGCCATGCTCGAGAGCGTTGGCTATCCGCCCGGCGCGCATCCGGGCATTTTCGTGTGCGGGCCGACGCCGCTGGTGGAAGCCGCCGCGCGCGCGTTGCGCGACATCGGCCACGAGCCGCATCTGATCAAGACCGAACGCTTCGGACCGACAGGAAGCTAGGAGACTGCAGCATGGACCGGCAAAGCCCACTCGACGGCAACGCGGCCGGCGGCGCCTTGCGCGAATTGTTCGCGCTCGACGTGACGGCGGCGGAAATCATCTGCGACGGCTGCGGTGCCGTCGCCGAAATCGGCGCCGTGCCCGCCTACGGCGGCGCGATGGGCGCGATCGTGCGCTGCGCGCATTGTGACACGGTAATGCTTCGTCTCAGCCATACGCCGGCCGGGCTGTGGCTCGACATGCGCGGCACGCGGCGGCTGTTTATAGCGGCGCCGGCGTAGTATATCGTCCTACTCGCGGGGCGATCGGTGTCGGAGGCGCGTCATGATCCTAGGCGTCATGTCGATCTCGAGTTTCACCGCCTTGCACGTCATCATCAGTCTCGTCGCAATCGTCAGCGGCGTGATCGTCGTCCTCGGCATGCTCGGATCGCACCGGCTGGCCGGCTTGACGGCGCTGTTCCTGGCCACGACGCTGCTGACCAGCGCCACCGGCTTCTTGTTTCCCATTAAAAACTTCACGCCGGCGCTCGCGGTCGGCGTGCTGTCGCTGATCCTTCTCCTCATCGCGCTGATCGGGCTTTATAGCCGGCGCCTGCGCGGCAGTTGGCGCTGGATGTACGTCGTCACCGCCATCACCGCACTGTGGTTCAACGTTTTCGTGCTGATCGTGCAGGCGTTCCTGAAAGTGCCGACGCTGCACGCATTGGCGCCGGCCGGCAATGAGCCGCCGTTCCTGATCGCGCAAGGCGGGGCGCTCGCCGTCTTCGTCGTGCTCGGCGCGATCGCCTTGGTCAAATTCCATCCTGCCCCACCGCTGTCTGCATAGCGGTGCCGGCCGGGAGCGTCACCGCGCGCACAAAAAACAAGTCTGCCGTCGCCCCGGGCAGCCTTGCTTTTATTCGCGACGACCGATCTTTTATTTGAGCTGGGTCGACACGCTGGTGAAGGTGGCGTTGAGCTGGGTGCCCAGACCATTGACCACGGCGATGATCGCAACCGAGATACCCGCAGCAATCAGACCGTATTCGATGGCGGTGGCCCCCGACTCGTTCTTCAGAAATGCGATAAGCTTCGACATGAAAGAACTCCACGTTGTTTGCCTGGGAACTTTTGTTCCCGAGGTTTGAAAATACCCTCAAACCCGTCGCTAAATGTTTACGGAAATTTTGCGCGGGCGGATTGCGCGTTCCCGACTGCGGGCTTGAAAACGCTCGCCGTGCGCCGTAACGCACAGAATCTCTTATAGTTTTCCAAGCGGCCGCGCAGCGCCGACAACGGCGCCTTTAAGCAACTGTCAACGCTATTCGCTAGACATCTTCCGGATTGTCGACGTAGCGCAGCCCGGCTTTTTCCAGGCCCTCGCGCATCTTGTACATGTCGAGCGAGAGGACGCCGGCCTCGAGCTGCTTGCGCTTGCCGTCCTCGTCGTCCTTGCGCTTCTGCGCCTTCTGCGCCGTTTCCACCGCGAGGTTTTTCGGGATCACCACCACACCATCGTCGTCGGCCACCACCACATCGCCCGGTTCCACGTTGACGCCGCCGCAGACCACGGGAATATTCACCGCGCCGAGCGTGGCTTTCACCGTGCCCTTGGCCGAAATCGCCTTCGACCACACCGGGAAGCCCATCTCCTTGAGCGGCTTCACGTCGCGGCAGCCGGCGTCGATGATGAGGCCGATCACGCCGCGCGCCACCAGCGCCGTTGCCAAGAGTTCGCCGAACATGCCGTCGGTATTGTCGGCGGTGCAGCCGACCACCAGCACGTCGCCTTTTCTGCATTGCTCGACGGCGACGTGGATCATCCAGTTGTCGCCCGGCTGCGCCAGCACGGTGACCGCCGGTCCGCCGATCGACGCGCCGGGCCAGATCGGCCGCAGGTAGGGTTTCATCAGCCCGGAGCGGCCGAGCGCCTCATGCGCGGTGGCGACGCCGACGGCGCCGAGCGTGCCGAT
>DATJVE010000026.1:0-13503 GCA_035501975.1 Pseudolabrys sp.
CCGCATCGACGTGTTCTTCCTCTCCGGCGGACAGATCGACGGTCACGGCAATGTCAATCTGGTCGAGATCGGCGAACATGGTCACCCGCAGGTGCGCTTCCCCGGCTCGTTCGGCTCGGCCTATCTCTATTACGTGGTGCCGAAGGTAATCCTGTTCCGCACCGAGCATTCGCGCCGCACGCTGGTGCCCAAGGTCGATTTTATCTCGGCGCCGGGCGCGAGCGCGCCGAACGTCTTCCGCCCAGGCGGACCGATCGCGCTCGTCACCAACCGCTGCCTGTTCTCCTTCGCCGACGACCGCTTCACGCTCGTGAGCGTGCACCCCGGCCACACGGTCGAGGAAGTCGTCGAGCATACCGGCTTCGCGTTTGACAAGGCGGCCGCCGTGCCGGAGACGCCGCCGCCTTCGGCCGAGACGCTCAAGCTCATGCGCGAAGTGGTGGCGCCGCAGCTCGCCGAGGTCTATCCGCAATTCGCCGCTCAGGTTTTCGGCGCTGCCGTCCCCTCCCCCTGAAAGGGGGAGGGTCAGGGAGGGGGTCGGCAACGTTTGAAATGGACCCCCACCCGGCGAGCGACGCTCGCCGACCTCCCCCTTTCAGAGGGAGGTAGAAAAAAGTAGTGTGCCGCCGCGGCGGTCCGGCCGCGCGCAATCCCGTGAGCAAAAATCAAAAGGAAGACGTCCGGTGAAGCAGGTTGAAGCGGCGGTAATCGGCACCGGCTGGTGCGGCGGCATCCGGGCGGAGACGCTGTCGCGCTCCGCGCTGGTCGATAAATTGCACATCTGTGAAATCCGGCCCGAGCGGCTGGCCGAGGTGAAGGCGCTGACGCGGCCGGCGACGGCGACGCTCCACTACCACGACATCGTCAAGAACCCGGACATCGCGGTGGTCTACATCTCGACCACGCCGGAATCGAACCACTACCCGATCGCCAAGGACTGCCTGAAAGCGGGCAAGCACGTGCTCCTGGAAAAGCCGATCGCGCTCGAATTGTGGGAAGCCGACGAGCTGATCGAGATCTCCAAGCGCAACAAGGTGAAGTTCACCATCGGCTATTCGCAGCGCTTCAATACCAAGTTCGCCTTCGCCAAGAAGAAGATCACCGACGGCACGCTCGGCAACGTCGTCTCGGTGATGGTGAGCCGGCATCTGTCGCGCAGCCTCGGCAAGAAGATCGCCAGCCGCGTGCGGCTGTCGCCGGTGGTGATGGAATCCACCCACGACCTCGATTTCGTGTTCTGGCTCTTGGAGCCGGCCAAGCCCGTGCGCGTCTACAGCCAGGGCTCCTACGGCTACATGAAGCCGGTGAACGGCTCCTACGACGTGATGTTCACCGTCGTCACTTTCGACAACGGCCTGGTGGCCAATATCGCCGGCGGCTGGAACCTGCCGCCGAGCTATCCGAACTATTGCGCCACCTGGGTCGAGATCCTCGGCACCGAAGGCTCGCTGATCCTCGACGACACCCACCGCGACAACTGGCTCAACACGGTGAGCGACGGCCAGCGCTTCCCGATGTCCACCATGCCGGGCGAGCAGGTCGATCACGTCTATGCCGGCCAGATGGGGCCGGAGACGCTGCACTTCCTCGAGGCCTGCATCCTCGACAGGCCGCCGATGGTGACGCCGGAATCCGCGCGCATGGTGATGGAGACTTATACCGCCGCCGACCTGTCCGCCGAGCGCGGCGAGCCGGTGGACCTGCCGCTCACGAACGAAACCATCTCGGCGGTGGCGGAATTGAAAAAGAAGAACATGGCCGGGGTGAACGCATGAAGAAGTCCGCCAAGGGCGTCGGCTTGGCGATCGTCGGCGGCGGACGGGTCGGCCTGTTCCGCGGCGAAGTGGCGGCGCGCCATCCGGCGGTCGAATGGATCGGGCTCGCCGAGAAGAACCCGAACCGCGCCGGCGAAGTCGCGCCTAAGATCAGCGCCGATTTCGTCACGCAAAGCCACGTCGAACTGCTCAAGCGGCCGGAAGTCACTGCGGCGATCATCTGCACCGACGAGCACCTGCACGTCGATCCGATCATGGCGGCGCTGGAGCGCAAGATCCCGCTGCTGATCGAAAAGCCGCTGGCGACACGGCTCGATGAGTCCGCCAAAGTGCTCAAGGCGATCCAGGACGCCGGCGTCGACGCCGTGGTCGGCTATACCCAGCGGTTCCGCCGCCGCTGGCTGGCGGCCAAGGAAAAATGCCGCACCGGCGCGCTCGGTGACGTCACGCTGGTGACCTCGCGCGCCTTCATGAACCGGCTGGTGGCGATCGATAATTACAAGCGCACCGACGATCCCGCGACCATCTCGCCGATGGTGATCTCCGGTACCCATGCGCTCGACGTCTGCATGTGGTGCCTGGAGGGCAAGACGCCGGTCGAGATCTACGCCCGCTCCATCGATAAAGTGCTGGGCCCGCTCTATCAGGGGATCGACGCCACCGCCGGCATGATCACCTTCAGCGACGGCACGCTTTATCATCTCGCCATGTCTTGGGGCCTGCCGATCACCTGGCCGCCGGCGGTCTACTCGCTCAACATCGGCATCATCGGCACCACGGGCGCGCTCACCATCGACGATACCCACAGCGACATCGTGCTGGCGGTCTCCAAGGGCACATCAGAGGGCTACAACCCCGACGCCACGCGCTTGGTGGACTTCCTCGGCAGCTATCCGCCCGGCGACATGGCGCTCGGCGAACTGCGCGGGCCGATGGCGCTGGAGACCGACAGCTGGCTCAACCGCGTCTCGCTCGGTCTGCCGACGGCGGCGGCCACGGTGGAGGAAGCGCACCGCAATCTGATGCTGACCAAGGCGCTCGACCTATCGGCCAAGCGCGGCAAGCCGCTGAAGTTGCCGCTCGATCCGGACGATATGAAAGCGGCGGCCTGACACCCTTCAACGGAGGGAGAGCAGGATGACCTGGCCACACCTGCGCTGCGCGGCGTTTGCTCTGCTGGCCTTGCTGGCCGCGAGCGGGCTCGCCGCGGCCGAGGACGCCGCCAGCTATCCGAGCCGGCCGATCCACATCATCGTCCCCTTCGCGCCGGGCGGCGCCTCGGATTTCGCCATCCGCCTGATCCAGCCGGCGATGGAGAAGGCGCTCGGCCAGACGCTGGTGATCGACAACCGCAGCGGCGCCGCCGGCAATGTCGGCATGGAGCTGGCGGCGCGCAGCGCGCCCGACGGCTACACGCTGTTCCTCGGCAATATCGGCACCATCGCCATCAACCCGCATTTCTTTCCCGAACTGAAAGTCGCGCCCGAGCGCGATTTCATTCCGGTCTCGCTCGCCGCCGAAACGCCCGGCATCGTGGTGGCCAGCGAGAAATTTCCGCCGAACTCGCTCAAGGAGATGATCGCCTACGCCAAGGCCAACCCCGGCAAGATCAACTATGCCGCGGCCGGCGTGAGCACGCTCAACACGCTGGCGATGGAGCAGTTCCGCCACCGGCTCGGGCTGCAGATGACGCAGGTGCCGTACAAAGGCGGCGCCGGCCCGGCTGTCGTCGATCTGCTGGCCGGCAACGTCGACATGATGTTCGTCACGCTGTCGTCGGCGGCGCAGTTCGTGAAGGCCGGCAAGCTCAAGGGCTTCGCCGTCACCACCAAAGAGCGCGTGGAAACGCTGCCCGACGTGCCGAGCGTGGTCGAACTCGGCTTCCCCGAGGACGTCAGCGGCTCCTGGCAGGGCCTGTTCGCAGTGGCGGGAACGCCGGCACCGATCGTCGCCAAGCTGCACGCCGCCGTGCTCAAGGCGATGGCGGACGCGGACGTGCGCAAGCACATGGTCGCCGCCAGCATGGTGCCGACCTCGAGCCCGACGCCGGAGAGCTTCAAGGCCTTCGTCGCCGCCGAATCGGCAAAATGGAAGGCGGTCGTCGAGCAGATCAAGGCCGGCGAGAAAGCGGGCCACTAATCGCGCTTATCGCTCGCGTAACGGCTTGATGGCGAGGTCGCCCGCCATCTTGTCGAGCTGCGCCAGCAATTCGCCCGGCAAAGCGAGGCCGTTGGCCAGCCGGTCGGCGCGACGCTTGGCGCGCTCCTCGCCGGGTAGCCGCACGGCCTCGCCCGGCAGCGCCTTCGAAGCGCGCAAGCTGCGGATGTGGCGATCGACTTCCGCTTTGAACTGGGCGAGCGGCTGGAAGCGCGCCGGATCGAGCGCAATCACAAACTGCCCCGTATTGGTGACCTTGCCCGGCTCGGCGTTGAAGTCGACGCAATCGCGGCCGAACAGCGCGCCGTTGAGCGTGCCGGCGAGCAGGCCGAGCATCAGCGCAAGGCCGGCGCCCTTGTAGCCGCCCATCGGCAAGAGCAGCGCCTCGGCGGTTTTCTGCGGATCGGTGACCGCTTCGCCGGTCTTCGGATTGATCATCCAATCGGCCTTGAGCGGCCGGTTGAGCAATTTGTGATTCTTGATGGTGCCGTAGGAGACGATCGAGGTGGCGATGTCGAGCACCAAAGGCGGCTCCTCGCCGGCGGGAATGGCGAGCGCCAGCGGATTGGTGCCGAGCAGCGGCTCGGCGCCGCCGGCCATCGGCATGTGGTTGGCGTTGGCCACCGCCGAATAGATGCCGATCATGTCGGCTTTGAGCGGCAGCGCCGCATAGACGCCGGCGGCGCCGGCGTGGCCGGAATTGCGGCAGCCGACCCAGGCAACGCCGTTCTCGCGCGCGAGCGCGATCGCGGTCTCCGCCGTCTTGGCGACGACCAGATGACCCATGCCGTTGTCGCCGTCGACCAGCGCGGTCGCCGGCGCGCTGCGCGTCACCGTGATGGTCGGCCGCGCATTGGTCGAGCCGAGCTTCAGCCGCTGCACATATTGCGGCAGGCGGAACACGCCGTGCGCGTCAGCGCCGGTAAGATCGGCCTCCAGCATCAGCTCGGCGATCTTGCCGGCGTCAGCCGCCGGCACGCCGCATGTCTGCATGGCGTCGATAATGAAACCGGTGACCGCGCTCGTTGGAACGCGGCCGGTCTTGGGTGACGCCTGCAGGTTCATGGTTATTTTCCCGACAACATCTTTTCGGCATTGCCGTTCAGGATCGCATCCTTGTCAGCGTCGGAGATGTTCAACGACCGCACATGGGCGACGCAATCCATCATCGCCATGTCGTAAGGGTAGTCGCTGCCGAGCATCACGCGGCTGCTGCCGACCAAGCCGATCATCGCTTCCAGCGTCTCGGCGGAATGCAGGATGGTGTCGTAATTGAAACGCTTGGCGATGCCCTTCGGCTGCGTCGGCACGTTCTTCTTCGGTTCGGGGCGCACCTTCCAGCCGTGCTCCCAGCGCGCCGCCTGGTATGGCGTGAAGCCGCCGCCATGCGCGAGCATGATCTTCAGCTTCGGATAGCGGTCCATGACGCCGCCGAAGACCAGGCAGGCCGCGGCGATGGTGGTGTCGAGCGGATTGCCGATCAGGTTGCCGAGATAATAGGACTTCAACCGGTCGGCGCCGGCGACGTTGTTCGGGTGGATGAACAGGAAGGCGCCGAGTTCCTCGGCGGTCGCCCACAACGGTTCGAAGCTCGGATCGTCCAGGTTCTTGCCGAGCACATTGGAGGCGAACATCGAGCCCTTGAGGCCGAGCTTGGTCATCGCGCGCCTGAGCTCATCGGCGGCGCGCTTGGGGTCCTGCATCGGCAGCGTGGCTATTCCTAAGAACCGCGTCGGGTGGGCGGCGATGTGTTTGGCCATCTGGTCGTTCTGGATGGCGGAGAGCACGGCGCCCAACGCCGGCTCCTGATTGTAGAGATAGGTTTGCGGCGTGGCCGAGAGCACATGCACGTCGACGCCGGTCGCGTCCATGTCCTTGAGCCGGCGCGGGATGTCGAAGCCGCCGGTGGGGAACGGCCGGTACACCACGCCGGCGACATCGAATGCCGCATTCTCGGCATCGTCGGGCGTGATCGTGACCTTGACGCCCGACTTGGTCAGCATCGCGGCGGTTTCCAGGGTGCAGATGTGGGTGTGGGTATCAATGGTGCGCACGTTGCTCATTTCGTCCTCTGAAAACTGCCGGAAATCCGTAGCGTGATTGGGCGGCGTCTGAGTGCCGCAGCCGCGCCGCCGGCGCAAGCCCCTGTCCGGCTGGCCAGTTTCCGCTATAAACGGGCCTCGTTTTACGCCCGGGAAAGCCGCATGAATTCGCCTCTCGCCCACCGCAACCGTACCCAGCGCGTCGAAGACGACGCGCTGGTGCGCGGCCAAGGCCATTTCACCGACGACCCGAAGCTGCCGAACCAAGCCTATGCCGCCTTCGTCCGCTCGCCCCATGCGCATGCCCGCGTCGTTTCGGTCAACGCCGATGACGCGCGCAAGGCCAAGGGCGTGCTGGCGGTGCTCACCGCCGAGGACATCAAGGCGGCCGGCGTCGCCGGCATCTCGCGCCACCCGCCGGTCATTGGCCGCGGCGGCGCCAAGATGGTGATGCCGTTCCGCCCGGCACTCGCGGAAACGCCGATGCATGTCGGCGATCCGGTGGCCATGGTGGTCGCCGACACCCGCGCTGCGGCGCAGGACGCCGCCGAGCTCGTGCAAGTCGACTACGAGGAATTGCCCGCGGTGGTCGACCTCGACGCCGCGATGCAGGGCAAGACCCAGCTATTTCCTGACGCGCCGGGCAATCTGTGCGTCGACTGGCCCGGCTGGGTCGAAAACGGCGAGAACGAACGCGAGGTCGCCGAGATCATCGCCAAGGCGCCGCATGTCGCGCGCGTTAGCGTCGTCCACCAGCGCCTGGTGGTGGCTTCGATGGAAACGCGCGGCGCCACCGGCGCCTACGACAAGGAAAACGACCGTTACACGTTGCGCGCCTGCTCGCAGAGCGCCGATGGCTTGCGCGGCCAGGCGGCCTCCATCATGGGCGTGCCGAACGACAAATTGCGGGTGATCACCGAAGACGTCGGCGGCGCCTTCGGCATGAAGACGACGGTCTACCCGGAATACGTCGCGGTGCTGGTGGCCGCGCGCAAAATTGGGCGGCCGGTGCATTGGCAATCGACGCGTTCGGAAGCCTTCATGAGCGACTGCCAGGCGCGCGACGCGGTGAGCCACGTCGAGCTCGCGCTCGACGACAAGGGCAAGTTCTTAGGCTTGCGTGTGCGCCACCTCTGCAACCAGGGCGCCTACATCGCCAACGCCGGCATCAACATCAACACCAACAATTTCGCCCGCTGCCTGCCCGGCATGTACCGGATCGCGAAAGTCGACGTCGGCGTCGCCTGTTATTTCTCCAACAAGGTGCCGATCGCGCCCTATCGCGGCGCCGGCCGCCCCGAGGCGAATTACGCGCTCGAGCGGGCGGTCGAGGAAGCCGCGCGCATCGTCGGCATGGACCCGGTGCGGCTGCGCAAGAAAAACCTGATCCCGCCGTCGGCCATGCCGTTCAAGACGCCGATCAACACCTACGACAGCGGCGATTTTCCCGGCATCGTCGACAAGGCCCTCAAGCTCGCCGACGTCGACAATTTCAACAAGCGCAAGCGCGAATCGGCCAGGCGCAAGAAGCTGCGCGGCATCGGCATTTCCTGCATGCTGGAGCATTCCGGCGCGAGCCCGATGGAAATGGCGTCGCTGGCGTTTTCCGGCAGCGACCAGATGATCCTCGGCCTGAACGTGCAATCGACCGGGCAGAGCCACGCCACCGTGTTCGGCCATCTGCTGGCGCACAAGCTCGGCATCGACGCGGCCAAGATCGAGCACCGCCACGGCGACACCGATTTGGGTCTCACCGGCGGCGCTTCGGTCGGTTCGCGTTCGGCCATGTGTGCCGGCAACGCCATTGTTCATGTCGCGGACGTGATGTTGGCGAAAGGAAAGAAAGTCGCCGCAGCCGCGCTGGAAGCGTCGGAGGGCGACATCCAATATCGCAACGGCAGCTTCGAGGTGGTCGGCACCGACCGCAAGATTTCGCTATTCGAGACCGCCAAACGCGCGAAGGACATGGGCGAAAGCCTCGACACCAAGGACAAAGCGGACACGCCGCTCACCTTCCCGAATGGCTGCCACATCGCCGAGGTGGAGATCGATCCCGACACCGGCTTGGTCGATCTGGTGACCTATACCGCGGTGGACGATTGCGGCAACCCGCTCGACACCATGATCGTCGAGGGCCAGGTGCAAGGCAGCATCGCACAGGGCCTCGGCCAGGCGCTGACCGAGAACGCGGTCTACGATTCGAATGGGCAGTTGGTCAGCGGGTCGTTCATGGACTACGGCATGCCGCGCGCGCACCATATGCCGGTCGAACTGCGCGAGGCGCTGCATCCGGTGCCGGCGGCCAGCAACCCGCTCGGCGTCAAGGGCACCGGCGAGGCCGGCACCACGGCGGCGATCGCCGCGGTGATGAACGCGATCGCGCACGCGATCCCCAACGGCGCTGCCGACCACATGGATATGCCGGCAACACCGAGCAAGGTCTGGGCCGCCTGCCAGAAGGCGCTGGCGAAGTAGCCGACGGGATGCGCTAGACTGCCGGCTTTCCCACCGTCGAAAGGTGGTTGGCCATGCCTGTGACCCGCCGCGCGCTCATTGCCGCCGCGTCTGCCGCGCTGCTGACGCGCCCGGCGCGCGCCGAGACTGTGGCGGACGACAGCGGCCGTGCGCTGCAGGTGCCGGGTAAGGTGCAGCGCGTTTTTCCCGCGGGACCGCCCGCTGCGATCCTGCTCTATACGCTGGCACCGACGCTGCTGCTCGGCTGGCCGCGCGCCAACCGGCCGGAGGAATGCGTCTACATGCTGCCGGATATCTGCCGGCGCCCCGAAGTCGGCCGCCTCACCGGCCGCGGCAACACCGCCAATCTGGAAAGCGTCATCGCGCTCAAGCCCGACCTCATCCTCGACGTCGGCGCGATCAATACGACCTATGTCTCGCTGGCCGAGCGCGTGCAGCAGCAAACCGGCATTCCCTACGCGCTGCTCGACGGCCGCTTCCTGTCGCTGTCAACCACCTACGAGAAGCTCGGCCGGCTGATTGGGCGGCCGGGCGACGGCGCCGATTTCGCCGACTACTGCAACATGACGCTCGGCGTCATCACCAACCGCATCGCCTTCGTGCCGGCCGAGAAGCGCCCGCGCGTCTATTACGCGCGCGGGCCGCGCGGCCTGGTGACCGGCCTCGGCGGCTCGATCAATGTCGAGACCATCGAGCTTTTGGCGCGCAACGTTGCCGGCAAAACGCAAGGCGGCCTCGCCAATGTGTCGATCGAGCAGGTGCTGCTGTGGAACCCCGATGTGATCGTCACCATCGATCAGGATTTCTCCGCCAACGTGCGCGGCGATCCGGCCTGGGCCTCGGTCGCCGCGGTGAAGAATAATCGCGTCCATCTATCGCCGAAAATGCCGTTCGGCTGGGTCGATTTCCCGCCCTCGGTCAACCGGCTAATCGGGCTGTGGTGGCTCGGCAAGATTCTCTATCCCGATCTGTTCAAGGAAGACCTGCGCGAGTTGACCCCCGATTTCTACGAAAAATTCTATCACGTGACGCCGACGGCCGAACAGATCGACCATGTGCTGGCAGGGAGGGATTAGTTGTCCCGCTCGGCCGCGCCCGGTTTTGCAGTCGCGACTTTTGTGCTGATCGCCGGCTTACTATTGGCGTTCACGGTCGGGCGCTATCCGGTTTCGCTTGGCGATCTGGCGAATGTGCTTTTCGCCAAGGCGACGGGTCATGCGCCGACCGCGCCGGCGGCGGTGCAAAGCGTAATCCTCGACGTGCGCGGTCCGCGCGTGCTTGCCGCCGCATTGATCGGCGCCGCGCTCGCCGTTGCCGGCACCGCGTTCCAGGGCCTGTTCCGCAATCCGCTGGTGTCGCCCGATATTCTTGGCGCCTCATCGGGCGCGGCGCTGGGCGCGGTGCTCGGAATCTACTTTTCGCTTGGTATCTTTGCCATCCAGGCCTTCGCTTTCGCCGGCGGACTGATCGCGGTCGCCGCGGTCTACGCAATCGGCTCGCTGGTGCGCGCGCGCGACCCGATCCTGGTGCTGGTGCTGACCGGCGTCGTGGTCGGCGCCCTGCTCGGCGCCGGCGTCGGCTTGGTGAAATACCTCGCCGACCCCTACAACCAGCTTCCCGCCATGACCTTCTGGCTGCTCGGCAGCCTGTCGGCGGCGAGCGTATCCGACCTGCTGCCGCTGTTCGGCCCGGTCGCGGTGGGCGCCGCCGTGCTGATCGCGCTGCGGTGGCGAATGAACGCGATGTCGCTGCCGGAGGAAGAAGCCCGCGCGCTCGGCCTTGCCACCGGGGCGCTGCGCATCGCCATCGTTGCCGCGGCGACTTTGGTAACCTCGGCGAGCGTCGCCACCGCTGGCATCATCGGCTGGGTCGGGCTGGTCGTGCCGCATCTCGCGCGCTCGCTGGTCGGTCCGGATTTTGCCCGCCTGGTGCCGGCCGCGGCGATCCTGGGGGGCGGCTATCTTTTGCTGATTGACACCCTGGCGCGCACCCTGGCGCAAATCGAAATCCCGCTCGGCATTCTCACAGCGGTGATCGGCACGCCGTTTTTCATCTGGCTTCTCGCCGGCATGCAGAGGAACTGGTCGTGAAGCTTGAAGGCCGCGACCTCACCATCGGCTATAGCGACCACGTTGTCGGCCGCGGGCTCGACGTCGCGCTCGAAACCGGCGAGGTGCTCGCCCTGCTCGGGCCGAACGGCGGCGGCAAGACCACGCTCTTGAAGACGCTGCTCGGCCTCATCAAAGCCAAGGCCGGCGACATTCAACTCGGCGGCAAATCGCTCGGCGCCTATTCGATCCGCGAACGGGCGCGGATTATCGCCTATGTGCCGCAGGTTCATATCGGCACCTTCGCGTTCACCGTCGAGGCGGTCGTGCTGATGGGCCGTTCCGCGCACGGCAACCTGTTCAGCGCGCCGAGCGCGCGCGACCGCGCGGTAACGCAGGCGGTGCTGGAGCGGTTCGGCATCGCGCGGCTGGCATCGCGGCCGTACACGCAGATTTCCGGCGGCGAAAGGCAACTTGTCTTGCTGGCGCGGGCGCTGGCGCAGGAACCGCAATTCATCGTGCTCGACGAGCCGACGGCGAGCCTCGATTTCGGCAATCAGGGCAAGCTGATGCGCGAGATCCGCGCGCTGGCCCAATCCGGCCACGGCGTGCTGCTCACCACCCACGATCCCAACCACGCGCTGCGCGCCGCCGACCGCGCTTACCTGTTGCGCGAAGGCGCGCGGATCGCCGAGGGGCCGGTAGGCGAGGTGTTGGAGCGGGCGCAGCTTGAGGCGCTGTACGGCGCGCCGGTCGAACGGCTCACCGATCCGCAGACCGGCGCCGCGGCGTTTCTGCCGGGGTGAAGCTTAACGGGTCGAACTGACGGCCAAAGCCAGCCGCCGCTCGTGCGACTGGCGAAGCGCCGCCAAGGCGTCTCTCGCCTGCCGGTGCAGCAGCGCGAAATCGGGTTCGGCGGCCACCATACGTTGCTCGTCCATCGCGCGCTGTTCCTTCAGCGCGAATTGGCTGGCGGCGGCGGCAATCAGCAGAATCGCGATCGCAATATCTCTTGGTTTCATCGTCATAGCCTTCTGGCCTGTTTCGAAAACCACAATAAACACAGACACATTGAGGCCACGCCAAAACCGGCCGGGAAATTGTCTCCAGCAAATTCAGCATTTGGCAAGAAATCGGGGACGCGTCAGGCGTTCGGCCGCACCAGGGAATACCGCGGGTCGGCGGCCAGCACCTCGGCCTGCGGCAGGCCAAGCTCCTTGCGCACCATGTTGGTGCCGAGCACCAGCGACACGATCTTGTAATAGGCGTGGCGGCGGCTCATGCCCTCGCGTCCCATGCCGCAGTCCGACGACAGCACCAGTCGCTCGGCCGGAATGTGCTTAAGCGCCTTGCGAATATGGTCGGCGATCTCCTCCGGCCGCTCGACCTGCAGGCCGTGGTGGTCGATCACGCCGATGGCGATCTTCTTGCCGGTGATGATCTTGCCGAAATCCTCAAGGTCTATGCCGCGCGCGCTCGCCGACTCGAATGTGATCACGTCGGCATCGACTTTGTTGAGCATCTCCAGCGCGTTCTTGTAGCTCTGCACTTCCTTGAACATGCGCTGCTGCGACGGGTTGCCCCAGCAGGTGTGGCACCACACCTCGGTCTTGCCGCGCAATCCCTTCACCGTGCGATTGAACACCTCGACGCTGAACGCCGGATTGATGACCTCGTCGACGATATTGCGCACCGCGAGCAGGTGAATCTGCGGCTCCTCGAACTGGATCGCCGGGCAGCCGGCGTCGGCGAGTTCGTGCAGTTCCTCGTTCAGCGCATCGGCGATCGCCAGGATGCGCTCGCGAATGCTTTTGTAATGAGAGTCGGGTACCGCGAAGGCGACCAGCTCCGGCCCGATGGTGCCGAACTTCACCGGCCTTTTGGTCATGCGCTGCGCCACCTTCCACATCGCCGCGTATTGCAGGTCGCCGCGCGTCACCGGGCCGACGATGCCTGACATCACCCGCGACTCCAAATAGTCGTGCAGGATGTGGCCGGGCGGAAACGCCAGACCGCCCTGTCCGGCGCGGATCGGCTGCGGATTGCCGCGGTCGAATCCGCCCATGTGGCGGGTCGGATAATTAGTCCAGCTCTGGCCGCCGACGTCGCTGTCGAAATGCGCGTCGCCGTCGGTGACGATGTCGAGCCCGGCGATGTCCTGCTCGTGCAGATAGACGGACACCGCGTCGACGTACTGCTCACGGAAGCGGTTGTTCACCATCGCGTCCATGAAGCTGCGATGGCCGAGCTGCTCGGTGTACCAGCTCGGCCGCGGCAGCGAGCCGGTGATGGTGGTCGGCAACATCAGATCTTTGGTCGCGCGCAGCATGGATGGCGTCTCCCCGTAACGTGGTGGCGTGTTGTCGTTGCAAACATCTTAGGCCGGCCGCACGCCGTTTGGGAACAGGACTTGCGATTTTTGCCGCGCCGTACATGGACAAATGCCGCGTCGCTGCCCACCTAGAGTGGGCAGTTTCGAAGGGCGACAAAATCTCTGCTATAGTCGCGCCATGGACAAGAAGACCGACAGCTACATCATCCGGCCCGATCCGCAGGACCCGCGGCTGACCGAGCGCGTCACCGGCATCGACCAGACCGGGGCGAAGATCGAGACCTCGGTCACCGTCGAGCGCGCGCTGACGATCTTCCTCAATTCGCAGGAAATCGTCACCGCCATGACGATCGGCGACTACCCCGAATATCTCGCGATCGGCTATCTGCTCAACCAGAACATGCTCAAGCCCGACGACGTGGTCACCGGCGTCGACTACGACGAGGAGCTGGCGGTCGTCGTGGTGCGCACCAAGCGCAAGACCAACTACGAAAAGAAGCTGAAGAAGAAGGTGCAAACCAGCGGCTGCGCGCAGGGCACCGTGTTCGGCGACCTCATGGAAGCGCTGGAAAACGTCACGCTGCCGCAAGCCGAGCTGCGCACCTCCTGGCTCTACAACCTTACGCACGAGATCAACACCACGCCGTCGCTCTATCTCGAGGCAGGCGCCATCC
>DATJVE010000027.1:0-18257 GCA_035501975.1 Pseudolabrys sp.
TCGACGCGGTCGCTGCTCGAATAGATGAACGGGTAATACTCCGCCTCCGGCGCGATCGGGAACGCCGGGCCTTCGATGCCGTAGCGTTCGATCTTGAGCGCGCTGACGATGGAAAGCGTGTCGGCGGGGCCTTGGAAATCGACCAGCGCGACCGAATTGCCGAACACGTCGTGCATCCAGCGCACGTGGCCGGGTGGCGACAGCGTCAGCTCGGCTGACCCCAGCCGCAGGTCGTGGGAATCACGCGGGCGCAGCATCAGCCGGTGCTGGCCGAAGGTGACCGGCCGGGCGTAGCGGTAGGTGGTGGCGTGGCGGACGGTCAGCAGGCGCATGAAATCACCGGGTAATCTTGGTCGCTATTCCGATGCAATCGGCGCGCCAATCCCTCCGCCGTCATGCCCGGCCTTGTGCCGGGCATCCACGTCTTGGCTGAAAAGGAAGATGTGGATGGCCGAAACAAGCCCGGCCATGACGCACAACTAGGCTAACTCAATTTGTGCCGCGCCAAGAGCTTGCGCACCGCATCGACCAAATCGGCTTCCTTGACCGCGAACTGCGCCTCGGCCTGTTTCTTCAGGTACTCGTCGCGATCCTTGATGTCGGTCAGGCCGGCGCCGAGGATCAAGTCCTTGATCTGCACTTCGTTCCGCGCTTTTTCATCGCCGCCCTGGATGATGGCGCAGGGCGCGCCGCGCTTGTCGGCGTATTTGAGCTGGGCGCCGAGATTGTTCTTCGGATTGCCGAGATAAAGCTCGGCGCGGATGTTGGCCGCGCGCAAGGCGGAGACCATCTTCTGGTAGTCGGCGACGCGGTCGCGGTCGAACATGGTGACGACCACGGGGCCGGGCGCGGCCTTCTCGCCGAGCTTGCCGAGTGCGGTCAGCGCCGCCTGCAGGCGCGACACGCCGATGGAGAAGCCGGTCGCCGGCACTGGCTGGCCCATGAAGCGTGAGACCAGCCCGTCGTAACGCCCGCCGCCGCCGACCGAGCCGAAGCGCACCGGCCGGCCTTTGTCGTCCTTGGTTTCGATTAGCAGTTCAACTTCATAGACCGGACCGGTGTAGTACTCGAGGCCGCGGACGATTGCTGGACTGATAAGGATACGATCTGGTTTATAACCAGAGCTTTCCACCAATTGAGCGATTTGCGTCAGCTCGTTCATTCCTGAGGCAAACACCGAATTTACGTAGAATGGTGACGCCTCCAAGTACTTGAATAGCTCCTCATTTGTTTCATCAATTAAGGACAACACAGGCGCTTGCACCAAAGTCATGAGCGCCTCAATCGCATTCTTGTTAAGGCCGGCCCCCTTTGTATAGTCGCCGCTCTCGTCGACTCGTCCAGCACCAAGCAAAGATTCAACGCCTTCGAGGCCGAGCCGATCCAACTTATCGATTGCGCGCAATACCGTTAGCCGTTTGTCGGCGGGGACTGCAGCGGCGTCCATTATCCCGTCAAGCACCTTTCGATTATTTACTTTCACTACATATTTTTCGCGCGGAATCCCCAACGCCTCCATCGTGTCTGCCGCGAGCATGCACATCTCGGCGTCCGCTGCCATCGTCGGCGCGCCGACCGTGTCCGCATCAAATTGCATGAACTGGCGGAAGCGGCCCGGCCCCGGCTTCTCGTTGCGGTAGACGTAGCCGACGCGATAGCTGCGATAGGGCAGCGCGAGGTGCTGGTAGTTCTCCGCCACGTAGCGCGCCAGCGGCGCGGTCAGGTCGTAGCGCAGGCTCAACCACTGCTCGTCGTCGTCCTGGAACGAGAACACGCCCTCGTTCGGCCGGTCCTGGTCGGGCAGGAACTTGCCGAGTGCGTCGGTGTATTCGATCGCCGGCGTCTCCACCGGCTCGAAGCCGTAGCGCTCGAACACGGCGCGGATCGCCTCCACCATGTGGCGGGTGGCGGCGATTTCGGCCGGGCCGCGGTCGGCGAGGCCGCGCGGCAGGCGGGCTTTGAGCTTTTGCGGCTTTTTGCCGGATTTCGGGTCGGGCATCGGCGTGGATGCGAGTCACTTTGTTGCAATGGGCGGGTGGTAGCAGCCAGTTCCGCCTTTGTCATTATGGGCGAAAGGGGATAATCCAACGGCAACATAACTCCGCCCTCATCCTGAGGAGCGCCCGCAGGGCGCGTCACGAAGGACGAGGGCGGCCCCATGCTTCGAGACGCGCGGCCTCAGCCGCGCTCCTCAGCATGAGGCCGACAGCCGGCAACAGCGAGGCTCCCATGGCCGCAAAATCGAACGTCGCATTCGCCACGGTTCCCAACGATCTCGAGCCCTATTGGATGCCGTTCACTGCCAACCGGGCGTTCAAGGCGCGGCCGCGGCTCGTCGCCCGCGCCAAGGACATGCACTACTTCACCGCCGACGGGCGCAAGCTGATCGACGCCGCCGCCGGCCTGTGGTGCACCAATGCCGGCCACAACCGCGATCCGATCGTGGCCGCGATCCAGCGCCAGGCCGCCGAGCTCGACTACGCGCCGGCCTTCCAGTTCTCGCACCCCAAGGCCTTCGAGCTGGCGAGCCGCATCGCCGCGTTGGCGCCCGGCGACCTCGATCATGTGTTCTTCTGCAATTCGGGTTCCGAGGCCGTCGACACCGCGCTCAAGATCGCGCTCGCCTTCCATAACGTGCGCGGCAACGCCTCGCGCGTGCGGCTGATCGGCCGCGAGCGCGGCTATCACGGCGTCGGCTTCGGCGGCGTCGCCGTCGGCGGCATCGTCGGCAATCGCAAGATGTTCGGCACGCTGATCGCCGGCGTCGATCATCTGCCGACCACCTATAACCGCGCCGAACAGGCCTTCACCGTCGGCGAGCCGGACTGGGGTGCGCATCTCGCCGACGAGCTCGAGCGGCTGGTGGCGCTGCACGACGCTTCCACCATCGCCGCGGTGATCGTCGAGCCGGTCGCCGCCTCGACCGGCGTGCTGCCGCCGCCGAAGGGCTACCTGCAACGCCTGCGCGCGATCTGCGACAAGCACGGCATTCTCTTGATCTTCGACGAGGTGATCACCGGCTTCGGCCGCCTTGGCTATGCTTTTGCCGCCGAGCGCTACGGCGTGATGCCCGACATGATCACCTTCGCCAAAGGCATCACCTCCGGCTCGGTGCCGATGGGCGGCGTGCTGGTGCGCAAGCCGATCTACGACGCCTTCATGCGCGGGCCGGAGCACGTCATCGAACTGTTCCACGGCTACACCTACTCGGCGCATCCGCTCGCTTGCGCCGCCGGCCTCGCCACGCTCGACGTCTATCGCGAGGAGGGGCTGTTCGAGCGCGCCCGCAAGCTGGAAGCGCCGTGGGCGCAGGCGGCGATGGGGCTCAAAGGCCTGCCCAATGTGCTCGACATCCGCCCGGTCGGCATGACCGTCGGCATCGATCTCGCCAGCAAGCCCGACGCCGTCGGCAAGCGCGGGCTGGAGGCGCTGGAAGCGGCCTTCTACGACCACGACCTGATGCTGCGCGCGGTCGGCGATACGCTGGCCATGAGCCCGCCGCTGATCGTCAGCGACAGCCAGATCGGCGAGATCTTCGACAAGGTCGGCAAGGTCATCAGGCAGGTGGCGTAGCCTCTTGTCCCCGCCCGCTCCTTCGAGACGCATCGCCATAGCGCGCCGAAGACGCGCGTAAACGTGCTGATGGCGATGCTCCTCAGGATGAGGCGGGAAAAGGGCTAGCGCCGCATCAGTGTTCCATTATGCGCCGCGGCGCTCGTCGTATTGCTGGCATAAGACGGCCGCGGCAAGAGGATCGCCCAGCCGACATTGGTCTTGTTGCCGCCGCGCAGGTCGTCGAGCCGGAACGGCGGCTGCACCGAGGCGTCGGCGGCGATGGCGCCGAGCGAGCGCGGCACCGTCTTGAGATCGCCGAAGGTCCACACCACCACGGCGCCGCGCGCGCGCAGGTCGGCCAGATCGATCCACGGCGCACGCGCCGGGTTGCCGTCGACCAGATTGCGCGGATGGCTCGGCGCGTAGTGCTCGATATTGCCGCCGTCCCACATGGTGCCGATGACATAGACCGGCGCCTTGCCGGTCGCCGCGCGGTAGCCATCCGAAATCTCGCGCGCAAGGTCGGCGCCGGGATAGAATACCGCGCGGTAGCGGTGGTCGTATTGCGGCAGCACCGCGTAATTGACGATGAAGGCGACGTCCAGCCCGGCGAACACGACCGCCCAGATCGCGCCGATGCGGGCCATTCGCATGCCGTCCAAGGCGCGGCGCGCCGCAAGCACGATCCACAGTCCGAGGAACAGCCAGAGCGGATAACCCCACATGGCGATGGTGCCGCGGCCGCTGGCGGCCGACATCGCCAGCACCGTCGCCACCGGTCCGAAGGCGAGCAGCGTGATGATGCGCCGGTCGTAGTCGTCGCCGCTCACGGCGGGCGGCGCGGCGGTCTGCGCCCGCGGATAAACCAGCGGCGCCGCGATCAGCAGCGCGGGAATCAGGAAGAACAATTGGCCGATGGCAAATTGCAGCGGGTGCCAGAGATGGTCGTACCAGCCGCGCGACAGCACGGCGCGGTGCTCGGCATAGGCGAAGGGCAGGAAATCGTTGCGCACCAGCCAGACGAGATGCGGCGCCATGGTAATCAGCGCGGTGGCGATGGCGATATAGGGGCCGGGCGTCGCCAGAGTCTTGCGCGCCTCGCGGTCGAAGAGGACGAATAGTGCCAAGGGGATCGCCAGCACGGCGACGAAATATTTCGCCCACAGCGAGATGCCGACGGCAAGGCCGAGCAGCAGCCAGTCGGCATTTTGCCGTCCGCGCAACGCGCGGTGGAAGGCGTAGCCGGCCATGGCCCAGAACGGCAGCTGGATGACGTCGTGATTGAACTTGGCCGAGGTGTAATTGAGGTAGTGCAGGCCGTCGACGATCAGGACCGAAACCAACGCTCCGATCGGGCCGACGAGCGCGCGGGCGGTGAGGAAAACAAAGAAAAAGCCGGCCGCGACGGCGATCTGCGCCAGCAGGTAATAGGCAAAATCATGACCGATGGTCAGGTATGCGGCTTCCACCAGCCACCAGGGCAGCGGCGGCAACTTGTCGTAGCCGAGCTGCCACTCGCGCCCGTACATCAGTGCCTCGATCAGGTCGAGCGGCAGGTTCGGGTAGAGCAGGGCCGGTAAGGCGGTCCACACCGCCGCATGCAGGGCGAGGAAGGCGGTAAAGGCCCGCCCCGGGTAGGCGTTGATCCAGGCCAGAAAGGCGTTGCTGCGGGTCGCCGGCATCGGCTCGAATTCCAAGGTCCGTTCAAGTTCCTGCGCATAACGGGCGCTTTGCCGCCACCATAGCAGGCATTCGAGGTTGCGCGGACCCGCGGCCTTATGGACATTGGGGGCAGGGGGCGCGAATCACGTCAGCCTTGAGGACTGCGGTTTCGCTTAGGGTCGGATTGATGCGTCGTATCAGCGCCATTTTCGTCGCCGTCTGCATGGTGATCGTCGCCGGCTCGTTCGGGGCCGTGCTCTATCTCGGCCTCAAATTCGACGCCGGCAGCGCGGCAACGGTCGCGCTCGCGGCGCTGACCGCCATGGTTCTGGTCGGTACCGTGCGCGGGCGCCAGCGCGACCGCGGCCAGGTCGAGGACCAGATCGCCGACCTGTCGCGTGGCACCGCCGACCTCGCCCGCCAGGTGGCGGAAACGTCGCGGCGCCTTAGCGCCATGGAAAGCAAGGTCGACGGCACGATGAACCGCGTGCATGGCGCGGTCGATCCGCTTGCCACCGAGATCGGCGAACTCGGCGTTCTGGTGCGGCAGATTGCCGAAACCGTTGCCGGCCACGCCGCCGCCTTGCAGCAGGCAATCGCTGCGCCTTCCCCGGTCGCGCCGCCGCCCGCCGCTCCGAGCAATCCGGCGCCGGCCGAGCGCGCCGCGCCGACCAGCCGCCGCTTCCGCGGGCTCAGCCGCGAGGGTATCGTCGAATTGATCGGCAAGGCCGCCGACGCCAACCGCATCGACCTCTATCTGCAGCCGATCGTGACGCTGCCGCAGCGCAAGGTGCGCTATTACGAGGCGCTCTCGCGCCTGCGCACCGAAGACGGCGAAGTCATCCCGGCCGCCGATTTCATCGACGTCGCCGAAGACGCCGGCCTCTTGCCCAAGCTCGATAACCTGCTGTTGTTCCGCTGCGTGCAGGTGACGCGCCGCCTGCAATTGAAGAGCCGCGACGTCGGCTTGTTCTGCAATATCGGCGCCTCGACGCTGAGCGACCCGGTCTATTTCCGCCAGGTGCTCGATTTCATGGACGCCAACCGCGCGCTGGCCGGTTCGCTGATGTTCGAATTCACCGAACGGGCCTACCGCGCCTTCACCCCGCTCGAGCACGAAGCGCTGGCGGCGCTGGCCGAGCGCGGGTTCCGCTTCTCCATGGACCATGTCACCGACTTGCGCCTGGAGCCGAAGGATCTCGCCGCCCACTGGTTCCGCTTCCTCAAGGTGCCGGCGGCGCTGCTGCTCAATCCCGCCGCCGGCGCCAACAGCGACATCCATCCCGGCGATTATGCCGACCTCTTGGCGCGCTCCGGCGTCGACCTCGTTGCCGAGCGCATCGAGAACGAGAGCATGGTGGTCAATCTGCTCGACTACGACGTGCGCTTCGGCCAGGGCTTCCTGTTCTCGCCGCCGCGGCCGGTGCGGGCGGAGGCCTTGCAGGGCGGCGGCACGGACGAAACGGGCGAATTGGCCCCGACTGGCACTGGCTGACCTTCTCGCCGCCCTCTAAAAGAGGGGGAGAGGAAGACATTTCCGTGCCGCCGATCATCCCGCATTTCTCGACGCTGGCGCCCGACTACGACGTGCTGCTCTGTGACGTCTGGGGCGTGGTGCATAACGGGCTTGCCGCCTTCGCGCACGCCTGCGACGCGTTGATGCGCGCCCGCGCCCGCGGTCTCACCGTGGTGCTGATCACCAACGCGCCGCGCCCGAGCACGGTGGTGGCGCGCCAGCTCGAGAAGCTGCATGTGCCGCGCGAAGCCTATGACGCCATCGTCTCGTCCGGTGACGTCACCCGCGCGGTAGTCGAGAAGCGGCGCGGGCAGAGCCTGTTCCACCTCGGCCCCGAGCGCGACCGCTCGATCTTCAGCGGCCTCGATGTGCGCTTCGCGCCGCTGGAGAGCGCCGACTACGTGGTTTGCTCCGGGCTCGACAACGACGAGGTGGAGGCGCCGGACGACTACCGCGCGCGGCTGGACGTGATGCTCCAGCGCAAGCTGTTCATGGTCTGCGCCAATCCCGACGTGGTGGTGGAGCGCGGGCCGCGCCTCGTCTACTGCGCCGGCGCGCTCGCCGACCTCTACGCCACCATAGGCGGCGAGGTGCTCTACGCCGGCAAGCCCTACCGGCCGATCTACGACATGGCGCTCAGCAAGGCGGAGGCGGCATCGGGCCGGCACGCCGCGCCACGCCGCGTGCTGGCAATCGGCGATTCGGTGCGCACCGATCTCAAGGGCGCGCGCACGATCGGCGTCGATTTCCTGTTCGTGACCTCGGGCATTCACGCCGAGGAGCTGGGCGGGCGCGAGCGGCCCGACAGCAAGGCGCTGAGCGCGACGTTTACCGCCGCCGGCGAGATGCCGAAGGCGGTGATGCGCGAGCTAACCTGGTGAAATCAGCCGACGGGGGTCGGCTTGGCGCCGAACACGGCGTCGATCTTGCTCTTGAGTGTCTGCGCGTTGAACGGCTTGACGATGTAGTTCGACACGCCGGCGCGCTTGGCCGCGATCACGTTCTCGGTCTTCGATTCCGCCGTGACCATGATGAATGGGATCTGCGCGAGGCCCGGATCGTTGCGCACCTCCTGCAACAGGTCGTAGCCGGTCATCGGCTCCATGTTCCAGTCGGAGATGACGAGGCCATAGCGGCGCGTGCGCATCTTGGCGAGCGCGACCGAGCCGTCATTGGCTTCATCGATATGCTCAAAACCGAGCTGCCGCAGAAGATTGCGGATAATACGGATCATAGTGTTGTAGTCGTCGACGATCAGAATCGGAATCGAAGTGTCGACTGCCATGGCAATATACCTGAGTGTTCCCCCACCGGAGCGGGAAGGTACCTCTCGGCATTGAATATCCGGTTAATTTGAAACTTTGTTAACCGCGCGCTAACCGTACACCGCGCTAAAGGGCGGCAAGATACGAACATGACGCGAAAATGAGCAATTCTCTCTTCCATACGATCCGCGGCGGCGCCACGGACATCGATATCGGCCCGTTGCGCGGCACCGTGGTGGCGGTTGGCAATTTCGACGGCGTGCACCGCGGCCACCGCGCGGTGATCGGCGCCGCGCTCACCCGCGCCAAGGCGCTCGGCCGCAAGGCCGCGGCGCTCACCTTTTCGCCTCATCCGCGCATGTTCTTAAGGCCGCAGGACACGCTGTTCCAACTGTCCAGCGAACGCGACAGGCTGCGCCTGCTCGCCGCCACCGGACTCGACGGCGCCGTCGTCATGCGCTTCGACGCCGAGCTGGCCGCCACCTCGGCGGCCGATTTCATCGAGCGCATCTTGGTCGGCCGCTTCGCCATCGGCGGCGCGGCGATCGGCTTCGACTTCCATTTCGGCCATAAGCGCACCGGCTCGCCCGCCTTTCTTGCCGAGCAGGGCGCGCGGCTCGGCTTTGCCGTCGACATCGTGCCGCCGCTCGAGGACGAGGGCCGGCCGGTCTCCTCCGGCGCAGTGCGCACGGCGCTCGCCCAAGGCAAGGTGGTGGAGGCGACCGAGTTGCTCGGCGCGCCCTGGTTCGTCTCCGGCGAGGTGATCCACGGCGCCAAGCGCGGGCGCGACCTCGGTTTCCCAACCGCCAACCTCAGGCTCGATCCGGCCTGCGGCCTCAAGCACGGCATCTACGCCGTGCGCGTTTCGCTCGGCGGCAAGCGTTACGACGGCGTGGCCAATTTCGGCATCCGCCCGACGTTCGATTCCGGCGCGCCGCTCTTGGAGGTTTTTATGTTCGATTTCGACGGCGACCTCTACGGACGCTCGCTCGACGTCGCCTTCATCGGCTGGATTCGCCACGAGCAGAAGTTCGATTCGATCGCGGCGCTCAAGCGGCAGATGGCGGCCGACAGCGCCCAGGCGCGCGACGTGCTCAAGCGGGCCGGCGACATCTTCCCGGTGCTGGGGGAGATTTAAGGGCTTCCCGGGTTTGAAAGCAGCCTTTCCGATGCGGAATCGGCCTGCTACATAGCCCGCCATGTCGACCCCCAAGCGCGATTATTCCGAGACCCTGTTCCTGCCGCAGACGGATTTCCCCATGCGCGCCGGCCTGCCGCAGCGCGAGCCGGAAATCCTCAAGCGCTGGGAAGCGGGCGACCTCTACGGGCAGTTGCGCGAGGCCGCCAAGGGCAAAGAGAAATTCATCCTGCACGACGGGCCGCCTTACGCCAACGGCAACATCCATATCGGCCACGCGCTCAACAAGATCCTCAAGGACGTGGTGACGCGCAGCCAGCAGATGCTCGGCTACGACTCGAACTACGTGCCGGGCTGGGACTGCCACGGCCTGCCGATCGAGTGGAAAATCGAGGAGGAACACTACCGCTCCAAGAACAAGAAGAAGCCGGATTTGTCCGACCCGGCGGCGATGGTCGCCTTCCGCCAAGAGTGCCGCGCCTATGCCGAGCACTGGCTCAACGTGCAGCGCGAGGAGTTCAAGCGCCTCGGCGTCGAAGGCGACTGGGACCATCCCTACACGACGATGGATTTCTTCGCCGAGGCGCAGATCGCGCGCGAGCTGATGAAGTTCGCGGCCAACGGTACGCTGTACCGTGGCAGCAAGCCGGTGATGTGGAGCGTGGTGGAGAAGACCGCGCTCGCCGAGGCCGAGGTCGAGTACGAGGATTATACGAGCGATACGGTGTGGGTGAAGTTTCCGGTAAAGTTCGTTATTCGTGATGGTGCTAAGACAATCCCGGAAGTTATCGCCGCATCGGTAGTCATCTGGACCACGACGCCGTGGACGCTGCCGGGCAACCGAGCGATCTCGTTTTCGCCGAAGATCAAGTACGCAATCTTTAAGATCACTGATGCTGCACCCGAGAATTGGGCGAAGGTCGGCGATTTTCTCGTTCTCTCAGAAAACTTGGCCAGTGACGTGCTCAAGCAGGCGCGTGTCAACGCGTTTGAGAAGGTCGCAGAGGTTCCGAGCGAATTTCTTGCCGGGGTTGTTTGCTCGCATCCTCTTCTGGGGCTTGGATACGACTTCCAGGTCCCGCTTCTCCCCGGCGAACACGTTACCGACACGGACGGCACCGGTTTCGTCCACACCGCGCCCGGCCACGGCCGCGAGGACTTCGATATCTGGATCGCCAACAAGGCGGCGCTCGAAGCGCGCGGCATCAATCCGGCCATCCCCTACACCGTTGACGAGAACGGCGCCTTCACCGGTGCTGCACCGGGCTTTACCGGCAAGCGCGTCATCAACGACAAGGGCGAGAAGGGCGACGCCAACGAGGCGGTGATCAAGGCCTTGATTGACGCCGGCATGCTGATCGCGCGCGGCCGCCTCAAGCATCAATACCCGCACTCGTGGCGCTCGAAGAAGCCGATCATCTTCCGCAACACGCCGCAGTGGTTCATCGCCATGGATAAGGACATGGACCGCCATGGCGACACGCTGCGCCATCGCGCGCTCACCGGCATCAAAGCCACCCGTTGGGTGCCGGCGGCCGGCGAGAACCGCATCACCGGCATGATCGAGTCGCGCCCCGACTGGGTGATCTCGCGCCAGCGCGCCTGGGGCGTGCCCATCGCCGTGTTCATCAAGGAGAAGCCGGACGGCTCGGTCGAAATCCTACAAGACGCGCAAGTCGAACTGCGCATCGTCGAGGCCTTCGAGAAGGAAGGCGCCGATGCCTGGTACGCCAAAGGCGCGCGCGAGCGTTTCCTCGGCAAGCTCGCCAACGATGCCTGGAAGAAGGTCGACGACATTCTCGACGTCTGGTTCGATTCGGGGTCGACGCACGCCTTCGTGCTGGAAGACCCGGTTCATTTCCCGACGCTCGCCGGCCTCAAGCGCAAGGTCGACGGCGGCGAGGATACGGTGATGTATCTCGAAGGCTCCGACCAGCACCGCGGCTGGTTCCATTCCTCGCTGCTCGAATCGTGCGGCACGCGCGGGCGCGCGCCCTTCGACGTGGTGCTCACCCACGGTTTCGTGCTCGACGAGCAGGGCCGCAAGATGTCGAAGTCGATGGGCAACGTCACCGCGCCGCAGGACGTGATCAAGCAGTCCGGCGCCGACATCCTGCGCATGTGGGTCTGCGCCTCCGACTACGCCGACGACCTGCGCATCGGCCCGGAAATCCTCAAGACCACCGCCGATACCTATCGCAAGCTGCGCAACACCGTGCGCTGGATGCTCGGCTCGCTGGCGCATTTCCACGAGGACGACCGCGTCGCCATCGCCAAGATGCCGGAGCTGGAGCGGCTGATGCTGCACCGGCTCTCCGAGCTCGACGAACTGGTGCGCAAGGCTTACGCCGATTTCGACTACAAGCGCATCTTCGCCGAGCTCGCCAGCTTCATGACCGCCGACCTGTCGGCCTTCTACTTCGACATCCGCAAGGACACGCTCTACTGCGATCCCTATTCATCGACCGCGCGCAAGGCCTGCCTCACCGTGCTCGATCATCTGTTCCGCTCGACGGTGACGTGGCTTGCGCCCATGCTCTGCTTCACGGCGGAGGAATCGTGGATGTCGCGCTACGGCGCGGCGGCAAAGTCGGTGCATCTCGAAACCTTCCACGAGGTGCCGGCGTCCTGGCGCGACGACAGACTGGCGGAAAAGTGGCGCAAGGTGCGCACCGTGCGCCGCGTCGTCACCGGCGCGTTGGAGATCGAGCGCGCGCAGAAGCGCATCGGCTCTTCGCTGGAAGCGCATCCGATCGTGCATGTGACCGACGAAGACCTGTTCGAGGCGGTTGCCGACATCGATCTCGCCGAGGTCTGCATCACCTCGGCTGCGACGCTGGTGAAAGGCGAGGGGCCGGCGAATGCGTTCAGCTTGCCCGACGTGGCCGGCGTCGCCGTGGTGCCCAATCTCGCCGAGGGCACCAAATGCGCGCGCTCGTGGAAAATCCTCACCACCATCGGCGCCGATCCCGAATACCCGGACGTCTCGCCGCGCGACGCCAAGGCGCTGCGCGAATGGGAAACCATGCGCAAGGCGGCGGAGTGACCGGGCAGGAGCAATGACCGCGCCTAGCTATATCTCCGGTTCGCTGACCCGCTTCGGTCTCGCCGTCGCCATCGTCTCTTGCGTCCTCGATCAGGCGAGCAAGCTGTATTTGCTGTTCGTCTACGATCTCGCCGACCACCCGCTGCAGCTCGGCCCGTTCTTCGATTTCATCCTCACCAAGAACACCGGCATCAGCTATGGCCTGTTGCAGACGCAAGGGGCGCTCGGCCAGTGGCTGCTGCTCGGCTTTAAGGCCCTGGCCGTCGTTCTGCTCTGGCTGTGGCTGGCGCGCGCCAAAGACCGGCTGACCGCGCTGTCGCTCGGCCTGATCATCGGCGGAGCGGTAGGCAACGCCATCGACCGCCTGGCCTATGGCTGGGTCGCCGATTTCGTGTTTTTTCACGTCTCCAGCGGAACTTGGCGGTTCAACTGGTACGTCTTTAACCTAGCCGACGTCGCCATCGTTGCCGGGGTCATAGGCCTGTTGTATGAATCCCTCGTCGGGGAGCGCGCCCCAAAAGCGCCCTGATCCCGGACAATATTGAGGCTTCTGAAGGCGGTATCCCCTTGGAATTGCAAGGGCGTAGGGCTCGGATGACCGACATGAAGCGGGCAAGCGTTGCGGCGAGGTTCGACCTGCGGGCGGTGTCGCTGGCGGCCTTGGGCTGCCTCATGGGCGTCGCGCTGCTCGCGGCCGCTGCTCCCGCGCGCGCCGGCGATGGCGACGACAATGTGCCGCTCGACACCAAGATCCTGCGCGGCTTCATGGAGCAGCTCGGCCTGCAGCGCGACGGCAGCGGCATCACCTACGAAGAGCGCGCGCCGCTGGTGATCCCGCCGAACCGCGAACTGCCGCCGCCGGAACGATCCGACGTCGCCGTGACGCGCAACCCGGCTTGGCCGGTCGATCCCGACATTCAGCGTGCCAAGCAGGAAGCGGCGTTCGATCGCAAGAAGAGCTGGAACGCGGACGAGACGTTGCGCCAAGAGCAAAATCCGCTGCGGCCGGACCAGATTGCGCCGGGACCCAAGCCGCGCTCGACGCGGCATGTCGAGGACGGCTATCGCGCTCCGCCCAACGGCTCGGCCAATCCGCTGTCGCCGTCGCAGCTCGGCAGCGGTGCGTTTTTCAACAAGGTGTTTGGCAAAGACGACCCGGTCGTCGGCCACTTCACGGGCGAGCCGGCGCGCACCGCGCTTACCGATCCGCCGCCCGGCTACCAGACGCCGTCGCCGAACCAGCCGTATGGATTGGGCAAAGGCGTGACCGCGCCGAAGGCGACAAATTATCCGGTACAGCACGGCATGATCGAGGGCGACCACTAGCCCCGGCCGCTCGCCGCGCCTGTGATAGCCTTACGACCAGCGATTCCCCGCTTGGGGCATATGGCCGCGGGCCGCGAAGTTCTCAACTCATGACATCGAAACCAAGACTGTTGTCAGTCGCCGCCGCGGTCCTGACGGCCGCGCTCGCGGTGTCCTCCCTTGCCGCCGAACCGCCCGGTCCGCAGGTCGCCGACTTCACTTTGGCGAACGGGCTTGAGCTCGTCGTCATCCCCGACCACCGCGTGCCGGTGGTCACGCACATGATCTGGTACAAGGTCGGCGCCGCTGACGAGACGCCGGGCAAGTCGGGGCTTGCGCATTTCCTCGAGCATTTGATGTTCAAGGGCACGGCCAAGAATCCGAGCGGCCGTTTTTCGCAGGCGGTCGCGGCGGTCGGCGCGCACGAAAACGCCTTCACCGCCAACGACTATACCGCCTATTACCAGCGCATCCCGGCGAGTCAGCTCAAGCCGATGATGGACTTCGAGGCCGACCGCATGACCGGATTGCAACTGACCGACCAGGTCGTGCTGCCGGAACGCGAGGTCATTCTCGAGGAGCAGAACCAGCGGGTCGGCAACAATCCGCGCGCGCGCCTTTCCGAGCAGATCGACGCCGCGCTATTCCTCAATCATCCCTACGGCAAGCCGACCATCGGCTGGCGGCACGAGATGGAGCAGCTCTCGCGCGACGACGCCGTCGGCTTCTACCGGCGTTTCTATGCGCCGAACAACGCCGTGGTCGTCGTGGCTGGCGACGTCGATCCGGCGCAGGCGTTGAAATTCGCGGAAGACACCTACGGCAAAGTGCCGCGCCACGCCAACATCCTGCCGCGCAACCGTCCGCAGGAGCCGCCGCCGGTGGCCGCGCGCTCGCTCACGCTCGGCGATCCGCGCGTCGAACAGCCGGTCATGCAGCGCGACTATCTGGTGCCGTCGTTCCACACCGGCAAACCGGGCCAATCGGAAGCGCTGGAAGTGCTCGCGCATATCGTCGGCGGCGGCACCAGCAGCCGGCTCTACCGCGCGCTGGTGGTGGAGCAGCGCGTCGCGGTCAGCGCGCAGGCCTGGTACGACAGCGCCGCCTTCGACCTGTCGAAATTCGGCGTGTTCGCCGCGCCGCGTCCGGGCGTCGCGCTGCCGCAGCTCGAAGCCGCGACCGACGCGGTACTGGCCGAGATCGTCGCCAACGGCGTCACCGCCGAGGAACTCGACCGCTCCAAGTCGCGGCTGATCGCCGACGCGGTCTACGCGCAGGACAATCAGGTCAGCATGGCGCGCTGGTACGGCACCGCGCTGACCACCGGCGGCACCGTCAACGACGTGCGCAGCTGGCCCGAGCGCATCCGCGCGGTCACCCTCGACAGCGTGCATGACGCGGCCCGCCAATGGCTGGACAAGCGGCGCTCGGTCACCGGCTATCTGGTCAAGGACACGAGCGTGCAGGCGGAGAGGAAATCATGAGCCGTCTTTTCGCCGCCGCGTTCGCCGCGCTTGCGCTGCTCGTCGCCGCGCCCGCCGCGGCGATGACCATCGAAAAGATCGTCAGCCCCTCGGGCATTACCGCTTGGCTGGTGCGCGAGCATTCGGTGCCGCTCATCGCGCTCAACTACGCTTTCCACGGCGGTTCCGCGCAGGACGAGCCGGACAAGGCCGGCACCGCCAATCTCGCCGCCGACCTGCTCGACGAAGGCGCCGGCGACCTCGACGGCAAGACCTTTCACGAGCGGCTGGAGAACCACGCGATCGAGCTGCGCTTTCAGGTCGCGCGCGATTATTTCCACGGCTCGCTGCGCACGCTCAACGAGCACCGCGACGAAGCCTTCGATCTCCTGCACCTGGCGCTCAGCGCGCCGCGCTTCGACGCCGATGCGGTCGAGCGGGTGCGCGGGCAGATGCTGTCGGTGTTGCGCCGCGACAGCAGCAATCCGAACAGCATCGCGAGCCGCCGCTGGTGGGAGACCGCGTTCCCCGACCATCCTTACGGCCGCGAGAGCCGGGGTACGTTGGACAGCGTGCCGCGCATCGCCGCGACCGATTTGCGCGACTACGTGCACCGCGTCTTCGCGCGCAACGAATTGACTGTCTCGATCGTCGGGGACATAGACGCCCAGGCCGCCGGCGCGCTGATCGACCGTGCCTTCGCCGGACTGCCGGCCAAGAGCGACCTCAAGCCGGTCGCCGACGCCAGCCTGCGCGGGCTCGGCCGCCGCATCGTCATCGATCTCGACGTGCCGCAGGCGGTGGTCACCTTCGGCGGGCCTGGCCTCGCCCGGCACGATCCCGATTTCATGGCCGGCTACGTGGTCAATCACATTCTCGGTGGCGGCACCTTCTCCTCGCGGCTTTATCGCGAGGTGCGCGAGAAGCGCGGCCTCGCTTATGGCGTATCCGACAGCCTAGTCTGGTTTCGCCGCGCCGCGGTCGTGCTCGGCGGCACTGCGACCCGCGCCGACCGCACGGCTGACGCTCTCGTCATCGTCGAGCGCGAAACCAAGCGGATGGCCGCGGACGGCCCGACCGCCGAGGAGCTCGCCGCGGCGAAAGCGTTTCTCAAGGGCGCCTACGCGCTCTCGCTCGATTCTTCGGCCAAGATCGCCGCCCAACTCACCCAGATCCAGCTCGACAATCTTGGCATCGACTACATCCAGCGCCGGGGCGCCATGATCGACGCCGTCAGCATCGAGGACGCCAAGCGCGTGGCCAAGCGTCTCTATGGCGGCGGCATGCTGGTGACGGTCGCCGGCCGGCCGAAGGGCCTGACCTCGAGCGAGTGAACGGGTTGCGCCGCCCGTGCGTTAGGGGCAGATAGTCCTGCAGCCATGGCCCTCCACCATTCAATCGACGGCGCGCTGGAAAAGAACGTCGGCCCCCACGGCGTCGCCGACAAGGCGCTTGGCGCCGCGCTCGAGCGCGCCGAAGCGGCGCTCGATTGGCTGCGCGCCCGCCACGCCGACGCCGGCCTGCCGCTGCTGCGGTTGCCGGAAGCCCATGACGATCTGCCGTCCATCCGTAACGCCGGGCGGCGCCTTGCCGACAACGCCACCGATATCGTCATCCTCGGCACCGGTGGCTCCAGCCTCGGCGGCCAGACGCTGGCGCAGCTGGCCGGCCACGCGGTGCCGGGCATCGGCGCGCTGCGGCCGCCGCCGCGCCTGCATTTCATGGACAATCTCGACGCCGACACCTTCGGCGCGCTGCTCGCGCGGCTGCCGCACCAGACCACGCGCTTCGTCGCCATCTCGAAATCCGGCGGCACCGCCGAGACGCTGATGCAGACCATCGCCGCGCTCACGGCGGTGAAAGGGCAGGGACTAGAGACGCGCATCCCCGACCTTTTCTTCGGCCTCACCGAGCTGGCCAAGCCGGGTAAGCGCAACGGCCTGCGCGAATTGCTCGCCGCGCATCGCGTGCCGATCCTCGATCATCACACCGGCGTCGGCGGGCGTTTCTCGGCGCTGACCAATGTCGGGCTGCTGCCGGCGGCGATGCTCGATCTCGACATTGCCGCGGTGCGCGCAGGCGCTTCGCTCGCGCTCGCACCGGTGCTGACGAAGAAGCAGGCGGCTGACGTGCCGGCAGCCGTCGGCGCCGCGCTCGCCGTGGCGCTCGCCGAAAGCAAGGGCAAGAGCATCAGCGTGTTGATGGCCTATGCCGACCGGCTCGAGCGCTTCACGCATTGGTACGTGCAGCTCTGGGCGGAAAGCCTCGGCAAAGACGGCAAGGGCACGACGCCGATTGCCGCGCTCGGCCCGGTCGATCAGCACAGCCAGGTGCAGCTGTTCATTGCCGGGCCGCGCGACAAACTGTTTACCGTGGTCACGGCCGACGCCGCCGGGCGCGGACCGCGCATCGATGCCGGCCTCGCCCGGCTTGCCGGCGAGCCAGACTTCGGCGGCAAGACCATCGGCGATCTCGCCGCGGCGGAAGGCCGCGCCACCGCCGAGACCTTGGCCAAGAACGGCTGCCCAGTGCGCCGCATCCATCTGCCGCGGCTCGACGAGGAGAGCCTCGGCGAATTGCTCATGCATTTCATGCTGGAGACGATCATCGCCGCGCATCTGCTCGGCGTCGACGCCTTCGACCAGCCGGCGGTGGAAGAGGGCAAGGTGCTGGCGAAGAAGTATCTTCTTTCTTAGTCATTCCGGGCCGGCGCGGAGTGCCGGACCCGGAATCCATACGCCGCAGCGGAGCGATGGGGCGCAGCTTTCGTTTCACGAGCGACTCTGGGATTATCGATTCCGGGCTCGCGCGCGATGCGCGCGCTCCGGAATGACAGCGACATGATTCAGATCACCGACACGATTTCGATCGATGAGTCCGAGCTCTCGGAATCTTTCGTGCGCGCGTCCGGGCCGGGCGGGCAGAACGTCAACAAGGTGTCGTCGGCGGTGCAGCTGCGCTTCGACGCGCGCAACTCGCCGTCGCTGCCGAACGACGTCGCGGTGCGGCTGATGCGGCTCGCCGGCAAGCGGCTCACCAAAGAGGGTGTCATCGTCATCGTGGCGCAGCAGCACCGCACCCAGGAACGCAATCGGGCGGACGCACGCGAGCGCCTGTTCGATATGATCCGGCGGGCGGCGGTCAGGCCAGTGCCGCGCCGTCCAACCAAGGTGCCGAAGGCACAGCGCCGGGAGCGGCTTGAGGGCAAAAAGCACCGCTCCACGATCAAGAAACACCGCAGCGGTAAGGGTTGGGATTGATCTCGCATAGGGATAACGGGGGCAGATCGCGGTGGCGCCTCGCAGCG
>DATJVE010000028.1:0-3664 GCA_035501975.1 Pseudolabrys sp.
GCCATTGCCATGGCGGAAAGCTATCTGCTCGACAAGAAGCGCGTATTGCCCTGCGCCGCCTGGCTTAACGGCGAGTACGGCCTGAAAGACATCTATGTCGGCGTCCCGGTGGTGATTGGCGCCAAGGGTGTCGAGCGCATCGTCGAGATCGAACTCAACAGCGGCGAGCGCGCCATGTTCGAGAAGTCGGTCGCTTCGGTGCAAGGCCTGGTCGAGGCCTGCAAGAAGATCGCGCCCAATCTCGCCTGATCAGTGTTGTACGTCCGGGCGCGCAACGCGCCCGGAATCAAGTCCAGGGAACCGCGATGAATATCCACGAATATCAAGCCAAGGCGGTCTTGCGCGAGTTCGGCGTGCCGGTGCCGCGCGGCGTGCCGGCCTTCACCGTCGAGGAGGCGCTCAAGGGCGCCGAGGACCTCGGCGGCCCGGTCTGGGTGGTGAAGGCGCAGATCCATGCCGGCGGCCGCGGCAAGGCGGGCGGCGTCAAGGTCGTTAAGTCCATCGACGACGTGAAAAAGGAATCGACCCGCATTCTCGGTTCGACCTTGGTCACGCATCAGACCGGCCCGCACGGCAAGAAAGTCAACCGTCTCTACATCGAGGAAGGCTCGGCCATCGACCGCGAATTCTATCTGTCGGCGCTGATCGACCGTGAAACCTCGCGCGTCGCTTTCGTGGTGTCGACCGAAGGCGGCATGGACATCGAGGAAGTGGCGCACAAGACTCCCGAGAAGATCCTCACCTTTTCGGTCGACCCGGCGACCGGCATCATGCCGCATCACGGCCGCCGCGTGGCACAGGCGCTCAAGCTCACCGGCGACCTTGCCAAACAGGTCGAGGGCATTCTGCCCAAACTCTATGCCGCCTTCACCGAGAAGGACATGAGCCTCCTGGAGATCAATCCGCTGGTGGTTACCAAGGACAACAAGCTGATCTGCCTCGACGCCAAAGTCGGCTTCGACGACAACGCGCTCTATCGTCATCCCGATATCGTCGCGCTGCGCGATCTGACCGAAGAAGACGAGAAGGAAACCGAGGCCTCCAAATTCGACCTCAACTATATCGCGCTCGACGGCTCGATCGGCTGCATGGTCAACGGCGCCGGCCTGGCGATGGCGACCATGGACATCATCAAGCTCTATGGCATGGCGCCGGCCAATTTCCTCGACGTCGGCGGCAGCGCCACCAAGGAGAAGGTGACCGCGGCGTTCAAGATCATCACCTCCGATCCCAAGGTGAAGGGAATTCTGGTCAACATCTTCGGCGGCATCATGAAATGCGACGTGATCGCCGAAGGCGTGGTCGCGGCGGTAAAGGAAGTCGGACTGAAGGTGCCGCTGGTGGTGCGGCTCGAAGGCACCAATGTCGAACTCGGCAAGAAGATCATCGCCGAATCCAAACTCAACGTCACGTCGGGCGACGATCTCGACGACGCCGCGCAAAAAATTGTCAAAGCCGTGAAGGAGGCCGCGTAATGGCCATCCTCATCGACAAGAACACCAAGGTCATCTGCCAGGGCTTCACCGGCAAGAACGGCACCTTCCATTCGCAGGCCGCCCTCGACTACGGCACCAGGATGGTCGGCGGCACCTCGCCCGGCAAAGGCGGTTCCAGCCATCTCAACCTGCCGGTGTTCAACACCGTCGCCGAGGCGCGCGAACAGACCGGCTGCGACGCCAGCGTGATCTACGTGCCGCCGCCGGGCGCGGCCGACGCGATCTGCGAGGCGATCCAGGCGGAGATTCCGCTCATCGTCTGCATCACCGAAGGCATTCCGGTGATGGACATGGTCAGGGTCAAGCGCGCGCTCTCGGGCTCGAAATCGCGGCTGATCGGCCCCAATTGCCCGGGCGTGATGACGGCGGGCGAATGCAAGATCGGCATCATGCCGGGCAACATCTTCAAGCCGGGCAAGGTCGGCATCGTCTCGCGCTCCGGCACGCTGACCTACGAAGCCGTGTTCCAGACCACGCGCGAAAACCTCGGCCAGACCACCGCGGTGGGCATCGGCGGCGACCCGGTCAAGGGTACCGAATTCATCGCGGCGCTCGAGATGTTCCTCGCCGACCCGAAGACCGAGTCGATCGTTATGATCGGCGAGATCGGCGGCTCAGCCGAGGAGGATGCGGCGCAGTTCCTGAAAGACGAGGCCAAGCGCGGCCGCAAGAAACCGATGGTCGGCTTCATCGCCGGGCGCACCGCGCCCCCGGGCCGCCGCATGGGACATGCCGGGGCGATCATTTCCGGCGGCAAGGGCGATGCGGAATCCAAGATCGCGGCCATGGAGTCCGCCGGTATCAAGGTGTCGCCGTCGCCGGCCCGAATCGGAAAAACCCTGGTAGAAGTACTGAAATCCTGATTCAGTGCTTAGGTCTTTTGTAGACTTACAGGCGTCATAAATAGAGTTAAAAGAGCAGTCCGCCGTTGGATGCCGGTCCCACGGGCCGTCGCCATTAGCGACGCGCCGTTTGAAGCTTTGCAAGGATCAGCCATGTCCCGCCAGGACGCCAATGCAGCTTTTGCCCGCACTTCCTTCCTCTACGGCGGCAACGCCGCCTACATCGAAGACCTCTACGCCAAATACGAGAACGACCCGGCCTCGGTCGACGCGGAATGGCGCGAGTTCTTCACCGACCTGAAGGACACGCCGGCCGACATCGAAAAAAGCGCGCGCGGCGCCTCCTGGAAAAAGTCCAATTGGCCGCTGCGTCCCAACGGCGATCTGGTGGCCGCGCTCGACGGGCAATGGGCGGAAACCGAAAAACGCTTCGGCGAAAAAATCTCCGCCCAGGCGCAGGCCAAGGGCGTCGAAATCTCCGCGACCGACGTGCAGCAGGCGACGCGCGATTCGATCCACGCGCTGATGCTGATCCGCGCCTACCGTATGCGCGGCCACTTCCATGCCAAGCTCGATCCGCTCGGCATCCAGGCTGAGCCGAACGAGGAGGAGCTCGATCCGCGCTCCTACGGCTTCGCGGAAGCCGATCTCGACCGCAAGATTTTCCTCGACAAGGTGCTCGGCCTCGACTTCGCCTCTATGCGCGAGATCGTCGCCATCTTGCGCCGCACCTATTGCCAGACGCTGGGCGTGGAGTTCATGCACATCTCCAACGCCGCGCAGAAGAGCTGGATCCAGGAGCGCATCGAGGGCCGCGACAAGGAGATCAGCTTCACCGTCCAGGGCAAGCGCGCGATCCTCAACAAGCTGGTAGAGGCGGAAGGCTTCGAGAAATTCCTCGACGTCAAATACACCGGCACCAAGCGCTTCGGTCTCGACGGTGGCGAGTCGCTGATCCCGGCGCTCGAGCAAATCATCAAGCGCGGCGGCAATCTCGGCGTGAAGGAAATCGTCATCGGCATGCCGCACCGCGGCCGGCTCAACGTGCTCACGCAAGTGATGGGCAAGCCGCATCGCGCGCTATTCCACGAATTCAAAGGCGGCTCGTCGACCCCGGACGAAACCGAAGGCTCCGGCGACGTGAAGTATCACCTTGGCGCCTCGTCGGACCGCGAGTTTGACGGCAACAAGGTGCATCTCTCGCTCACCGCCAACCCGTCGCATCTGGAGATTGTCGATCCGGTGACGCTCGGCAAAGTGCGCGCCAAGCAGGACCAGCATGGCGCTACGCCCAACGAGCGCACCATGGTATTGCCGTTGCTCATG
>DATJVE010000029.1:0-23456 GCA_035501975.1 Pseudolabrys sp.
GCACGGCCTGATCATGATCTTCTTCATGGTGATGCCGGCGATGATCGGCGGCTTCGGCAACTGGTTCGTGCCGATCATGATCGGGGCGCCGGACATGGCGTTCCCGCGCATGAACAACATCTCGTTCTGGCTGCTGCCGGCCTCCTTCATACTGCTGCTCTCCTCGATGTTCGTCGAAGGCGAGCCCGGCGCGCTCGGCGCCGGAACCGGCTGGACGATCTACGCGCCGCTGTCGACCTCGGGCCATCCGGGCCCGGCGATGGACTTCGTCATCCTGTCGATTCATCTCGCCGGCGCCTCGTCGATCCTCGGCGCGATCAACTTCATCACCACCATCTTCAACATGCGCGCGCCCGGCATGACGCTGCATAAGATGCCGCTGTTCGTGTGGTCGCAGCTCGTCACCGTGTTCCTGCTGCTGCTGGCGCTGCCGGTTCTCGCCGGCGCCATCACCATGCTGCTCACCGACCGCAATTTCGGCACCACCTTCTTCAATCCGGAAGGCGGCGGCGATCCACTGCTGTTCCAGCACCTATTCTGGTTCTTCGGCCATCCGGAAGTCTACATTCTCATTCTTCCCGGCTTCGGCATGATCAGCCAGATAGTCGCCACCTTCAGCCGTAAGCCGGTGTTCGGCTATCTCGGCATGGCCTATGCGATGGTCGCCATCGGCGGCATCGGCTTCGTGGTGTGGGCGCACCACATGTACACCGTCGGTCTGTCGACCGGCGCGCAGGCCTACTTCATCGCCGCCACCATGGTGATCGCGGTGCCGACCGGCGTGAAGATCTTCTCCTGGATCGCCACCATGTGGGGCGGCTCGATCGAGTTCCGCACGCCGATGCTGTGGGCGCTCGGCTTCATCTTCCTGTTCACTGTCGGCGGCGTGACCGGCGTGGTGCTGGCCAATGCCGGCGTCGACCGCGTGCTGCACGACACCTATTATGTGATCGCGCACTTCCACTACGTGCTCTCGCTCGGCGCGGTGTTCGCGATCTTCGGCGGCTGGTACTACTGGTTCCCGAAGATGACCGGCTACATGTACAACGAGACCATCGGCAAGCTGCACTTCTGGGTCACCTTCATCGGCGTCAACATCATCTTCTTCCCGCAGCACTTCTTGGGGCTCGCCGGGATGCCGCGCCGCACCGTCGATTATCCCGACGCCTTCCACGGCTGGAACGAGGTCTCCTCCTACGGCTCCTACATCGCCGGCGTCGGCGTGCTGATATTCTTCTTCGGCATGGCGGAGGCTTTCATCAAGAAGCGGGCGGCCGGCAACAACCCGTGGGGCGTCGGCGCCACCACGCTCGAATGGACGCTGTCCTCGCCGCCGCCGTTCCATCAGTTCGAGACGCTGCCGCGGATCAAGTAAGGACTCCGGCCTCGATGTCGCTTGTCAGCGAAGGCGCAGATTTCCGCGGCCGGCTCGGTTTCGCCGAGACGGAGCTTGCCGAGCCGAGTCTGGCGAGCGTCGGCGACTATGTCGCGCTGATGAAGCCGCGCGTGATGTCGCTCGTCATCTTCACTGCGCTGGTCGGCCTTGCGGTCGCGCCAGGCAGCCTGCATCCGCTGATCGCGTTCACGGCGCTGCTCTGCATCGCGGTCGGCGCGGGCGCGGCCGGCGCGCTCAACATGTGGTACGACGCCGACGTCGACGCGGTGATGACGCGCACCGCGCGCCGGCCGGTGCCGATGGGCCGGGTCAAGCCGGGCGAGGCGCTGGCCTTCGGATTGACGCTCGCCGGCTTTGCCGTGGTGACCCTCGGTCTCCTGGTGAACATGCTCGCCGCCGGGCTGCTCGCCTTCACCATCTTCTTCTACGTCGGGATCTACACGATTTGGCTCAAACGCTGGACGCCGCAGAACATTGTGATCGGCGGGGCCGCCGGCGCCTTCCCGCCGATGATCGGCTGGGCCGCGGCGACCGGCTCGCTGTCGGCCGAACCGGTGCTGCTGTTCATGATCATCTTCTTCTGGACGCCGCCGCATTTCTGGGCGCTGGCCCTCACCCGCACCGAGGACTACGCCCGCGCCGGCATCCCGATGCTGCCGGTGGTCGCCGGCGACGCCTCGACGCGGCGGCAGATCCTGGCGCACACGCTCATTCTGGTGCCGCTCGGCATTGCGCCGTGGACGCTCGGTTATGCCGGCACGCTCTATGGGGTGGTCGCGGGCGTCACCGGCGCGATCATGCTGGTGCTGGCCTGGCAGGTGCTGCGCGAGAGGCGCCCGGCCGAGCGCGCCAGCAAGCATCTTTTTGCTTTCTCGATCCTTTATCTGTTTCTGCTGTTCGCCGTCCTGTTGATCGAGCGGGGATGGGGCGGGTTGGTCGCCCGGTTGGCGACGTGACCACTGGCATCGCGATGACCGAAGAGCCGAAGGACGAGGGCATTGTGCTCACCGAAGCGCAGAAGCGCGCGCGGCGTTCGCGCTCGATCGCCATCGCACTGTCGCTCGCCGCGCTGGTGATCCTGTTCTACGTGGTGACCCTGGTGAAGGGCCCGATCGTATTGGTGCGCCCGCTATGACCGGCCAGCCGCGCCATGGCAAACGCATCCGCCGCGACGTGGCGATCGCCGCCGCGTGTGGCGTGATGGTCGCCGCCATGGTCGGCGCGTCCTTTGCCGCGATCCCGCTCTACAATATGTTCTGCCGCGCCACCGGATTTGGCGGGACCACGCAGGTCTCGCGCATCGCGCCGCAGCACGAGCTCGCGCGCGAGCTGACCATCCGCTTCGATTCCAACGTCGCGCCCGGCCTGCCGTGGAAATTCGTGCCCGAGCAGAATTCGATCAAGCTGCACATCGGCGAAGTGGCGACCGTCCACTACAAGGTGATCAACGAAGCGGCGCGCGCGATCACCGCGCAGGCCTCCTACAACGTCACGCCGACCACGGTCGGCGCCTATTTCGACAAGATCAACTGCTTCTGCTTCACCGAGCAGACGATGAAGCCGGGCGAGACGCGCGAAATGACGGTGGTGTTCTACGTCGATCCCAAGATCATCGACGACCGCGATCAGGATCCGCTCAATACCATCACGCTGTCCTATACCTTCTACCGGCTGCCCGACGCCGAACAGCCGGTGGCGGAAGCGCCTGAAAAAAGTTCGAGCAAGCTTTAACGAGGATTGAGGGCGCCGGCGGCGCCGTACCAAGGCAAGTTAACGGAGACGACGATGGCCGAAGCCCACGCCAAGCACCACGACTACCACCTGGTCGATCCGAGCCCTTGGCCGATCGTCGGCTCGATTTCGGCGTTCCTGACGGCGTTGGGCGGCATCCTGTGGATGCATCACATGACCGCGGCGGCGCCGTTTGTGTTCGGGCTCGGCGTCGTCGGCATCCTCTATACCTTCATCGGCTGGTGGCGCGACGTCATCCGCGAGGCGCAGTACGAGGGCTTCCACAGCCGCGTGGTGCAGATCTCGCACCGTTACGGCATGATCTTGTTCATCGCCTCCGAGGTGATGTTCTTCGTGGCCTGGTTCTGGGCCTATTTCAACACCGCGCTGTTCCCCGGCGACGCTCATGACTACGGACGCATGGCCATCACCCATGGCGTATGGCCGCCGCAGGGCATCGAGACCTTCAATCCCTGGCATCTGCCGCTGCTCAACACGCTGATCCTGCTCACCTCCGGCACCACCGTGACCTGGGCGCATCACGCGCTGTTGGAGGACGACCGCCAGGGGCTCAAATGGGGCCTCGCGCTCACCATTTTGCTCGGGCTCACCTTCACCTGCGTGCAGGCCTACGAATACGCGCACGCGGCGTTCCACTACAGCGGCAATATCTACGGCGCCACCTTCTTCATGGCCACCGGCTTCCACGGCGCCCACGTGATCATCGGCTCGATCTTCCTGATCGTCTGCCTGATCCGTGCGCTCAACGGCCACTTCTCGCCGACCCAGCACCTTGGCTTCGAGTTCGCCGCCTGGTACTGGCATTTCGTCGACGTGGTGTGGCTGTTCCTGTTCGCCTGCATATATGTGTGGGGCGCCGGCATGCCGCATCCGGAGTGACCGTGTCACGAGCGTCGTTTAAAGGGGCGGCGGGATTGACGCCGCCCCTTTTTCTTTGTGGAGAGCACAACCATGCCTGAGCAATCGCTAGCGATGACCCGGGGCCTGCGCGGCCGCTGCCCGCGCTGCGGCGAGGGCAGGCTGTTCGAGGGATTCCTGAAACTGCGGCCGCGCTGCGAAAGCTGCGGCCTCGACTTTAACTTTGCCGATGCGGGCGACGGCCCGGCGGTCTTCGTCATTCTCATCGGCGGCGCCATCGTCGTCTGCGCGGCGCTGATCACCGAGGTCGTCTATCAGCCGCCGTACTGGGTGCACGCGGCGCTGTGGCTGCCGCTGATCTTGCTGGTGACGCTGGCTCCGCTGCGGCCGATCAAGGGGCTGATGATCGCGCTGCAGTACCATCACCGCGCGCAGGAAGGCCGCCTCGCGCATCGAGGCGACGAGTGAGCGAAAGGCGACGCGGCGGACTGATCGAGGCGACCGTGTTCACGCTCGCCGGCGTCGCCATTCTCATCGGGCTCGGCATCTGGCAGCTGGACCGTAAAGTCTGGAAGGAAAACCTGATCGCGACCATCAGCGCGCGGCTCGAACGCGCGCCCGAGCCGTTGCCGCCGCCGGCGGATTGGCCGCGGCTCACCCCGGCCGCCGACGAATATCGCCACGTCACATTCTTCGCCGAATTCCTCCCCGGGCAGGAGGCGCTGGTCTACACCGCCGGTTCCGCCTTCCGCCCCGACGTGCAGGGGGCCGGCTATTGGGTGTTCGCGCCGGCTCGGCTTGCCGGCGGCAGCATCGTCGTCGTCGACCGCGGCTTCGCGCCGTTCGACCGCAAGAATTCGGCGAGCCGCGCGCAAGGCGTACCGCAGGGCGTCGTCGACATCGTCGGCGTCATGCGCTGGCCGGAAGCGCCCGGCCTGTTCACGCCGCAGGCCGAGCCTCGGAACAACGTCTGGTATCTGCGCGATTCGACGGCGATCGCCGCGGCGAAAAAATGGGACGCTGGCGCTCCGTTTTATATCGAGCAGGAATCTCCGGCGCCGCCCGGCGGCTTGCCCAAGCCGGGCAAGCTCGCGGTCGCGCTGCCGGACAATCATCTGCAATACGCCATCACCTGGTTTGCGCTGGCGATCGGTCTAGCCAGCGTCTATGGCGTCTGGCTTGCCCGCAAGTTCCGCGAGCAGAGCTAGGGATCAGAACGAATAGGCCGCGCGCAAACCGTAGTCGTTGATGCCCTTATTGAAGGCGCATATCGTCCCGTTGGAGAGGTGGTCGAAAGTCCCCATCACGCTCCAATGCTCGTTTAATCGGTAACCGATCGAGCCGCCGCTATGAAAGGCCCAGCGGCAGCCGAGACCGTTCATATCGCTCGCGTTGTCGTCGAGATTGCCGTTATGCACGAGACCGCCGAAAAAGCCTTCGACGAACCAGCTTCGCGTGATATTGAACGTCCACAATGCTCCTGCATAAACGTAGCTCGTCTTGCCGTTAAAATTGCCCATGCCGCCGACGTGAAAGCGCGGCGTCAAATATTCCGGCAGCCACGGAATGACGAAGAATTTCGGCGCCACCAGTTCGAGGTTGGCGTCAGCCGAGCCGGCCTCCGGGCTCGCCACCGCGTGCGCAAACAACCCGCCGCGCAGCTCCCAACGTTCGGGATGATCGAGCGGCGTCGGCGCAAAGATCACCGACGAATCCGAGGGCGGCGGCACCGGCGGGGGAGGAGCGGGGAGATCCGTGGCCGAAGCGATACCGCCAGCAAGCGACAGCGCCGCCGTCATCAGCACCGCAGCGGCCCCTATCGAAGCTCGACTCAAATACAATTGAAGCCCCCGTTTATGCGATCACGTGAATTACCCGCGGCCGTGTCCAAACCAGGCGATTATCCGATGCCACGGGTCATTTGTGATACAATAATTATTTTAGCACCATTCGATTGGCAAAAGCCAATTTATAAAGGATCCGGGGCAACCGGGCGAATGGCTGGCTTGGTCGCTTGATATTCATCAAATCGTCCCATCTCGGAATTGAGCTATGAATGCCGGGCCGAGCCGTCGCCGGCCGCTGGCGCGAGAGACCGGGGCAATTCGATCGTGGTGACGCAAATTCTCGAACGTCTGACGCGGTGGATCGAACGCGCCCTCGCCTATGCCTTCATCGCCGCCGTCGTTCTCAATTTCGTCAATGTCATCGGCCGCTACGTCTTCGATGACACCATTTTAAGCGCCGACGAGCTGCAAATCTTCGTCATGGTGTTCATGGCGTTCCTCGGCGCCGCCGCGGTGGCTTGGCGCAATCAGCATTTACGCATGGACGTGCTTGTCAACGCGCTGCCGCCGCCAGTCCGCCGCCTGATAAAAATTGTCGAACTCATCGTGATCGTCATTCTCACCGCCTTCGTGCTGTGGAATTCGACTTATTACGCCGAGCAGATGTACGCCATCGGCCGTGTCAGCGACATGGCCCAAATACCGATGTGGATTCCGCACGGCGTGGTGGCGGCGGGTTTCGGCCTGATGGCGCTCATCGCAACCTTGCGCTTGGTTGAGATCGTGACCGGGCAGGCGCCGGACAGCGGCAAATCCGGCACGGAGGCCTGAACCATGGCGTTCGCTCTCGGTGTAGTGCCGGTCGCTCTGCTGCTACTGGGATTTCCGATCTTCATTGTGCTGCTGGCGGCGGTCAGCGTCGCGCTCGTGTTCTTTATGCACATGCCGCTCGCGGCGCTGCATCAGAACCTGTTCGGATCGATCAATGCCTTTTCGCTGCTGGCAATCCCGTTTTTCGTCTATGCCGGCGAACTGATGGGACGGGGCAGCGTTGCCCAGCGTCTGATCGATTTCGTTCAGGCTGGCGTCGGCTCGGTGCGCGGCAGCCTCGCCGTCACTACGGTCGGAACCTCGGCCATCTTCGGTGCGATTTCCGGGATCAGCGCCGCCTGCGTCGCCACCATCGGCCGCATCATGTATCCGGCGATGCGGCGCGCCGGCTATCCGGAACATTTCGCCGCAGGTCTCGTCACCGCCGTCGGCGCGATCGACATCATTATCCCGCCCAGCATCCCGATGATCGTCTATGGCGCTTCGGCCGAGGAATCGGTGCCACGGCTTTACGCGGCGGGCGTGGTGCCGGGGCTGCTGCTGACGTTCATGCTCGCCGCCTATGTGATGTGGTTTGCCCGCCGCCACGGCATTGGCGCCGGCGGCACGTTCAATCTAGGTCAATTCCTGCACGCGACTACGCGCGGCGTCTGGGCGCTGGGCATGCCGTTCATCATTCTCGGCGGCATCTACGGCGGCGTATTCTCGCCGACCGAAGCAGCGGCCGTCGCCTGCGTCTACGCCGCCTTCGTCACACGCTTTGTGTTTCGCGAGCTCGGCTGGCGTGACATCGTCGAGGCTGCCGCGGCGACCGTGCTGTTCTCGGCGCAGATTCTCATTATTGTCGCTTGCGCCGGCGTGTTCTCCTGGCTGCTGACGGTCAATCAGGTGCCCGCGGCGATCGTCGGTTGGCTGCAATCGCTGCACATTTCCGCCTGGATGTTTCTGCTCACCATCAACATCATCCTGCTGGTGGTCGGCTGCTTCCTCGATCCCTTATCGGCGATCCTGCTGCTGACGCCGCTCTTGGTGCCGCTGGTCAAGGCGTTCGGGATCGACACCGTGCATTTCGGCATCGTGGTGACGGTGAATTTGGCGATCGGCCTGTTTCATCCGCCGTTCGGCATGAACATCTTCGTCGCCCAATCCGTACTCGGGCTCGAATTGCGCTCGATCTACCGCGGCATCATTCCGTTTCTGATGATCTACCTGATCGCGCTCGGCCTGATCACCTACATTCCGGCGATCTCACTCGGCGGAATGCACCTGCTGCTCGGGTTCAAATAACGCGGCGCAAACGGACGGCGCCGCCATCCTGCCGAGCGACGCCCGCTCTCGCCGGGCGCGTCGCTTGAGAATGACGGCGCTAATCGCGCGCTGTCGGATGCCGTTAATTTCCGGCCGCGGATGCGCCGACACGCTTTGACGCGGCAATGATCGTGTCGTAGTCCGCTTTCATTTGCGGATTGCTCGCCATCACCGCCGGGATCACCGACGTCACGTCCTTCAGGTAGGCGGCGGCCTCAGGTGGCGGCAGCGTGATCGCTTCGCCGCCGTTCTTGACCCAGAGTTGGCGTGTCTTCTCGACGTCTTCGACGCCGACGGTGGAGAACACCACTTCGGCCTTGCGCGCCTCTTCGCGTACGATGGTCGCGAGCTCCGGCCCGATCTGCTTCATGAAGTTCCGGTTGACCACGCCGGCGACGAACAGAAACGATTTCGGCAGATAGGTCGCGGTCTTGGTCACGTCATAGTACTTGAAGCCGGTCAGCACGTTGAACGAGGAGATCGAGCCGTCGATCGTATGGTTCTGCAGCGCCGGCAGCACTTCGCCGAGCGGGATCGATACCGGCAAGGCCCCGAGCTTCTTGAACGGCTGAATATGCAGCGGCGCCGCGCCGGGGACGCGGATCTTCTGCCCCTTGAAGTCGGCGGCGGTGCGGATTGCCTTGTGCGAGGCGACCATCAACGGGCCGTTGTTGCCCACCACAAGAAGCTCCACGCCCTTGGCTTCGCCGAAGCTTGCCAGGCGCGCGCGCACGTCGGGGTCGGCCAGCACCTTCTGGCTTTGCCCGACATCGTTGAACATCCCGGCGGCATCGAACACCTGGAAGCGCGGCTCCAGCCCGATCAGGAAGCCAACGGCCGGAATGGCGAACTCGATGGTCCCAAGGGCGACGCCGTCCACGGTCGCCGGGATTTGCCCGAGTTGGCTCGCCGGGTAGATTTCGACCTTGATGCGGCCGCCCGAGCGCTGCTCGACTCCCGCCTTGAACTGTTTCATCCATTCATGCGGCGCGTCGTTGACCGTCGGCGAGGACAGCTTCATGGTGAATTGTTGCGCATTCGCCGTGCAAGCAAACAATAGCGCGGCCGCGATTGCGGGCATCCGGCAGACCCAGCTTTTCATCTTGCCACCTCAGTTTTGCGTTTCCATGGATCGAAAAGCCGGCGGTTGCGGAGAAGCAAAAATCGATTGTCGCGCCGGCCATTGTTTGAAGCCCAACAGTTCAATAGATGCCCCCCGGCAACGTTGACGTGGATCAAACCGGCCCGCAGGAATGGGCTCGGCCGCGGCTGCGCGGCGCACGCCGGGTTTTCTTGTACAAGCCTTGCCGCACGGCTACTGTGCACCCGCGCTCAGAGCCGTGCGGAACTATAAATTAAACGAATTCAATGCGTTATATCTCAACGCGGGGCGAGGCCCCGGCGCTCGATTTCGTCGAGGTCATGCTGGCCGGGCTCGCCCGCGACGGCGGCCTCTACGTGCCCGAGTCCTGGCCCGCGCTCGATGCCGCAACGATCGCCGGCTTTGCCGGTAAGCCTTATGCCGAAGTCGCGGTCGAGGTGATCAAACCTTTCGTCGGCGCTTCGATCCCGGAAGCCGATCTCGCCCGCATGGCGCGCGAGGCTTATGGCACGTTTCGCCATCCGGCGATCGCGCCGCTCATCCAGCTTGCGCCCAGTCTGTTCGTGCTTGAGCTGTTTCACGGACCGACGCTCGCCTTCAAGGATCTGGCGATGCAGTTGGTGGCGCGGCTGATGGATCACGTGCTGCTTGCGCGTGGCGAGCGCGCCACCATCGTAGTGGCGACCTCGGGCGATACCGGCGGCGCCGCGGTCGAGGCGTTTCGCGGCCGCGCGCAGGTGGACGTCGTCGTGCTGTTCCCGCACGGCCGCATCTCCGAAGTGCAGCGGCGCATGATGACCACCGCGCCGGACGCAAACGTGCATGCGGTCGCCATCGAAGGCACTTTCGACGATTGCCAGGCGCTGGTGAAGGCGATGTTCAACCATCACGCCTTCCGCGACCGCGTGCGGCTGTCCGGCGTCAATTCCATCAACTGGGCGCGCATCGTGGCGCAGACGGTCTACTACTTCACCGCCGCAGTCGCGCTCGGTGGCCCCCATCGCAAGGTCGCCTTTACCGTGCCGACCGGCAATTTCGGCGACGTCTATGCCGGCTACGTCGCCCGCCGCATGGGCCTTGCGGTCGACCGGTTGGTGGTGGCAACCAATGTCAACGACATCCTGGCGCGCACGTTCGCCACCGGCGCCTATGAACTGCGCGACGTTGTGGCGACCACCTCGCCGTCGATGGATATCCAGGTCTCCTCGAATTTCGAGCGGTTGCTGTTCGACGCCTATGGCCGCGATGCCCACGCGGTGCGTGCACTGATGGGCTCGCTCGCCCAATCCCGCCGCTTCGCGGTGTCCTCGCACGCGCTGAAAGAGATGCGCGCGCTGTTCAGCGCCGACCGCGCCGACGAGCAGGAAGGCGCCGCCACCATCCGCGCCTGGATGCGCGAGGCCGGCTACTGCGCCGATCCGCACACCGCGGTTGCCTTGGCGGTGGCGGAGAAAGAGGCGCGCGATCCCGTGGTGCCGATGGTGGTGCTGTCGACCGCGCACCCGGCCAAATTCCCCGACGCGGTCGCCGCGGCTTGCGGGGTGACGCCGGCGCTGCCGGACTGGCTCGCCGATTTACCCAAGCGGGCAGAGCGCGTCACCGTGTTGCCGGCGGAGCAGGGGGCGGTCGAACGATATGTGGCGTCGACCTCGCGCGCGGCGCGTGAAGGAGCAGTTGCATGAGCGTCGAAGTCACCCGTCTCCCCTCCGGCCTGTGGGTGGTCACCGACCGCATGCCGCATCTGGAATCCGCCTCGCTCGGGGTCTGGGTCGGCGCCGGCGGGCGCAACGAACGGCCCGACGAGCACGGCATTTCGCATCTGCTCGAACACATGGCGTTCAAGGGCACCAAGCGGCGCAACGCGCGGCAGATCGCCGAGGAGATCGAGGCGGTCGGCGGCGAGCTCAACGCCGCGACCAGCGTCGAATCGACGGCCTATTACGCCCGCGTGCTCAAGGCCGACGTGCCGCTCGCGCTCGACGTTCTCGCCGACATCCTGACCGAGCCCGCTTTCGACCCCGAAGAATTGCGGCGCGAGCAGAACGTCATCGTGCAGGAGATCGGCGCCAGCGAAGACGACCCCGACGGCGTCGTGTTCGATCGCCTGCAGGAGACCGCCTTCCCCAAGCAGCCGGTCGGCCGCACCATTCTCGGCACGCCGGAAACTGTGCGCTCGTTCGATCCCGCGCGTCTGCGCAGCTACATGGCGCGCAATTATCGCGCGCCCGACATGCTGGTGGTGGCGACCGGCGCGGTCGAGCACGCGGCGATCGTCGCCGAGGCCGAGCGGCGTTTTGCCAGCTTCAGCGGACCGGCGGCGCCGCCGCCGGAGCCGGCGCGCTTCGGCGGCGGCACCAAGGTCGAACGGCGCGATCTCGAGCAGGTGCATATTGCCCTCGCGCTGCAAGGCGTGCCGGTGCGCGACGACGATCTCTACAATCTGCAGGTTTTCACCAGTGTGCTGGGCAGCGGGATGTCCTCGCGCCTCTTCCAGGAAGTGCGCGAGAACCGTGGTCTCTGCTACGCGATCCACGCCTTCCATATGCCCTTTGCCGACACCGGCCTGTTCGCGCTTTATGCCGGCACCGACGAGGCGGACGCGCCGGAACTGATGCGGGTCGCTATCGATCAGACCATGCTCGCCACCGAGACGCTGAATGAAACCGAGGTTGCCCGCGCCAAGGCGCAGATGAAGGCCGGCCTCTTGATGGCGCTGGAAAGCTCGGAAGCGCGCCTCGGCCAGATCGCGCGGCAGATGCTCGCCTACGGCCGGCCGATCCCGCTGGAGGAGATCGTCGCCAAGGTCGACGCGGTGACCGTCGACAGCGCGCGCGCCGCCGGCCATACGCTGATCCGGCGCGGCCGCCCGGCGATCGCCGCGCTCGGGCCCGGCAACCGCCTTGAAAGCACGGCGGCGATCGCTGAAAGTCTGATGCGTCAAGCCGCGTGATCGGGGGAGGACGCGCATGATCCCGGAAAGTGGGCACCGGTTTTTGGATAAGACCACGCGTAAGCAAGACTAATCTCCATGGCGTTTTTCCGCACCGTCAGCAGCAGCGAAAGCCTGCCGGCCATTACCGGCCCGGGGGTGACGCTGCGCGTGCCGCAAAGCGGCGATTTCGCCGAATGGGCCGCCTTGCGCGAGACGAGCCGCAACTTCCTGGTGCCGTGGGAGCCGACCTGGCCCTCCGACGACCTCACCCGCGGCGCCTTCCGCCGTAGGCTCAAGCGTTATGCGGAAGACCTGCGCAACGATCTCGCCTATGCCTTCCTCATCTTCCGCAGCGACGACAACGCGCTGGTTGGCGGGCTTACGCTCGCCAACATCCGCCGCGGCGTCGCGCAGGCCGGCTCAGTCGGCTACTGGATCGGCGCGCCCTTCGCGCGCAAGGGCTACATGACCGCGGCGATGCGCGGACTCATCCCGTTCTGTTTTGGCACACTGCGCCTGCATCGCGTGGAAGCCGCGTGCATTCCCGGCAACGCCGCGTCGGTGCGCCTCCTGGAGAAGACCGGCTTCCAGCGCGAAGGCTATGCGCGCAGCTATCTGTGCATCAACGGCGTCTGGCAGGACCATCTGCTCTACGCGCGGCTCAAGGACGACGCCGATTGATCTGCCTTTGGGTTGCCACGCTTGCCTTGCTATAAAGACGGGTTAGGCGCGGGGGCGCCCACGATAGATGAGCCGGCGGTCATGAGTAGGGGACGAACCGAACACACCGTGCAGCGCGGCGCACATGGGCTTGCACTCATGGCGCTGGCGCTCGCACTCGCCGGCTGCGGCAGCACCAGCGATCTGCTCAAATCGTCGCCGCTCGATCTGTTCTCATCGTCGTCGAAGGCGACCAAGGACGCCCCGCCCGGACCCGGCGACGTCACCGCCGACGACATCGATTGTCCCGAAGTGCAGGTGCGCACCGGCGCCTCTACGCTGATGGTCGGCAGCACGCCGGGCCAGGGCGCGCCGGCCGCGCTCGACGTGCGCTATCAGGGTTCGATCATCCGCACCGCGCGCGAGTGTCACGTCGCCGCCGGCATGATGACCATGAAGGTCGGGATCGAGGGCCGCGTCATCACCGGTCCCGCCGGCGGTCCCGGCAATGTCGACGTGCCGCTGCGCGTCGCCATCGTGCAGGAGGGCGCCGAGCCGAAGGCGGTGGCGTCGAGGTTCGGCAAGGAAGTCGTGACCGTGAGCAACGCGGTCGACCGCGTCACCTTCACGCATATCGAGTCCGACATCGTTTTCCCGCTGCCGCAGCCGCTCGGGTTGATCGACCGCTACGTCGTCTATGTCGGCTTCGATCCGCTCGGCGACAAGCCGGTGAAAAAACCGCCGGTCAAGCGCAAGCCGATCGCCAAGAAAAAGCCAGCCGCCAAGCCGCAGGGGTAATTGTCATTCCGGGGCGCGGTCGTTAGGCCGCGAACCCGGAATCCATAACCCCTGTGCTGCGGAGTATGGATTCCGGGTCCGCGCACCCCAGGTCGGCTTTAACCGCCCTGGGCAAATTAAATGCCGATCTGGGGTAAACCCGAGACCGGTGCCCGTCCCGGAATGACAGGGGACTTAAATGGCGGTGCCTAGTTCAGCTTCTTGCTGACGTCGTCGATGCCCTTGGCGATCAGTTCGCCGGCGAGCGGGCCCTTGGCCTGCTGCGCCAGGATCCTCTCGGCGGCGGCGACCGCGGCATCGGCGGCGGCGCTGCGCACGTCGGCGGTGGCCTGCGCCTCGGCCTGGGCGATTTTCACCTCGGCCATCTTGGTGCGCCGGGCGACGAACTCCTCGACCTTCGCTTTGGCCTCGGCGGCGAGCCGCTCGGCCTCGGCCTTGGCGCCGGCGATGATGTCCTGCGCCTCGTGCTCGGCGTCCTGCCGCTTGCGCTGATAATCGGCGAGCAGCTGGGCCGCGTCGTCGCGCAATTTGCGCGCCTCGTCGAGTTCCGCCTTGATGCGCACCGCGCGATCGTCGAGCGATTTGCCGATCATGCGGTGGACGCCGATATAGGCGAGCCCCGCCACGAACAGCACGAAAGCCAGCGCCACCCAGGTTTCGGTTTCATAAAGCATCGCTGTTACCGTTTTTCTTTGCGCACGATCTTGTCCGAAAACCAGTTCCCATTTTTCGGGATCATGCGCTAACGCTTCAATGCGTCGGCGACCGCCTCGGTCACCGCCTGGTCGCTCGGTGCGCTGCCGATCAGCCGTTCGACGATGGCGCGCGCGGCGTCTTCGGCGATGCTGCGGACATTGGCCATGGCCGCCTGCTTGGTGGCGGCGATGGATTTCTCCGCCTGCGCCAGCTTGACGTTGAGCTCGCCTTCGAGCGCCTTGCGCGTCGCTTCCGCCGCGGCCGCCTGCTGCTCACGCGTCTCGTTGGCGATGCCTTGCGCGCGGGCGCGGGCGTCGGCCAGCGCTTTTTCGTAGGCCGCAACGGCTTCGTCGGACTGACCCTTGAGCCGCTCGGCCTCGGCGAGGTCGTCGGCGATACGCTTCTGGCGGTTCTCGATGATCTTGGCCACGCGCGGCAGCGCCCACTTGGCCATCAGCGCGTAGAGCAGGACGAAGGCAATGACCAGCCAGACGAGCTGCGAGGCGAAGGTTTGCGCATTGAACGGCGGAAAGCCGCCGTCGTGCTCGCCCTTCGGGACGTGCTCGGTGCCCGTCTTGTGTGCCGGTTCAGCCATTATCGGCCTCGATGCGCGCCGTGCGTTACAGCGCGAACAGCAGCAGGAGCGCGATCAGCAGCGAAAAGATGCCGAGCGCCTCGGTGATGGCGAAGCCGAAGATCAGGTTGCCGAACTGGCCCTGCGCCGCGGAGGGATTGCGCAGAGCGGCCGCCAGGTAGTTGCCGAAGATGATGCCGACGCCGACGCCGGCGCCGCCCATGCCGATGCAGGCGATGCCCGCACCGATGTATTTCGCTGCCACTGGATCCATGACTAACTCCTTCTGGTTCTTGCCTTGTCCGATCGGGCGCTTAGTGGCCCGGGTGAATCGCATCGTTGAGATAGATGCAGGTGAGGATGGCGAACACGTAGGCCTGCAGGAAGGCGACCAGCGTCTCCAGCGCGAGCAGAATGACGATCATGCCGAACGGCAGCACGCCGCCCACCCAGCCGAGCGCGCCCATGGCGCCGCCCATCAGGATGATGAAGCCGGCGAACACCTGCAGCGTGATATGCCCGGCCAGCATGTTGGCGAACAGACGCACGCTGTGCGAGATCGGCCGCGACACGAAGGACAGCACTTCGATGAAGACGATCAGCGGCAGGATGTAGATCGGCACGCCTTTCGGCACGAACAGGTTGAAGAAGTGCAGCCCGTGCCGGTAGAGGCCGTACAGCAGCACGGTCAGGAACACCGTGATCGCCAGCGCCGCGGTGACGATGATGTGGCTGGTGACGGTGAACGTGTAGGGGATGAGGCCGATCATGTTCACGGTCAGGATGAACATGAACAGCGTGAACACGAAGGGGAAGAACTTCATGCCCTCGGACCCGGCGGTGCCGCGCACCGTCGTGGCGACGAATTCGTAGGCGAGCTCGGCGGCCGATTGCAGGCGCGAGGGCACTAGCCCGCGCTTGGCGGTGCCGATCACCAGGAAGCCCGTGATGATGGCGACCGCGGCCAGCATGAACGCCGCGGAATTGGTGAAGGCGATCTCGGTGTGTCCGATCTTGGCGACCGGAAACAGGTTGTGAATCTGGAATTGCTCGATGGGGTCGACGGCCATGGTCGCTAGTCGTTGTCGCTAATCGTTCAGCTGTCTTTCACGCACGACACCGGCCGCGCGCATCACGTTGAGTACCCCGGCCGCGAAGCCGAGCAACAGAAACACAATGAGCCCCCACGGCGAGATGCCCAGCCAGCGGTCGAGAAGCCAGCCGATCAATGCGCCGACGACCACGCCGGCCACCAGCTCGGTCGAAAGCCGGAAACCGCGGGCGAACGCCGAGGCATCGGCGTTCTGACGAGGACCGTTGACGTTTTCGGATGGCCGGCTCGCCCTATCGAGCCGTTCGCCGAGACGCTGGAGCCTCGTGGAGAGAGCAGCCTCGTCGTCCGGCGGTTCTTCGCGATCATCTTGTCCGCGCGTGCCGTTAGCCATGCTTTCGACTCGCGTGGACGTAGAAGGCTTCGCAGTTGCCCCGCCGCCCTAAAAGCCGCGCGGGACCATACTGATCGGGTATACCCGAGTCAAGAAACCGGTTCTCTGCTTTAAGTCTTTGAAATAACCTCAGAAACTAAAAATTTTCCGCCGCGTTGCATGCGCCTTCGTGCACTGCGATATGACTGATGAAGAAGGGCGCGGCGGGCTCGTTCAGGCAACCGCGCGCGGGTGGTAGGATTGTATGTCCTGCCGCCGCAATGAAGAGGACGCCGCCATGCGCCAACTGACGTCCGCCATCGCCGCGTTGCTGGCATGCACGGTTTCGTCCGCGCTGGCGCAGGACGTGCAGAACCCCGCGCCACCGGCTGCGCAAGCCGCGCCGCCCGCCGTTCAGCCGAGCCTGCCGAAGACCGACGCGGCGCCGGGCGTCGCCAAAGCGCCGGCCGCTGCCGACAACGCCATGCCCCGCCCGAGCCGCTTCTCCTTCAACCGCGTCGACGACGGTTTCGTGCGGCTCGACAATCAGACCGGGCAGATCGCCTATTGCAGCCCGCATGCCGTCGGCTGGGCCTGCCAGGCGGTGCCGGAAGACCGCGCCGCGCTGGAGAAGGAAATCGCGCGACTCAAGGACGAGGTCGCGACGTTGAAGGCGCAAGTCGCGCTGTTGAGCGAACCGCCGGCGCCGCGTCCGCCGGCGGAACTGACGCCACCGCCGCCGCCGGGCCAAGCGCCGCCGCCGCCGGCCGACAAGGATCAGGACACGACGAAGTTGCGCGAGGACCTCGAGCGCGCCCGCCTGGCGTTCGAGAACGCTTGGCGCCGGCTGGTCGACATGATCATCAATCTGCAGAAGGACATGATGCGCAAGGGCTGATCTCCGTCACCCTAAGGTGCTCGGCCGAAGGCCGAACCTCGAAGGATGAACGGCCAAAATCGTCAAAGCACGGGCCGTCGCCCTTCGAGGCTCGTTTTGCTCGCACCTCAGGGTGACGGATCAATTCGGAAACTGCATGCCCGGCAAACTTTCCGCCATCACCCAAGCCACGCTGCAGTTGATCGCCATGGCGACGCTGCGGCTCGACACGCCCGGCGCCGCTTTCATCGACATCACCCATCACGCCGCGAATTTCCTGGCGCAGGCAGGCGCCGGCGATGGGATGCTGCTCGTCTTTTTGCGCCACACCTCGGCCTCGCTTACCATTCAGGAAAACGCCGATCCCGACGTGCAGACCGATCTTGCCGCGGCGCTCGACCGTCTGGCGCCCGAGGACGCGCCTTGGATCCACGACGTCGAGGGGCCGGACGACATGCCGGCCCATGTCAAGGCCATGCTCACCGGCGTCTCGCTGCAGGTGCCGGTCGCCGCGGGAAAGCTCGCGCTCGGCACCTGGCAAGGGATCTATCTGGTCGAGCACCGTCGCCGGCCGCACAGCCGCGACATCGTCCTGCAATTCATCGGCAGCCGGAAATAACGCGCTTGAAGCCTATTGCTGCATATCGGTGCGCGGGCGCATTATATAATATACAAACTGGCCCCGAGGGCATTCGAGAGGCTGCTTCGGTTGAATGAGAATCCGCACTATCGTTTGGTGATTGCCGACGACCATCCGTTGTTCCGCGGGGCCTTGCGCGAGGCGGTGACCGGCCTGTTCGAGCCCGTCGACATCGCGGAGGCCGGAACCTTCAATGAAGTGGCCGAACTGCTCGAGCGCGGCGGCGACGTCGATCTCGTGCTGCTCGATCTGACCATGCCCGGCGTGCGCGGCTTTTCCGGGCTGATGTATCTGCGCGCGCAATATCCCGGCGTGCCGGTGATCGTGGTGTCGGCGAACGACGATCCGGCGGCGATCCGCCGCTGCATGGAATTCGGCGCCTCCGGCTTCATCCCCAAGACGCTCGGCGTCGAGGCGATGCGCGGCGCCATCTCGGGCATCCTCGGCGGCGGCGTGTGGACGCCGCCCGACGTTGACCTCACCACCGGCTCGGACGCGGAGACCGCCGCCTTGATGGCGCGCATGGCGACGCTGACGCCGCAGCAGGTGCGCGTGCTGATGATGCTGTCGGAAGGGCTGCTCAACAAGCAGATCGCCTATCAGCTCGGCGTCTCCGAGGCGACGGTGAAGGCGCACGTCTCCGCCATCCTGCAGAAGCTCGGCGTGGAAAGCCGCACGCAGGCCGTGATCGCGGCCGCCAAGATCGAAAGCGGCCAGTGGTCGCAAGGCGCCTCCGCGGAGAGCTGACCCATCTCTCCCCCGCTTGCGGGGAGGTCGCGAGCGAAGCGAGCCGGGTGGGGCAGCTTGCTGCGATACTGAGAGGCGACCTCACCCCGATTGCGCTATCGCGCAATCGACCCTCCCCTTTCAGGGGAGGGATTATTACTCCGCCGCCGCGACGCGCAGCACGCGCCATTGCGCCAAGAGCGCGCGCAGCGCCGCCGGCTTGATCGGCTTGTTCAGCAGCTGAATGCCTAAAGCGCGCGCCTCTTCACGCACCGTAGGCGAGCGGTCGGCGGTGATCAGGATCGCCGGCAGGTCGCCGTAGCGCGTGCGCAGCGCGACGATCGCCTCGATGCCGTTGCCGTGGTCGAGGTGGTAGTCGACCAGCAAGCCGCCCGGCGCATGCGGGCTGAGTTCGATCGCCGCCAGCGCTCCGGTGAGATCGGATGCCTTGATGACTTCGCAGCCCCACCCGCGCAGCATGGTCTCCATGCCGTCGAGCACCGAGGGTTCATTGTCGATGCACAGCGCGGTGGTGCCGACGAGCTGGCTCGGATCAACGCGCACGTCGTCGCGCGCCGGCAGCTCGACGGCGACCGCGTTCGACAGCGGCACCGTCACCGAGAAGCGCGAGCCGCGGCCGACCGCCGAATCGACTTCGATCGCGCAGCTGAGCACGCGGGCGACGCGCTCGACGATCGACAGGCCGAGCCCCAGTCCGCGCGCGATGCGCGCGCCCTGATCGAGGCGATGGAATTCGACGAAAATATCGCGCTGCTGCGATTCGGGGATGCCGACGCCGGTGTCGTAGACGTCGATGCGCAGGCCGTTGCCGCGCCGCCGGCAGCCGACCAGCACGCGGCCGGCCGGCGTGTACTTCACGGCGTTGGAAACGAGGTTCTGCACCAGCCGGCGCAGCAGGCGGCGATCCGAGCGCACCACCCGCGAGCAGCGCATGAAGGTCAGGCCAAGCCCCTTGGCGGCGGCGAGTGGCGCGAATTCCAATTCTATCTGCTGCATCAGGTCATCGAGGCGGAAGCTCGAGAGCTCCGGCCGCATCACGCCGGTATCGAGCCGCGACATGTCGAGCAGCGCGCTGAAGATCTCCTCCACCGCCTCGAGCGAGGCGTCGATATTGCCGACCAGCCGCCGCTCGTCGCCGCTGCCTTGGCGCTCGATCAGGCTGGTGACGTAAAGCCGCGCCGCGTTGAGCGGCTGCAAAATGTCGTGGCTCGCCGCGGCGAGGAACTTGGTCTTGGAGACATTGGCCTCGTCGGCCTCGCCCTTGGCGTGCGCCAGCGCCGCGTTGAGGCGGGTGAGTTCCTCGGTGCGCTCGCGCACGCGGCGCTCGAGCGTCTCGTTGGCGCGCTCCAGCGCTTCCGCCGCTTCCACGCTCGGCGTGATGTCGGTGTAGGTGGTGACGATGCCGCCGTCCGGCATGTGGTTGGCGCGCACCTCGATCACCATGCCGGGTTCCGCGAAGCGCTCGAGGAATGGCTCGCTCCCGGAGACGTAGCGCTCGATCTGCGCGCACACGAAATCGTCGATGCGCTCGGGCGCGACGTCGCTGCGCCGCCCGTTGAAATGCAGGATGTCGGCAAGCCCGCTGCCGACGCGGATGAGGCTCGGCGGCAGGTCGAGGATCTCGCCGAACTGCCGGTTCCAGCAGATCAGCTGCATGTCCTTGTCGAACACCGCGATGCCCTGACGCACATGGTCGAGCGCGGTCTGCAAGATCTCGCGGTTGTACTGGATCGCGGCATTGGCGTCGTCGAGCAGCTTGAGCGCGGCCTTGGTCGAGACCGTTTGCTTGCGCAGCAAGAGCGACAGCACCAGGCGCGAAGAGGCGGCGCCGATCGCCGAGGCGAGGATGTGCTCGGCGTAGCGCACCAGGCGGAAATCGGCCTCGTCCTTGGCCTCGAGGCTGATGCGGTGCGTGCCGGCGAAGGTTTCGAACGCGGTGCGCGTGCGCCCCTCGCCGAGATAGCGCGCGACGGTAGAGGTGAGTTCGTCGACCGTGACCGACGAGCGCCAGAGCCGGAAGCTCGGCGCGATCGGCGCGAGATCCGACGGGACGAAGACGTTGGCCTGCAGCCGTTCGATCGCCGATGGCGCGCGGCGCAGCGAGTAGCCGACATAGCTCAAGAGATTGACGACGAGGCTCCACAATACGCCGTGCACCAGCGGCGGCAGATCGAGCCCGAGCAGATGCTGCGGCCGCAGCGCCGCGATGTTCCAGGGGCCGTCGGTCAGGATGTGCTGGCCGACAATGCCGATGTCGGCGAAGGTCGGCAGCAGCAGCGTATAGGCCCAGACCACGATGCCGGCGGTCATGCCGGCGATGGCGCCGCCGCCGGTGCCGCGGCGCCAGAACAGGCCGCCGAAGAACGCCGGCGCAAGCTGCGCGATGGCGGCGAACGAAAGCAGGCCGATCGAGGCCAACTGCGCGTCGCCGGCGGTGCGGTAATACATGTAGGCGAGCAGCAGGATGGCGAAGATCGCCAGCCGCCGCGCCGTCAAGAGCAGCAAGCCAAGATTGCCGCGTCCGCTGAGCGCCTCGCGCCGCTGCAGCGCCAGCGGCATGACGATGTCGTTCGACACCATGATCGACAGCGCCACCGATTCGACGATCACCATGGCGGTCGCCGCCGACAGCCCGCCGACGAAGGCGGCGATGGTGAGCATGTTGGAGCCGGCGGTCAGCGGCAGCGCCAGCACGAACATGTCGCTGTCGATTTTGCCGGCCGGGAAGGTCAACAGCCCGGCGAGCGCGATCGGTACCACGAACAGATTGATCGCCGCGAGATAGAGCGGGAACAGCCAGGCGGCGCGCTTGATCTCGTTCTCGCTGTTGTTTTCGACCACCGCCACGTGGAATTGCCGCGGCAGCAGGATGATGGCGACGAACGACAACAGCGTTGTCGCCAGAAACGTGTCGAGCGGCGGCTGACGCAGGAACAGGCCGCTCGTCTGCGGGCTTTGCAGCGCCGCCGAAAACAGGGCGCCGGGACCGCCGAACAGCCAGAAGGTGACGAAGATGCCGACGGCGAGGAAGGCGAACAGCTTGATGATCGATTCGGTGGCGATCGCCAGCATCAGGCCGTCCTGGTGCTCGGTCGCGTCGATGTGGCGGGTGCCGAACAGCACGGCGAAGGTCGCCATCGACAGCGCCACGAACAGCGCGATGTCGCCGAGCATCGGCCGGGCGAGGCCGGCGGTCGGCGACAACTGGGCGACGATGGTTTCCAGCGAGAACGACACCGCCTTGAGCTGCAGCGCGATGTAGGGAATGGTGCCGACGATCGCGATTAGCGCGACGGTGGCGGCGACCGCCTGGCTCTTGCCGTAGCGCGCGGCAATGAAGTCGGCGATCGAGGTGGTGTTCTGCGCCTTGGCGAGCCGCACGACGCGCACCAGGAGCGGCGAGAACAGGCCGATCATCAGCGCCGGCCCGATGTAGATGGTGAGGAATTCGTAGCCGGTGCGCGAGGCCGAGCCGACCGAGCCGAAGAAGGTCCACGAGGTGCAGTAGATCGCCAGCGACAGCGGATAGATCAGCAGCCGGCTGCGACCGTCGCGCACGAGGCCGCGGGTGCGGTCGCCATAGCTCGCCACGAGGAAAAGCAGGCCGATATAGGCGAGCGCCACCGCGATAACGACCCAGCCTTGCAGCATGCGTGCTCCAGATCGGGCTAAGCCCGGGTTTCCCCTGTGATTTTAGCCTGCCTGGGCCTCGGATAACAGGCGTTGGGCCGGCGCTGAAGGAACCCTCCCCGCCACCCGCAAGTGCTCGTGGGGAGGGGATAGCAGCGCCGAAGTCGATCCGCCGTGCATGCCTGCCGCGATTTGACGCAAGGTCGGCTGCGCGGCATTGATCGCGCAACCGGCCCGCGCCCCGGGTTCCGCGAAAGCCAGCCCTTGTCCCCGCCGCACGCCACCCAAAGCATCGCCAAGGTCGCCCGCCAGTTCGCGGAAACGTTGGTCTTTGCGACAATCGGCGGGCTCACGCTCGGCCTGCTCGGCATGCCCGCCGGCTTCCTCTCCGGCTCGATCCTGATGGTCGCCATCGCCTCGCTCGCCGGGCGGCCGATGCTGATTCCGCTGCTGCCGATGCGCATTCTCTTGGTGCTGATCGGCATTTCGCTCGGCGCCGTGGTCACACCGGCGACGCTGCAAGGCATGGCCGCCTATCCGCTGAGCATCGCCGTGCTGATCGCGGCCATGGTCTGCATCAGCGTCAGCGGCGCCTCCTACCTGCGCGCGGTGCACGGCTGGGACAAAATGACGGCGTATCTCGCGGCGGCGCCCGGCGGGCTTTCGCAGGTGATGGGGCTGGCGCTCGAGCTCGACGCCGACATTCGCGCCATCGCCATCGTGCAGACGACCCGCGTGGCAATCATCGCCGTCGGTCTGCCGGCCGGATTGTCGCTGTTCGGGCTGGTGCACCACGGCGCGCGCAGCATCGGCGGCGTGTTCGACCCCTCGCAGCTCGGCGAACTCGCGATCCTGATCGCCGCCTCGACTGGCACCGCGCTGATTGCTCATCGCATCCGCTTTCCCGGCGGGTTGCTGTTCGGTTCCATGCTCGCCTCGGCGGCGCTGCACGGCAGCGGCAGCATCCACGTGCTGATGCCGTGGTGGGTGACCAACACGGTGATGATCGCCTTCGGCGCGGTCACCGGCTCGCGCTTTGCCGGCACGCCGCTGCGCCTGTTGGCGCATTTCATCGGCGCCGCCTTCGGCTCCTTTGCCGTCGCCGTCACCGTCGCCGCGCTATTTTCAGTCGCGCTGGTCGCCATTCTATCGCTGCCGATCGCCGAGGTGATCATCGCCTACGCGCCGGGCGCGGTCGACGCCATGATGCTGCTCGCGCTCGCGCTCAATCTCGACCCGGTCTATGTCGGCGCGCATCACCTCACGCGTATCTTCTTCGTGTCGCTGGCCATGCCGCTGTTGGCGCGCCGCGCCGGGCGCACGCTCAAGGCGGTCGAATCGTTCAAGCCGCCGTTTGAGGAGTGACCGTCATTCTGGGGCGCACGTGCGAGCGTGCGAACCCGGAATCCAGAAACCGGCCCGGCGCCTGTGTCTGGATTCCGGA
>DATJVE010000030.1:0-10756 GCA_035501975.1 Pseudolabrys sp.
AGCGAGGCGCCGATGAAATCGAGGCCGCGCACGCGCAGATCGGGAAGCACCGTGCGCACCTGCGGCAGATAACCGATGGCCGGGTCGCCGCGCTGCGGCGCGCGGCCGAAGACGCGGATTGCGCCGGCCCTCGGCGGCAGCAAGCCGAGGATGGCGCGCATCAGCGTCGTCTTGCCGGCGCCGTTCGGGCCGAGTACGCCGATGAATTCGCCGGCGCGTATGGCGAGGCTGGCATCGGCCAGCACGGTGCGCTCGCCGAGCGTCAGCGTCACGCGGTCGAGTTCGACCTGATTCACGAATTCGGGCCGGCCAGCGCCTTCTCGGTGTCGGTGACTTCGCTCAGCATCCATTGTTGGAAGGTCATATCAGGCGGCACCGTCTCGGTCACGCCCACAACCGGGATTTTTGCGGCTTTCGCAATGGCGACAAGATGCTGCACGATCTTGCTCGATGCCTGCTTATTGTAAAACATCACGCGGACTTTGTGGTCCTTCAGGTCGCGTTCGAAGGCGGCGACGTCGCTGGCACTTGGCTCGGTGTCGTTCATGATCGAAAGCTGGAATTTCTCGTTGCGCATGGTTAGGCCGAGCGCGGTCGCCATATAGCCGAACACCGGCTCGCTCGCGGTCACTGCGGCGCCGCCATATTTCTTGCGCACGGCCTCGATTTTTTCGTTTAGCGGCTTGAGCGAAGCGATAAATGTCGCCAGCCGCGCCTGGAATTCGCCGGCATGGGCGGGCGCGGCCTTGCTAAGCGCTTGCTCGATCGCCTTGGCGACCGCCGGCATAGTGGGAGGATCGTACCAAAGATGCGGATTGTCGCCGGCTTTCTTGTGCACGAGATCGGCGGCAACGATCACGATGCGGCCCGGATGCGACGCCGCGGCAAGGAGTTTGGGCATCCACGGATCGTAGTCGGCGCCGTTGTAAACGACGATCTGCGCAGCCGCGAGCTGGCGCGCCACCGCTGGCGACGTTTCGAACAGATGTGGATCCTGATCCGGATTGCTCATGACGCTGGTCACTTCGACCTGCGGTCCGCCGATCTGCTGAACGATGCCGCCGTAGAAATTTTCGGCGGCCACTACGGCGATCTTGCCGTCGGCGGCGCGCGCGGCCGCAACGGCGAGGGTCAGGGCGGCGAGGGCGAAAGCGGCAAGCCAGACGGCGCGTTTCATGCGGGCGGTCCTTGCTTTTGCAATGGGAGGGTCGGCCGGTATGTAACAATATAACATATTGCCTGGCAAGCCCGCGGTGCCGGCGAAAACGGCGCCACGCGCGCTAATCCACGCCCGATCCGGGCGAAATTGCTTAAAGCAACTTTAACGTTTGCGGTACAATTTTACTGACGGCAATTTGAGCAGCGAACGATTGCGCGGCCGAGGCGGGCGGAAAAAATTTCCGCGGAAGAGGGACCGAATTTGTCTCAAGCCCTGCAGATTATCGACGAACTCGAAGTCGCGCTCAAAAGCCATTCTTCCGACCGCCACCTGTCGATTTTGAAGAGTGTCACCGGCTTGTTTCTGGCCGGGCACGACCGCCTCACCGAGGAGGTGTCCGCGGTATTCGACGGCGTCATGGTTCGCCTGATCGAGCACGTCGAAAGCCGGGCGCGCATCGAGCTCAGCCGCGAGGTCGCGCCGGTCGCCAATGCCCCGGAACAGGTCATCCACCGTCTCGCCAGCGACGACGACATCGCCGTCGCCGGCCCGGTGCTGGCGCAGTCGCCGCGGCTCACCGACGAGAATCTGGTGGTGATCGCCGAGAGCAAAGGCCAGTCACACCTGAGCAAGATCGCCGAGCGCCCCGTGCTCAGCCCGATCGTCACCGACGTGCTGGTCGACCGCGGCGACCGCGAGGTGGTCACCAAGGTCGCGGACAATATCGGCGCGCGCTTTTCCCCGACCGGCATGTCGATGCTGGCGATGCGCGCAAGCGGCGACAGCGAGTTGACCGAGGCGATGACGCGGCGCCCCGATATCTCGCCGGCGCTGTTCAAGCGGCTGCTCAGTCATGCCACCGAGGAGGCGCGCCAGCGCATGCTGGCCCAAGCCGGGCCGCAGCAGCGCGAGGCGATCAACCGCGTGCTTTCGCAGATCGCCGCGCAGGCCGGCACCATGGGCGTGTCGGCGAAGGAGTTCGCCGCCGCCGAGCGGCTGGTGCATTCGTTCAGCCAGGATACCGAGCAGACGCGCTGGAAGGTCTTGCAGTTCGCCGACGGCAACCGCATCGCCGAATTGGTCGCCGCGCTGTCGATCTTGAGCGGCGTGCCGATCTCGTTGGTGTCGCGGTTGATCTGCGACACCGAGCCGTTCGGGGCCATGGCCTTGTGCAAGGCGATCGGCCTCGAGTGGATGGTCGCGCACGCGGTGATCAACAATCTGCCCGGCATCAGCGAACAGCGCGAGGAGAAGCTCGAAGAGATGTGCGCGCAGTACGAGCGCCTCTCGACCGAGTCGGCCGAGCGTTTACTCGGCTATTGGCAGGCGTGCCAGACACACCGCGGGTTGCCGCAGTAGCTCGCGACCCGGAGGTAATTATATAGGGCGCCCCGCCACGTTCGCGTAGTTGGCGCATCGCCTTTAACGAACGGGCAGCCATTTTCTGGCACACCGCTTGTCATCGGGAGGGATTGCATGGCGTTTCTGTACGCACAACGGCCGAGAAAACCGACTTACGAACGCGGCGTGCTGGCCTGTGCCAAATGCGCCGCGCCGATTTATATCCACAAGCTCAAGACGTTACCGGATGAATTTTCCGTGCGCTGCGCCCGATGCGGCGAGCGCGGTATTTACGCCAGGCGCGCGATCGCCATCGAGAGCTTGCGCGAGCGGCGCAGGAAGCCGCGGGCGTAGTCGCCCAAGCGCTGCGATCTGCGGCGACTTATGCCGCCACCGAATAGCCGTATAGTCGCGTCAATTTCTGGCCGTCTCACCGACCACTATCCCTCAATGTAAAACGGAAGAAAGTTATGAAAAAGCACTTGCTGATTGTGAGCACGTTTGTCGCGGCGCTTGTCATGCCGCTTGCCGCGCAGGCGCAGGGTGTGCCGGGCGGCGCCGTACATGGTTTCCATGAAGGCGACCGCATCGCCGGTCCTGTCGGCGCCGTCGTCGGCACTGCAGTCGGCGGCGTGATTGGCGGCGTCGAAGGTGTGCTCGGCACCGATCAGCGCTACTACGTCAGCGAGGAACGGCCCGTTCGCCACCACTGGCGCCGGCATCACCGCCACTATCATTGAGCACGGCCGCGTTGCTCATCGACAACATCATGATCATGCCCGGCGTTCGCGCCGGGCATTGCATTTGTGCCGCCGGTGGTAGTTCCATTTCACATGCCGCCGCATTTGCGGCTTGACATCGCGCGCATCGCGGTCCGAGTATGAATCGTACGAATTAGACACGGAGGTTTGCATGATACCACCGGGTCAGAGTGCCGCGACGATTGCTTCCGCAAACGTTCGGGCGGCGGCATAGCGGCAAATACGCGGACGACACGCCGGGAGCGGCCTCGCGGGTCGCATCAGTCAGGCAAGACCCCACATTGGCCGCTCCCGACGCGCACCTTTCTCGCGACTCCGGACAATTTCATCGCTGCGCGTGCTCAACGCGGCTTGCGTTGCGCGATGTGACGCTCGACGCCTTGCCGGCCGGCTTCGGTCTCGGCCTGCCAGACGTTTTCATGCGCCTTGTGCTTCTCCGCGTTCCATTCATGCGCGATGCTGTCGCCCATGAACACGACGAACACCTCGCAGCCGTCGGGATATTCGTAGGGGCCGTGCAATTCGTCCCAGCCGAAGACGTAGTCGCCCGGCCGCAGGTCCTTGCCGGCGACGCACATGCGGCCTTTGAGCACGACGATGGAGTGCCAGCTCTTGTGCGCGTGCTCGGGCTCGACATAGCCGGGCGGAAATTTCACTTTCATGTCGATCCGCCCCATCGCTTTGTCGTGGGCGAATATCTTCACCTGCACGCCCTCCGGCAGCGTGAGCACGGATTTAGATCCCTCCTGCCAGGGGATCTCGTCATCGTGGATGGCGCGGAAGGTGTGGTCGTAGGCTGGCTGCGGTTGCATGGTGACGTCTCGCCCTGTTCCCTTGCGCGCCGACGATAACAGAGGGCGAGGGCGTCGCGGAAGCTAGCCGAGCACATACACGAGCAGGATGATGAAGCCGCCGATGGCCAGCGTCGCGTGCGCGCCGAGCAAGGCTCCCGGCAGCCGGCGCCGGCGCAGCCGCAGGGCGAACTGAACAAGCCCGGCGAGTGCCGCCAGCGCGAGCAGCACGGCGGCGATGGCGCCGAACGAGCCGATGCCTTGCGCCACCCCGCGCGGCGGCCCGCGCAGCGTGAGCGCCAGCAGCGCCAGGCCGGTAAGCGCGATCAGCCCGTGCGCCGCGCCGATCGGCCATGGCGGCGCCGGGCCCTCGCGCAAATAGGGCACCGCCAGCCCCGACCCGAACAGCCCGGCGACGACGAGCACGATAAAGGCGGCGTTCAGCATGACGCCGGCAGCATAGCGCGCCTGCGTTGAATAGCGTCAACGTCCTGTTGCATGCGGGGCCGATGCTCCGCACAATGCCGTCGAACGACAGAGTCCATCATGCAGCCGTCTTCTCTTGGTCCCTACGTTATCTCGCGCCGCACGATCCTCGCCGGTCTGCCGTTGCTGCTCGCCGGTTGCGGTGCTGGCGTTGACTACAGCGCGGTCAGCGACGGCGGTTTCATCACGCCGGCGATCGATCTGACGACCATCGATCGCAGCCTGCTGCGCACCGAAGTGCGGTGGGCCGGCAAGGAGAAGCCGGGCAGCATCGTCGTCAACGTGCCGGAGCGGCATCTCTATCTGGTCGAGGCCGGCGGCAAGGCGATCCGCTACGGCATCGGCGTCGGCCGTACCGAGGGCACCAATTTCCGCGGGCAAGCCATCATCGGCCGCAAGGAGAAGTGGCCGCACTGGACGCCGACAGCGAACATGATGGCGGCGATGCCGATCTACCGGCACTACGCCAGCGGCATGGACGGCGGCCCCGACAATCCGCTCGGCGCCCGCGCGCTCTATCTTTACCGCGACGGCCACGACACATTCTTCCGCTTGCACGGCACCAGCGAGCCGGAGTCGATCGGGCAGGCGGTGTCGTCGGGCTGTATCCGCCTGTTCAACCAGGACATCATCGATCTGTACAATCGTGTGCCGGTCGGCACGCATGTTACGGTAATTCAGGGGTGACGTTGCGAAGCCTGTCATCGCTTGCGCTGGCCGTCGCATTGAGCGGCGCGTCGGTCACTTATGCTGCCGAGACTTTCTACGTCGGCACGTGGACATTTGCCGGCGCGGCGGTCGCGCCCTGGGCCAATCCGGCCGAGCAAAAACCAGACGAGAAAGATCGCGCTCGTCTCATCGGCAAGACCATCACCATCGGCGTCAAAGCGATCTCGGGGCCGCCGCCATTCGCCTGCAAGGGCGCAAAATATGCGATGAAAGATTATCCCGCCGACATGTTGTTTCAGGGCGCCTTCGACGAGATGCGCGCGAAGGACAAGTCGGTCGATCCGGGTAAGCTCGCCGCTTCGCTCGGCTTTAAGGGCGTGAGCTTCAAGACGCTGGAGACCGGCTGCGAATTCGATTTCCATTTCGTCGACGAGCGCACCGCCGAAGTCGGCCTCAACGACTACGTCTATACGCTGACGAAGCAATAGCGGCAGCGGCTGCGCAATCGGACCATCGTCGATTTTGTCACCGCGCCGCGGGCGTCGCAGCGGAAATTTATGAAATATAGTGCATCGGCGCCGGCCAAAAGGCAGCATTGATCATGCGGGTTTGCGGCCGCGTGTGGAACTCGCCTGCGGGTAAGAAATTGTCAACACTATCGGCGTTCACTTGCAGGCGAAGGAATATCCACGATGACTGCGCCTGTGTCACGTTCCGTTGTGGAGGAATTCTATCGCGCCTATATTTCGCGCGATCCGCAACGGATCGCCGCGTTTCTCGATGACGATGTCGAGTGGCAGGTTGCGGGTCCCGCCGAGGTCATGCAGGTCTGCGGCCACTGGCACGGCAAGGCGGCGGTCATCGACCGCTTCGCGCGGGTCGTGCCGGAGGTCATCGACTTCAAGAGCCTGCACATCGAGCATCTTCTGGTCGACGGCGATCACAGCGCCATGTTCGGCCGGGTCACCTGCGTGCACCGGCGCACCGGCCGCTTGATCTCGCACCGCGTCGCCCATATCGCGCGCTACTACGACGACAAGGTCGTGTATTTCCGCGTCGTCAACGACAGCCTCGACGCCGCCGAGCAGTTCATCGGCCATCAGATCGACCTGACGATCGACGCCGCGCGCGGCGACCGCGTCGCCGGTTGAGCCGGTTCATTCCGGCTAGTTGCCGACCTTGATCCCGGCGTCCTGAATGACCTTGGCCCATTGCGGCCGTTCCGCCGCCATGGCGGCGGCGAATTCCGCAGGCGAAGAGCCGATCACCTCCATGCCGATATTGGCGAGCTTCTTGCGCACCTCCGGCACGGCCAGCGCTTTCACACAGTCCTGGTGAATCTTCTCGATGACCGCGGGCGGCGTGCCGGCCGGCGCCATCAGGCCCATGGAGAGCACCGACACGAAACCGGGAAAGCCGGCTTCGATCATGGTCGGCAGCGCGGGCGTTGCCGGGAAGCGCGTCGCCGAGGTGACGGCGAGCGCGCGCACCTTGCCTTCGCGCACCAGCGGGATGAGCGGCGAAATGGCGCCGAAGAACAAAGTGATGCGCCCAGCCAGGAGGTCGGTGATCACCGGCGCAGCGCCGCGATAGGGCACGTGCTGGATGTCAACATGCGCCATCGACTTGAACAGCTCGCCGGCGAGGTGCTGCGTGGTGCCGACGCCGGCCGAGGCAAAGGTCTTGCCCGGATTGGCGCGCAAATATGCGACCAGTTCCGACACGGTCTTGGCCGGCACGTCGTTGGGCATCACCAGGATATTCGGCGAATAGACCGCGAGCGAAATTGGCGTCAGGTCCTTGGCCGGATCGAACGTCATCTTGTAGAGGCTGGGATTGACGACGAGCTGGGCGTTGGTCGACATCAGCAGCGTGTAGCCGCCGGGCGCGGCATGCACGGCGCGATCGGCCGCGATATTGCCGCCGGCGCCTGCGATGTTTTCGACCACCACCGCCTGGCCCCACAAGCCGGCCAGCCGGTCGGCCACGATGCGGCCGATGATGTCCACCGGCCCGCCCGGCGGATAGCCGACGAGCATGTGCACCGCATGGTCCGGGTAGCCGCTTTGCGCGCGGGCGCCGGGCGCCGTTGCCAAGAGCGCCAGCGCGGCACAGAACGCCGCCGCGATCCGTGTTCTGATGGTCATCCCCACCTCCCAGAATTTTACCAGGTCGCATCGCCCTTAGCGTGACGGCCGGAGGGCAGACTAACCGAGTTTACCGGTGGTTTGGCAGTCCCATTATCCGGCCGGAGCCGACCGCGCCGGGCCGTGCTTTGTCGCTCAGACTCTGCTATAGACCGCCGCCGTCAGGGACTTGGGACCAGCAACAGGGCCGACATGTCGAAGCAGGCGATGCGCGAGGAAACCGAACGTCTCATTCGCGAGGCGATGGAGCGGAAATCGGTCACCGTGACGCAGGGCGACACGCGGATCGAGACGAAATGCGGCAAGTGCGGCGCGGTCAACCGCGTCAAGGCGAAGAAGGGCGAGACCCGCGTCGAGTTCACCTGCAAGGACTGCGGGGCGAAGCAGAAGACGCTGTGAACGATTATTTCTGGTCGCCGTAGCGCTCCTTCACCGCCGCCGCGACGAAGGCCTTGCGGCCCGCCCGGCCCGTCGCGACGCCGTGCGCGGTGCACCAGATCGGGAATGTCTTCGGGTCGATGCGCACGCGCAGCACCGGGTGGCCGTAGGCCTTCAACCCCTTCTCCATCTCCTCGGCCATCTTGCGCCATTGCGCGTAGGCCGGCGGAAAGGTCTCGGGATCGGCGAATGCTTTCAGCACCGCGTCGTAGTCGGCCTCGTCGATCCAGAACACGCCGACGGCGGGCAGCGGGGTGTCGGGGGTAGGCGGCATGGGAACAGACTAGCACACTGCGGCGCGCGCTCATTGCCGCCGATCACGCCATCCACGCCGCCACGGCGGCAATGCCGGCATAGGCCGCGGCTTCGTCAAAATGCGTGAGCCCCGGGGCCAATGGCTGCTCGCGCCGGATCGCCGCGACGGCGATGCAGTAGATGAAGGCCAGGATCAGCATGTTCGAAAGCGCCTTGCCGAAGCCTTGCTGGCCGAGCGCCGCGAACACGCTAAAAATCGCCAGCCGCATGAGAAAGCGGGTCAGCGCATAGGCTGACCCGAGGCGGGGCATGTCGGGAGTGTTCGCCATTCCAATTCGACGTTCGCTCTCAGGCAAAATCGTCGCAACAGAACGCGGTGTTTGGCAGCCGCGCCTGCGCGACGGTCGGCGGATCGGTGTCGCGCGCAACGTCGCCGCGGCGGCGCGCCTCGATGAGCGCACCGAGAATGGCCAGCGGCAGCATGCCGTGCCTCGCATCCGCAGTATCGTCGAACTCGATGGGCAGATTGGGCTGCTTGGACAGGGAGCAGAACCATTCGCCGTCGTCATAGACGAGGCGGCGCAGCGTCCATGTCGGCAGTTCGATCTCGATCAAGGCGAGCGCCGCGTCGCTCCAGGCGGCGGCCGCGATCAGCTTTTCGAGCCGGGCGGTCTTTCCGAGCCTGCGACATACCTGAAACCGGACGCAGGCGCCTGCGACAATATCGGACATGAGCTCGGGCGTGACCGCCGCCGCCAGCCGAAGCCGCGCCATCAGGCGGTCGAAGCGATCCTGCTGATTGAGAACGGACAACATGGCATCATCTCGTATCGGCCGCGCGTCAGGCGGCGGCCCATTCAGCGCGACGAAACGACCCGGTCCATGCCGTCGATCCGCATCGGAGGCTCGCCCTCACCGGCGTGCTTCTCCCGCCACTTCGGACCCGGGCCGCGCATGTAGTGCCGCTCGGGATTATACGCGGTCCACAGTTTCCAGAGCTGCGTCAGTTCCGACCTGAGAAATGAAATCACGCGGACCATTTCGCATCCCCTGCATTCATCCGTTCGCATCCATATTTGCGGGTGGGTCCATAGGGATTCGATGGGGAAAGCGCGGCGGTTTTATAAAGGCGGTATAAAGACCGGCAGGGCGCGCCGGCTCCGTTTGCCGCAGCCGCCAGGCGTCCGACGGCAGGAATGGGCGCCAGCTGCCGGTCTTTCGCAAAACGGACCGGCGGCCTACGCTATCGCCGGTCCAGCGTGCGGTGCTCGATCGCCGCCTTTGGCGCGGGTGCCGAGGCGGGCCCAGTTGCGGAGACGAAAGCGATGGCGAACATGGGGCCGACCCTGGTGGAGCTCGACCAGCGCATCGCGGCGATCAGGGAGAATATCCGCGAACTGGTCGAGCAGGCGGCGGCTTTTTCCGGCGCCGCCGACGACGAATTGGTGTCGCAGCGCATCGCCGACCAGCAGGCGCGGCTCGACCGCCTGACCAAGGAACGCGAGGCGATCGTCAGGCAGAAGAAGTGAGCGGCGCGCAAAAAGTGAAGGCTGGCCCGCGCGGCAATCCGCAGGCGAAAAATCTCTTCGCCGTCGTCGGCTATCTGCAAAAGAATGCCGGCCTGCATTTGCGGGTGGCGTCGGGCGCGTTAGCCGAAGACGTAACCTGCCGCCCAATCGCGAATGGCGGATTGCGCTGTGCTAATCCGCCCGACAAGCCGAAAAGTAGTATATAAATAATTTACAATCCAATTTGTCGCACGGCTATAATGCAACCGATTTTAAAAACAGAACAATCTTTCGAAGATGCGGCCCGATCGAGAAGCGACTGGAAGGACACCTCGTGAAAATTCCGAAACGCTTCGATCGTGTGCGGCGCGACGAAATTTCCAATATTGTAACGTTCGCTAACATATCCATTTGGCTCGTATTATTCTTGATTACCTTTGCCTTCGTAAAGGTGACGTTGAAGGACGTTCCCCTTGGTGAGGCCCTGTCGAACGCAAACCCGCAATACATCCAATCGATTTTGTTGAGTATTTATGTCACGTGTTGGGGCATTGGTTGTACAGTCGATACGATCTTTCAGGGCTCCATATATTTGGTTGATCCGCTCGGTGGCCGTGTTCGTCTCTCCGCCATCATTCCGGTCGCAGCAATTGGGATTAAAGTGAGCGCCTCGAAAGCTATGTCGATACGCCTTTCTTCGAATTTTTCTCGCTTCCAACCATCGAAGGTTCTGAAGCCACCAAACGCAATCGCGATAGTAATCGCAAACCCAATAATCGTTAAAAGCTGTGTCCAGCTAAACATCCACGGGTCTTGCATATTCATTCTCACAAACAATTAGAGTTTCACGCCAGTGTGTTCCTCAATTTTTGTTTTGATAAGTCCGATCGCCAGTTGTTTCACAAGGTCGAATGAAAAACTACCGATGGCGTCGGCGCCTTGTTTCGTTTTTTGCCAAATTTCCGGGTCGCGCACTGCATCCAAAAAATCATGGCCCTCCCAAGTGAGGCGAGTGAACACGATGCCGATCATGGGTTGCCCGTCAGGAACCTCAATGAGGCCGCGCTCTTGTAATAGTGACAGGTGATAGGCGATCGCTTCTTCGTTATATCCTTCGACAGCTATTTTTGGGCTATCTGGGCTGATAGTTACTGCGCCATACATTCCTATTGGCAGCGCTTCGAGATGCAGCAGCAGCTCA
>DATJVE010000031.1:0-9522 GCA_035501975.1 Pseudolabrys sp.
ATCGTCATCACCGGCCACGGCGACATCTCGCTCGCGGTCGACGCGATGAAGCTCGGCGCCGTCGATTTCCTGGAGAAGCCGTTCGACGACGACCAGTTGCTGGCCGCGCTCAAGTCCACGCTCAGCCACGACGCCGACAAGGCCGAGCAAAAGGCCGAACTGTCCGAGATCCACGACAAGCTGGCGGTGCTGTCGAACCGCGAACGGCAGGTGCTCGACGGGCTGGTCGCCGGCAACGCCAACAAGACCATCGCTTTCGATCTCGGCATCAGCCCGCGCACGGTCGAGATCTATCGCGCCAACCTGATGACCAAGATGGCGGCCAACAGCCTGTCCGATCTGGTGCGCATGGCGATGATGGCGGGCATCCTGAAGAACTCCGGCAAGCGCGGCGGCTGAGCCGGCGGCTTCGTTCTCCCAAGACAACGAATAACGCGGAAAGAGGCAGCGCATGGCACCCGGGGATCGGCTGGTGAGTTATGCGGACGGCGGCGCGGCCAAAGCCGGCGTGCTGGTCGGCGAGCGGGTCGTGCCGGCGGCGACGCTGCTGCCGGGGCTTGATATCGACACCGCTTCAGTACTCGGACTGCTGCACGCCTGGACCATCGTGCATCCGCGGCTGCACGCGGCCGCGCATAATTTACAGCCGGGCGAAGGCATTCCTTTGGCCGAGGTCAAACTGCTGGCGCCGATCCTTTATCCGGGCGCCCTCTACTGCGCCGGCGCCAATTACTGGGACCATCTGGAAGAGATGGCCGAGATCGCCAAGCGCACCATCGGCAAGGCGCCGTCGATGGTGAAGGGCAAGGACCCCTATTTCTTCATGAAGACCACGGCGGCCTCGATCATCGGCACCGAGACGCCGGCGCGGCTGCCGCCGTTTTCCAAGCAGGTCGACTGGGAAGCGGAGCTGGGCGTGGTGATCGGCAAGACCGCGCGCAACGTTTCCGAAGCGAACGCCTTCGACGTCGTCGCCGGCTATCTGATCGTGAACGATCTGTCGGCGCGCGACCTGATGAAGCGCGAGGGCACGCCCTTCGGCATGGACTGGGTCGGGCAGAAATGCTTCGAGGATGCCGCGCCCATGGGCCCGTGGCTCACGCCGGCGGCCTATGTGCGCGATCCCAACGACATGCCGATCAAGCTCTGGGTCAACGGCGTGCTCAAGCAGAATTCCAACACCAGCCGCCTGGTGCACGGCATCGCCGAGCAGATCGCCTATCTCAGCCGTCATTTCACGCTCTTCCCGGGCGACGTGATCGCCACCGGCACGCCGGCTGGCGTCGGCATGCCGCGCGGCGAGTTCCTCAAGGTGGGCGACGAGGTGCGCATCGCGGTGGGCGGTTGCGGCGAGCTCATCAACACCATGGTCGCCGGCTAGGCCGGAAATATCGTTGGATCACCTACCAATTCACAAGACTGCTCGGGCTTTCCGCGCCGATCGCGAGTGACAATCCATTGGCTTTGCTTTAGAAAACGGTGGGCAAAGGCTCGCAAGAAGCCGACATCGCCACAGGGAGGACAATCATGTCGTTGCGGAAACTGGCCGGCGCCTTGGCGTTGGCCGCTGCCGTCGCGTTGGGCGCAGGCACCGCCCGCGCCGCGGACGTCATCACGCTCAAGCTGTCGCACTTCGTCCCGCCGGTGCACGCCTTCCATAAATGGGTGGTGAAGTGGACCGAGAAGATCGAGAAAGAGTCGGGCGGCCGGCTCAAATTCGAGATCTACCCGAACGGCCAACTGGTCGGCCCGCCCAACCGCCAGTTCGACGCGGCGCGCAACGGCATCACCGACATCGCCTTCTGCCTGCATGGCGTGACGCCCGGTCGCTATCCGATGACCGAGCTCGCCAATCTGCCTTTCACCTGGCCGTCCGACGGCGTGAACCTGCCGGAGATGGCCAAGCGCATGACCGAGCTGGCGCCGAAATATCTCGCCGCCGAGCACCAGGGCCTGCACATTCTGTTCATGGTGATGGCGAATCCGATCGTCATCTATTCGCGCGTGCCGATCAACTCGGTCGCCGATTTCAAGGGCAAGAAGATCCGCTTCGCCTCGATCACCAATAAGGAATTGCTCGACGCGATGGGCGCGGTGCCGATGCTGATCCCGCCGCCGGAATCGCAGGACGCGCTGGCCAAGGGCATCGCCGACGGCGCCGGCTTCCCGCATGAGGCGGGCTTTGCCTATCAGCTCGCCGGCGTTGCGCCCTACGCGATCGAGCCGCCGCTGGCCTCGGCCACCTTCGCGCTGGTGATGAACCCGGCCAAGTACAATTCGCTGCCGCCGGACCTGCGCGCCATCCTCGACAAGGAGGCCGGCGTCGCTGGCGCCATGAGCTTCGCCAAGGACTGGCAGGATTTCGAGGCCTTCGCGCGCAACGTCGAGATCACCCAGAAGGGCCTGAAGATCATCACTTTGCCGCCGGCCGAAGTCGACAAGATGAAGGCGCTGGCGAAGCCGATTATCGAAAAATCGCTTGACGCGCTGGAGAAGCAAGGCAAGCCGGCGCGCGAATTCTTCGCGGCTTACACGAAGTGACTCTCTCTCACCTCCCCCTGCAAGGCGGAGGTCGTCCGCCTGAGCGACGCGAAGGCGAACGGGTGGGGTCGATCTAAGGTCTCATGACCCCCTGCCTGATCCTCCCCCTTTCCGGGGGAGGGAATTGCAAGGCTTACAAACGAACACCCTCCGATGAACCGCAGCAGGACCTATTCCCTCGTCGACCGGTTGCGCGTGGTGCAGCTTCGCCTCGCCTCCGTGGCGCTCGTCACCATGATGCTGGTGACGCTGGTCGACGTGTTCATGCGCTACGCGTTCAACAGTCCGATCCGCGGCGCCTACGAGCTGGTCGAGGCGATGATGCTGGTCTTCGTGTTCAACGGCATGTCCACTGCCTTCCTGCAACGGCGCAATATCGTCATCGATCTCGTCGATTCCATCCTGCACCGAACGATCGTCGTCGCGTTGATCCGCCTGTCCGACGTGCTCACCGTCGCGACGATCACGCTGTTCGCCTACGCCATGATCAAGCCGGCGCTGCAGTCCTACAGCTACGGCGAGGTGAAGATGGAGCTGCAGGTGCCGATCTGGTGGTTCTGGGCCGTCGCCCTCGTCGGCATTGCCGGCGCCATCCTTTGCGCCGCCGGCGCGCTGATCGCGCCGCCGCCGAAACCCCGCCACGATAAAGAGCCGGTGTGATGGCTCCCTCGACGATCGGCGCGATCGGCGTCCTCGCCTTGTTCACGATGCTGTTCTTCCGCGTGCCGGTGTGGATCGCGCTGACGCTGGTCGGCTTCATCGGCAACTCGATCATGTCCGGGGTGACGCCGACCTTCGCGCTGGCCGGCACTGTGCCATTCGACGTCGGCTCGGCCTATACGCTGTCGGTTCTGCCGCTGTTCATCCTGATGGGCGAGGTCGCGTCGGTCACCGGGCTGTCGTCCGATCTGTTCAAGGCCGCGCGCGTGATTCTCGCCGGCGCGCGCGGCGGGCTCGCCGTCGGCGCCATCGCCGCGTCGGCCTGCTTCGGCGCGGTGTGCGGGTCTTCGGTGGCGACGGCGGCGACGATGACGCGGATCGCGCTGCCGGAAATGCGCGCCGCCGGCTATCACCCGAGTCTCGCCGCCGGCTCGCTCGCCGCCGGCGGCAGCATCGGCATTCTCGTTCCGCCCTCGATCATTCTGGTGATCTATGCCGCGATCGCCGAGCAATCGGTACCGCGGCTGTTCGCCGCCTGTCTCATTCCCGGGCTGCTGTTGACCGCCTTCTACATGACGGTGGCGGTGCTCTTCGCCAACCTGCGGAAGGATTACGCGCCGATGAGCAAGGGCGTGTCCCTGCGCGAGCGCGTCTCCGCCATGAAGGGCCCGTGGCAATTCCTCGCAGTGTTCCTGGTGACCATCGGCGGCATCTATGCCGGCATCTTCAGCCCGACCGAAGCCGGCTCGATCGGCGCCTTCAGCGCGATCCTGCTCGGCGTCGCCGCCCGCCGGCTGACGCTCGCCGGCTTGCTGCGCTCGATCGAGAATACCGTCGCGGTCTGCGGCATGCTGTTCGTGATCGTGTTCGGCGCGAATCTGTTTTCGTTCTTCATCGTACAGACGCAGCTCCCGGTCCTGCTGGCGAACGGCGCGCAGGAATTGCACCTGTCCGGCTTGATGGTGATGGTGATGATCATCATCGCCTACATTTTGTTCGGCTGCTTCCTTGAAGCGATCGGCATGCTGCTGATCACCATCCCGGTGTTCCTGCCGCTGGTGAAACAGTTCGGCTACGACCCGGTCTGGTTCGGGATCGTCTTTGTGATCGTCGTCGAGGTCGGCCTCATCCACCCGCCGATGGGCCTCAATTTGTTCGTCATCCAGGCGCACGCGCCCGACATGAAGCTGACCAGCATCTACGGCGGCATCGTGCCGTTTTTGTTCGCGCCGCTGCTGCTGATCGTGCTGATGTTCCTGTTCCCGCAGCTCGCGCTGTGGCTGCCGCGGGTGCTGTACGGGGCGGGGTGAACTCTCTTCAGCGCATCGGCGTCAGGTCTTCATCCCCGCGCCGCGCGCCACCTCGGTCCAGCGCGCTATCTCGCTGCGAATGTATGGGGCGAACTCGTCGGGGCCGAGATCGAACGGCTCGAAGCCCTCGTTGCGCAGCGCTTCGACCGTGTCTGGTTTGTGCATGGCGACGTGCGCGGCGGCGGCGATCTTGTCGATGACGGGCCGCGGCGTGCCGACCGGAGCCATCACGCCGAACCACAAGCTGACGTCGAAGTTGGGAATGCCCTCTTCCGCGACGGTGGGCACGTTCGGCAAGGCGCTCGGGCGCTTGTCCGCGGCCGTCGCCAGCGCCCTGATCTTGCCGGCTGATACCTGCCCGACCACGGCGATGGCATTTTCGAAGGCCATGGTGATGCGGCCGGCCATCAGATCGGTGATGACTTGCGGGCTCCCGGGGTAAGGCACATGCGTCAATTTGATGCCGGCGCGCTGCGCGAACATTTCCGCGGACAGATGCGGCAGACTGCCGGCACCGACTGAGCCGAAGAGAACCTGCCCCGGCTTGGCCTTGGCCAAGGCGATGAGGTCGGCGACATTTTTCACATCGACGTCTTTGTTGACCACGAGCACATAGGGGCCGCTGGCGAGGCGTGCGATCGGGGAAAACTCCTTGAGAATATCGACGCCCAGAGCGGGATTGGTGATGGAGTTGGTGAGCGTCGACAGCGCCATCAGCAATATCGTGTATCCATCGGCCGCGGAGCGCGCCACGTATTTGGCGGCGATGCTTGAACCCGCGCCCGGCTTATTCTCAACGACAACCGACTGACCGAGTTGCGACTCTGCGCCCTTGGCGAAAAATCGGCCGACAACGTCGGACGCCGACCCCGGCGTGAACCCGACGATGAGGCGGACCGGACGGGAGGGATAGGTCTCTTGCGCCATCGCCGTGCCGGATAACGTCAGCGCCGCCGAGCCCGCCGTCAAAAACAAGAACCGACGTCGTCGAAGCTGCATGTGGATCCCCTATCGTGGAACAGGACAGACAATATCTCGGCGCGTGCCGCGCAGGCGTCACTTCATCATCTCTTCCGGCGGTCCCGGCCCCCACAAATTCGATGCCGATGGATCCTTCGCCCACACTTTCGGCCGTTGCGGATTGTCGCGGTGCCAGGGCTTGGGCTCGAAATAGCCGAGCTCCTCGTCCTTCATCTGGTCGAGCTCGGCGAACAGTTCGGTGATCAAGCCGTTCGGTGAGCGGTGATAGGCGAAGATGTTGTGGCCGATGCCGTGCCGGCCCGGCCCCCACAACATGCGGTAGCCGTTTTTGCTCAAGAAATCGCAGGCCGTCTGCAGATGCGCCCAGTCGCGCACCTCGAAGGCGGTGTGGAAGTGGCGGTTCGAGCCGGTGCCCATCAGGTTGATGGTGTGGTGATCTGGCCCGCAGCGCAGGAAGACGAAGAAGTCGGCCATCCAGTCGGATTCGCGGAAGCCGAGCACGTCGATGTAGAACTTGGCGACGGTCTTCACGTCGGCGCAGTGGAAGGCGACGTGGCCGAGTTTGTGCGGCACCACGCCCTTTGCGGCGAAACGCTGGCCGGAGAATTCCGGGCGCTTGAACACCTCGATCTGCGTGCCCTTGGGATCTTCGAAGCTGAGCATATCGCCGATGGTCGGCTCGGGGTCCTTTTTGCGCTGCGTCTTGACGCCATGCGCCTTGACCTGGTTCTCGAACTCGTTGAGGTCGTCGTTGGGCCCGATCTGGAAACCGACCCGCGTGCATTGCGCCGCGTCGCCCTTGCGCAACACCACCGAATGGTGATCGACGGTGTTGGCGAGATAGACCGCGTCCTTTTCCTTGGCGGTCAGCGTCAGGCCGAGAATGTCGGTGTAGTACTCGCTCTGCTTGTCGAGGTCGGGCATCTCGTAGCTGGCATGGGCGATTTTGCGGACACGGATCATTAAGTCTCTCCCTTACTTCGAGTTCTTGGCGTGCGGCGGCACGGCCGCCAGGCTTTTCTCGCGTTTCATCTTGCCGATGACGTCGATGAGCACGGCGTGGTCGTACTCGCCGAAGCCTTCGTCGATGACGCGCTGATGCACCTCGATGGCGCGGTTGAACAAAGGCGTCGCCACGCCGACGCGGTCGGCGAAGTCGCCGATCAATTCGAAATAGTGCGACAGGCCGAAGGTGGTGCCTTGCGCCGGCAGAAACTGGCGGTGCGCCATCCATGGCGCGCGGATGCCGAATTGCATCGAGCCGCCACTGCCGTTCGCCACCGCCTTGATCAGCAGGTCGAGATCGACGCCAGTCTTCGCCGCCAGCGCCATCGCCTCGCCGGTGGCGGCGAGATTGATGGTCACCAGCAGATTGTTGATCAGCTTCACTTTGCTCGCCGCGCCGAAGGCGCCGAAGTAGTGGCAGATGTCGGTGAAGCCGCGCGCCACCTGCTCTGCTTTCTTCGCCGCCGCGGCGTCGCCAGCGAGATAGACCACCGCCTTGCGCGCGCGCACCATGCCCGGCGTGCCGCCGACTTCGCCGTCGAGAAAGATGGCGCCCTTCTCGGCGAGCGGCGCGATCTGCCGCTCCTTATCGGGCACCAGATGCGAGCCGAGTTCGACCACGATTTGCCCGGGCCGCGCGCTGTGCACGAGGCCGGATTTGCCCTGCACCACCTCGTCGAGCGCTTCCGCGTTCGGCAGACACGTGAGCACCATGTCGGCTTGCGCGCCGACGTCGGCGGGCGAGCGTGCCACGACGCCGCCGATCTCCTCGAAATCGGCGAGCGGGCCGCGCCGGTAGCCGACGACGCGATAGCCGCCCTTGATCAGGTTTTCCGCAATCGGCAGGCCGATGCGCCCCACCCCGATCAGACCGATCGTCTCCATGCCGCCTCCCTGGGAGCCATCGTTGGCGATGGTCTCGTTGTTGAGCGTGCAAGCTTAAAGGAAGCCGGGCGCGGCTCAAGCCGCTATTGCCGGCGATCGACGCCGAGGCCTTGCATGAAGCGGGCGCGGATCTGCACCGGATCGCGGTCGGTGGTACCGGTTCCCGGCTTGTTGTCGATGCGCGCGGCGATCAGTGTCGGGCCGCCGTTGTCGAGCGCGGCCGTGAACAGCCGGTCGAAGTCGTCCTCGTCGGCGGCCCAGGCGGCGTTGGCGATGCCGGAGCCGCGCGCGATGGCGACCAGGTCGGCGACCGAGGCGCTCGCGGTCGGCTGGCCGCCGGTGATCTGGTAGATGCCGTTGTCCCACACCACCATGGTGAGATTCTTCGGCGCCTGCATGGCGACGGTCGCAAGGCAACCGAGCTGCATCAGCAGCGAGCCGTCGCCCTCGAGCGCAACGACGTGGCGCTGCGGCTGCGCGATGGCGACGCCGAGGCCGATCGGGATCGCCAGCCCCATGCTGCCGAGCATGTAGTAATTCTGCGGCCGCTGGCCGCTCATCCACAGATCGAAATTGGCGTTGCCGATGCCGCCGATGACGGCCTCCTCGCGCTTGAGCTTGGCGGTGAGCCGCTTGGTCAGTTCGAAGCGGTTCATCACCTTGGCGTTGTGCGCGCCGACCGCGCCGGTTTTCGTCGTGGTCATGGCTTACGCCTCGAACACTTTGCCGCCGGTCAACAGCGGCGAGAGAATGAAGGTGACGGGCGCCTGCGTCGCCACCGCCTGCTTGATCGAGCGGTCGACGATGAAGGCGAGCTCGTCCTGGCGCGTGATGGTGTGGTGTTCGATGCCCAGCGCATCGAGCACCGGCCGCATGGTCTTGCACACCATGGCCTGGCCGAGATTGAACTCGCCGAGCGTGCCGCGCTCGGAGACGAAGAGCAGCGCCGGGATCTGGCTCGGCACCACCAGCGAGGCGAGCGCGTTCGGCAGAGTGGCGAAGCCCGAGGTCTGCATCAGCACGGCGGCGCGCATGCCGCCCATCCAGGCGCCGGTGACGACGCCGATCGCCTCCTCCTCGCGCGTGCAGGGGAACGTGGTGAAAAACTTGTCGGCGGAGAGCGCCTTGATCAGCGGCGTGAGCACCTTATCGGGGACGTAGACCACCAGCCGGACGTTGTTGCTTTTCAGCGTCGCCAGCACGACGTCGTACCAGCTCGCCGTTTTCGTTTGCATGTCGTTCATGGATCGTGCGGCCGCGCCGGGCAGGTCGTGAATAGCATTGGGATTGTGTGGTTTGCGGGGATGCCGCCGGTTGTGGGCTTCACCCCGCAGCCGGCGCCATTGCTGCAATGTTCGCAAAAGCTTACCCTAATATCCAGCGGGGCGCTAATTAGAAAATATCGCGATCATCAGGGGGAGGATCATGAAGAAGAAAGAACAGCGAATTTCCGCGCCATCGCGGCGCCAAGTTATCAAGGGCGCCGGCGTGCTGGCGGCCGGCATCGCCGCGCCGTCCCTGCTGAGCATGCGCTCGGCCTACGCCGCCTATCCGGATAGGCCCATCAAAGTCGTGGTGGCCAATACGCCGGGCGGACCGTCCGACATCACCGCGCGCATCGTCACCGCCGCGCTCGAGCAGTCCACCGGCAAGACCTTCATCGTCGAAAACCGCGGCGGCGCCGGCGGCAATATCGGCATGGGCTATGCCGCGAAGGCAGTGCCCGACGGCTACACCATCATGCTGATCACCAACGCCTTCTCGTCGAACGTCAGCCTCTATCATGATCTGCCCTACAAGACGTCGGACTTCGTGCCGGTCTGCGAGCTGGCGACTACGCCGAACACCTTCACGGTGAAGGCCGATCTGCCGGCAAAGACGATGAAGGAATTCGTCGCGCTCGCCCGTGCCAATCCCGACAAGTACAATTGCGCGACGCCGCCGATCGGCACCTCATCGCAATTGCAGCTGGAATACCTCAAGCACATCGAAAACCTGCCGAAGCTGAGCGACGTCGTCTTCAAGGGCGGCGGCGATGCCATCACCGCGCTGCTCGGCGGCAATGTCCAGCTCAGTTCCGGTTCGCTGGCGCCGGCGCTCCCGCACATCAAGGCTGGCGCGTTGCGCTGCCTTGCCGTCA
>DATJVE010000032.1:0-2236 GCA_035501975.1 Pseudolabrys sp.
GGCGATGGTCATCGGCCCGACGCCGCCCGGCACCGGCGTGATGGCGCCGGCAACCGTCTTCGCCTCGGCATAGGCGACGTCGCCGACGATATGCGCGCGGCCGTCCTCGCCGACGACGCGGTTGATGCCGACGTCGATCACCGTCGCGCCCGGCTTTATCCAGCCGCCGCGCACCATTTCCGGGCGGCCCATGGCGGCTATCAGCAAGTCGGCGCGCGCACACACCGACGGCAAGTCGCTGGTCTTCGAATGCGCGATGGTCACCGTCGCGTTCTCCGCGAGCAGCAACTGCGCCACCGGCTTGCCGACGATGTTGGAGCGGCCGATCACCACCGCCTCCAGCCCCGCAAGCGACGGGTGCACGGTCTTGACCAGCCGCACGCAGCCGAGCGGCGTGCACGGCACCAAGCCCGGCAACCCGCTCGCCAGCCGGCCGGCGTTAAGCGGGTGGAAGCCGTCGACGTCCTTGTCGGGATTGATGGCGGCGATCACCCTATCGGTATTGATCTGCGGCGGCAGCGGTAATTGCACCAGGATGCCGTTCACGTTCTCATCGATGTTGAGGAGCGTGATCAGATCGAGCAACTCGCTCTCGCTGACGTCCTCGGGCAGATATTGGTCGAACGAGCGCAGGCCTGCTTCGGTTACCGCCTTGGTCTTGTTGCGGGCATAGACTTTGCTCGCCGGATTATGGCCGACCAGCACCACTGCCAGCCCTGGCACGATGCCGCGGTCACGCCGCAGGCGATGCACCGCGTCGGTCACCTTGCCGCGCAAGTCTGCCGAGATCGTCTTGCCGTCAATGAGGCGTGCGGACATGGCCGATTGTTAGCCTTTCGCCGCGATCTTCTCCAGGGCCGCGATCAATGTCGGGCCGTGGCCCGCGATGGCGAGTTGCTTGACGCGGGAGGTGGCGCCCACGCTGAGCGTCACGTCACGCGGCGGGACGCCCACCGCCTTGGCAATGAGGCGCAGCAGCGCGGTATTCGCCTCGCCCTCGCTCGGCGCCGCCGCCACGCGCACCTTGAGCACGCTGCGGCCGTCGGCCAATTGCGCCATGCCGTCGATGGCGTCGCGGCCGCCCTTGGGCGTCAGCCGGACCGAAAGCATGACGCCGCCAGCGGCGAACGTCCACGGCCATTGCCGCTGTGACGGCACCTAGACGAAAAGCCTGATGTAGAGCCAGAAAATCAATTGACGCAGGAACAACAGGCCGATGATCAGTATCACCGGCGAAATGTCGATGCCGCCGAGATGGGGCAGCATGGAGCGGATCGGCCGCAGCAGCGGCTCGGTGAGCCGGTACAGCAGGTCGCCGACCGTGTGCACCACCGGGTTGCGGGTGTTGACCACGTTGAAGGCGACCAGCCAGGACAGGATCGCCGACGCGATCAACAGCCAGATGTAGATCGTGATGATCGTGTCAACGAGCCAAAGAAAAGGGTTCATCGCGCGCTCCGTGCGGGTGGCCGGATTGACGAATAGCCGCTTGCGTGGCCGAGGAAAAGGGGCGTCCTTGACAGGCCAAAACCCTGGTCCTAAATGGCGCCCACTCGCTGAAAACGCGCAAAAATGCTGCGCACGAAGGCGGGGCCGTAGCTCAGTTGGGAGAGCGCCTCGTTCGCAATGAGGAGGTCAGGGGTTCAAATCCCCTCGGCTCCACCAGCCTGCGCCTTGATCAACAAGGATTTTCCGGCAATCAGGTTATCAACAGGTAGCCCAAATATTTCGCGGGTGACCACGGGGTGACCACACGAAATTCTTTCACGTGCCGATATCTCGGCAAACGATAATTTTCGCCCGGAAAAATTCAATTTTTTTTGACGTCGAAGTTCAGTCATGCTCTACGGCGGGGCGAGATCCCCCTACGACCCCATCGTCGACTACAAAGCTTGCCTCCATCCCGATCGTCGATGTCCGGGATGGCGGGCCAGTTCGTCGCGCGCTCGAGGGTCGCGCGCGGGCCAGAGGCTGCGCGACGAATGCGCCGGCTGGCTACCGCGCGTCGCCACGGGCACGATGCGCTTCCCGACTTGGCGAACGAGTGCCTTCTCCAATTTAAGCCGCAGGGGCAGGTTTCAGTAAATCACCGGTTACGATCTTCGAGCGCATCGGCTTGAGCACGAACAGCGCCAGGGCGACGACGACGACGTTCATCACCGCGGTGACCACGAACACCATGTGCCAGCTGCCGGTCGATGCCTTGATCAGGTTGGCGACCGGGACCAGGAACGCC
>DATJVE010000033.1:0-5977 GCA_035501975.1 Pseudolabrys sp.
CGGCAGATTCGTCAACTACTACATCCTGCACCGCAAGGCGCGCGAAGCCTCGATCCTGCACCGGCTCGCCAAGGGCGAGACCGACATTCCCTCGATCGTGCGCGCGATCTATATCGGCATCGATCCGCGCCTGACCGGCGCCGCCGGCCTGTCGGTGCTGGCGCACATGGAAGATCTGGTGACGCGCGGGCTGGTTGCGACCGACGGCGCGCCGGCCATCGACGGCATCTACCGGTTGGCGGACTAGCGGGAACGTCACCGACGTTAGCGTCGCTGCTGCCGTTTGGGCGCCGGTGCGGGTTTCTTCGCCGGCTCCGGCCTTTGTTCGGGCACGGTGCCAATGCCGTCGTCGATATCCTCGAGCAGGCTGCGCACGCGCGCGGCATTGGCGCCAAAATCGTACAGGCCATAGCGCGAGGCCGAGCGCATGTCGACGCGCGCGCCATCGCTGGTCGGACTGACGCGGATCACCACGTCGTCGCGGAATCCCATGATCGGCGTGCGCGCCGTCGCCTCGATGACGCCGTCGCGGCGGCCGGGCCCCGGCGGGCGGGCGTCGGCCACATGCCATTTGCGCTTGGTCACCAGCGCCAGCGCGACGTCAAAGGTGTACTTGACCGGGGCGCTGACCTGCAGCGGCGCGACGTCGGGATAGGCGGCGCGCTGCTTCTCGGCGGTGGCGGCGCCCGGATAGGCGACGCGGTCGGGCGGGCGCAGCCGCGCCAGCGTGTCGAAGCGCGGGGGGTTATCCGGATCGGTGCTGATGTCGGAGATCGGCGGCAGCTTGCTGGCGCGATAGCCGAGGTAGCCAGGATAGGCGAGCAACAGGAGGCCGAGGATTAATCCGGTCATCGCCGCGCCAAGCCCGGACTTGCCCGTACGCCAGATGACGACAAAGGCCGCGAAGGACACGAGCACCGCCAGGCCGGCGAACACCAGCGCCGCGCCGAAGGTCGCGAGCGCGGGTTCAATCTCCAACAGGTTGGAACGCACGATCAGGATGGACAGCGCCGCCACGGCGAGCGCGAACAGCGCGAGGCGCCGCGACCATGCGGCCAGCCGCGACACCGGCTCTTCGCCCAGACGAATTCGTCGCGCCATGCCTTCTCCCTGCGGTCCGCGGCGGACAGGGATAACGGCAAGCGCGGACGCGGGCAATGACCCTTGTCGATGCGCGGCGATTGTATCGGCGGTCAGTGTGGAATGGGCGCGCTAAGCGACCATCTGCGCCAGCGTGACTGGCGTCTCGAGCCGCACGCGGATCGCCTCCGCGCTCATCGGGCGGCCGAACAGATAGCCCTGGCCTTCGTGGCAGCCGTGCGCGGCGACCAGCTTCATCTGCTCTTCGGTCTCGATGCCTTCGGCGACCACGACCTTGTCGAGGCCGGCGCCGAGGCTGGCGACCGCGCCGATGATCGCCTTGACGCCGCGTTCGTCGCGGATGTCGCTGATGAACGACTGGTCGATCTTGATCTTGTGGAATGGGAACTTGCGCAGGTAGTTGAGCGAGGAATAGCCGGTGCCGAAGTCGTCGAGCGACAGGCCGACGCCGAGATTGTTGAGCTGCTGCATGATCGACAGCGTGCCGTCATTGTCCTCGAGCAGCAGGCGTTCGGTGACTTCGAGCTCGAGGCGTTGCGGCGACAGCCCCGACTTCGCCAGCGCCGTCACCACCTGCAGCGCCAGCCCGCGGTCGCGAAATTGCACCGGCGACAGGTTGACGGCGACCTTCACGCCATGCGGCCAGGCGGCCGCCTGGTTGCAGGCGCGATTCAGCACCCACTCGCCGAGCGCGATGATCAGTCCGGTCTCCTCGGCGACCGGGATGAACACCGCCGGCGGCACCTCGCCGCGCACCGGATGCGTCCAGCGCAGCAGCGCCTCGCAGGTCGTCACCCGGCCAGTGCGCAAGTCGACCAGTGGCTGATAATTGAGCTCGAACTGCTCCGAGCCCAGCGCGTCGCGCAGGTCGAGCTCGAGCGCGCGGCGCTCCTGCACCGCCGCCTCCATATCCATGGCGAAGAAACGGTGGCCGCCGCCGCCGCCGTTCTTGGCCGAATACAGCGCCATGTCGGCCTTCTTCAACAGCTCGTCGGCGTTGACGCCGTCGATCGGCGCCATGGCGATGCCAATCGAGGCGCCGATGTCGATGCGGTGGCCGTCGATCTCGAACGGCTCCTTGAGCGTGCGCGCCAGCCGCTTGGCGAGCCATTCGGCGTCCTGGCGGTGCTCGGTGACGGTCTGCAGCACGACGAATTCGTCGCCGCCGAAGCGCGTGATCATGTCGCCCGGCTTGATGACGGCGCTGAGCCGCGAGGCGACTTCCTTGAGCAGCTTGTCGCCGATTGGATGGCCGAGCGTGTCGTTGATCGCCTTGAAGCGGTCGAGGTCGATCAGATGGATGGTGAGCGGGTTCTGCCGCTCGTGCACCGTCGCCAGCATCGCGTTGATGCGCTCGCGGAATTGCGTGCGGTTAGCAAGCCCGGTGAGCTCGTCGAACCTGGCGAGATGGGTGATGCGCTCCTGCGCGCGTTTGCGCTCGGTGACGTCCTCGAGGATGATCACCGAGCCGCCGTCGGCCATCATGCGGCGCGACACCGCGATGGTGTGGTCGCCGTCCGGCGAGGTGTGAAACTGGTCGAGCTTGTCCTGGCGCAAGCCGCGCACCAGCTCGGTGATGACCTGCTTCACGGTCTTGGCGCGGTGATTGCCGGCGCGGATGCTGTGCCGCGCGAGCTGCGAGATGCGCATGCCGACGCGCACCGGCGCCTTCTGCAAATGAAGCAATTCGAGGAAGCGCTCGTTCCACACCTGCAGGCGGTCCTGCGGGTCGAGCATGCACAGTCCGTGCGACATGTTGTTGAGCGCGATGTCGAAGCGGTTGGCCTGCTCCTGGAAGCGCGCCGCCAGCGCCGCTTCCTTGCGCGTCATGGTCAGCGCCTGGATGATGACGTCGCGGATGTGCAGCGTGATGTCCATCATGCCGTAGATGAACAGGAGCACCACGAAGCCGAGCGACTTGTGCACCCAGTCGGGGTAGATGAGCAGCGCGATCGCCATCGGCAGCGTGCAGAACGTCAGTTGCCCGACGGCGATGAACGGCCGGCCGGCGTTGCGGCCGGAGATCGCCGCCGCGTATCCGGTCGAGGTGGCGGTGACCGCCATCTGCAGCGTGGCGTCGGTGGTCTGCGTGATCGTCAGCCAGCACAAGAGGCCGAGCAGGCCGGAGAAGCCCCAGGCGCCGAGCTCATAGACGTGTTCCCACAGCTTGGTGGCGGCGAGGTGCTCGCTTTTCTTGTATTTTGCGTAAAATATCGCGGACGCGACGCGCAGCATGCCGACCGCGAAAATCGCGACCGAATTGGCCATCAGCCAATCGTTGCCCACGCGCAAGGCGACCGCCACGCCGATGATCGAACAGGCGATGGCGCCGACGATCAGCGAGGCGATGGGTGCGAATAGCGACTCGATCAGCGCAGCACGAATGTCGCTTGCGAGCCCCGCATCCGCCTTGCGGGTTTCGATGAGCCTCTTGATAAGCATTTGACCTGCGCAGCTTTCTCGATGCGTCCGATGGTACCGCCCAATCTTCAACACGATGCAAATCGGACGCCCTATCGGCGCTCGTGATGAATAAGTGGCAAATATCGGCTTGCGGATTTCGCTAAGATTGTTCGAAGTTTTCGATCAGCAGCGCCGCTTATCATTCAGAACCGGTATTTATCGCCGCCGCCGTCGCCGAGATTGAACTCCGGCGCACCGCGCAGCGACTTCGTGTGTTGGTTAATTGCGATTCCGTGGCGATTTTTCCGCGCGTTTTTGCGCGTCGGCGTGCCGTCGCGCCGGGAAATCGTACGCGGCAAATATGGTTAACGGTTGATTGTAATTGTTCGAGACGCAACTTTCTGTTAGGGTAAAAAAACAGTAAATGAGTACACAGAAAATGCACAGTATTGCGTTGTCGTGCGCTTCGGCACCTGGCCGGGCGATCTCTTGGCCGCTTCCTCTGGTCACGAAAGAGCCGGCCGCTCCACCAAACGATGCCATGTTGTTGGACCTGATGCGGGGCGCCGATGCGCGCCGCCTGTTCAGGCTGGAACAACTAGAGGTGAACTGGGACGAGGAAGCCGGCGCGCTGTGGAGCTTCATGCGGCCGCGCGGCCGCCCGAGCTACAATCCCGACTTCCTGGAAGATTTTCACGCCTGGCAGCGCGGCATCGCGGCGATGTTCGCCGACCGGCCGGACGAGATCCAATATCTGCTGCTCGGCTCGCGCACGGCCGGCGTGTTCAGCCTCGGCGGCGACCTCAGCCACTTCCTCGGCAAGATCACCGCGCGCGACCGCCAGGCGCTGGTCGACTACGGCGAATCCTGCGTGCGCATCCTGCACCGGAACATGAACACCCTCGGCCTGCCGATGATCACCATCGGTCTCGCGCAGGGCGACGCGCTCGGCGGCGGCTTCGAGTCGCTGCTGTCGTTCAACGTCATCATCGCCGAACGCGGCGCCAAGTTCGGCTTTCCGGAGACCATGTTCGGGCTGTTTCCCGGCATGGGCGCCTACAGCCTGGTGTCACGGCGCACCAGCGCGTCCTTCGCCGAGGAGATGATGCTCTCGGGCCGCATCTACAGCGCCGAGGAGATGAAAGACGCCGGCCTCGTGCACATGGTGGTCCAACCGGGGCAGGGGATTAAGGCCGCGCGCGATTACATGCAAAAAAACAAGCGCCGGCACGTCGGCGCCCGCGCGGTGTTCAAGGCCGGCCACGCAGTCAATCCGGTCCGGCTCGAGGAGCTCGACGCGATCGTGCAGATCTGGGCCGATGCCTGCCTGCAACTGCGCGAGCGCGATCTCAAGGTCATGCAGCGCCTGGTCGCCGCCCAGGACAAGCTGCAATATACGACGCAAGCGGCGGAATAGTCTCGCACAACCTCCAAACTGCGAACTGTCATGCCCGGCGCTCGCGCCGGGCATCGACATTTTTGCAAGGACGGGTGCCCGCGCCGCCGCCGCGCCGCCGTCGACGCCAGCGCGGCTATTGCACCTTGACGCCGGCCTTCTTGATGATCGGCACCCAGCGGCCGACTTCCGCTTGCAGGCGCGTGCGCAAAGCGGCAGGCGTCGCCTGATCCGTCGGCACCGTGTTGGCGCCCGAACCGGCGAGGCGGCTCTTCACGTCCGGATCCTGCAGCGCCTGCTGCAGGCCTTTCGACAAGGTGTCGATGATCGGCTGCGGCGTGCCTTTGGGCGCGTAGAGGCCGAACCAGACCGTCATGGCAAATCCGGGCAGGCCGGCTTCCGCCGCCGTCGGCACATCGGGGAAGGCGGCGAGCCGCTGCGTGGTGGTCACCGCATAGCCCTTGATCTTGCCGGCCTTCATCGCCGGCCCGACATTGAGCGTCTGGTCGCACATGAAGTCGAATTGCCCGCCCATCAGGTCGGTGAGCGCCGGCCCGGTGCCCTTATAGGGCACGCCGGTGACGGTGGTGCCGATCGCGTCGAAGAACAACAGGCCGCACAGATGCGCGGCCGAACCGACGCCGGCATAGCCGTAGGTCACCTTGTCTTTGTGCGCCTTCACGTAGGCGAGGAATTCCTTGAAATCCTTGGCGGGAAAATCCTTGCGCGCCACGATCGCCATCGGCGACTCGGCGACGATGCCGATCGGCTCGAAATCCTTGATCGGGTCGTAGGGTAGGTGGGCGTAGAGCGCCATGTTGGCGGCGTGCCCGAAATGCATGAGCAGCAGCGAGTGGCCGTCCGGCGTTGCGGCGGCGACCTTGGCGGTGCCGATGGTGCCGCCGGCGCCGGCCAGATTCTCGACGATAAAGGTGCCGCCGAGCGCCTTGTTGATGCCGGCCGCCGTGATGCGGGTGACGGTGTCGCCCGGCCCGCCCGCCGCGTAGGGCATCATCATGGAGACCGGCCGCGAGCCGGGATAGTCCTCCGCCAGCGCCGCGCTGGCGATGAAGCAGC
>DATJVE010000034.1:0-16407 GCA_035501975.1 Pseudolabrys sp.
GCGGCTGCCCGCATGGGCGCGCAAACGGCGCTGGTGAGCCATCGCTTTGCCACCGTCGGCGCCATGAGCTGCAACCCAGCCATCGGCGGGCTGGGCAAGGGCCACCTGGTCCGCGAAATCGACGCGTTGGATGGTCTCATGGGCCGCGTCGCCGACCAGGGTGGCATCCAATTCCGCGTCCTCAATCGCCGTAAAGGCCCGGCGGTGCGTGGCCCGCGCGCCCAAGCCGACCGCAAGCGCTATGCGGCGGCGATGCAGGCGGCGATTGCGCAAACGCCGAATTTGCAGGTGTTCGAAGCGGAAGCCGATGACCTGGTCGTCGAAAATGGCCGGGTTTGCGGGGTCAGATTCGCCGACGGCCGCGCGCTTACCTGCGGCGCGGTGGTTCTGACCGCCGGCACGTTTCTCCGTGGGCTGATCCATATCGGCGAAAAACAGATTCCGGCCGGCCGCGTCGGCGAAGCCCCGTCGCTTGGGCTTTCGCGCACCCTGGAATCGATCGGCTTTGCGCTCGGCCGTTTGAAAACCGGTACGCCACCGCGGCTCGACGGCCGAACGATCGATTGGTCGGCGCTCGAAATGCAGCCGGGCGACGATCCGCCGGAGCCGTTCTCCATCCTCACGACGCGGATCGACAATCCGCAGATCCAATGCGCCATCACGCGCACGGTCGCGGCAACGCACGACATCATCCGCGCCAATGTGCATCGCTCGCCGATGTACTCGGGACAGATCGCAAGCCGCGGTCCGCGTTATTGTCCGTCGATCGAAGACAAGATCGTGAAATTCGGCGAGCGCGACGGCCATCAAATTTTTTTGGAGCCGGAAGGCCTCGACGATCACACGGTTTATCCGAACGGAATCTCGACGTCGCTTCCCGAAGACGTGCAGCGCGCGCTGGTCGCAACGATTCCCGGATTGCACAACGCGACGTTCATCCGGCCGGGCTATGCGATCGAATACGACTACGTCGATCCGCGCGAATTGCAGCCGACGTTGCAGACCAAGCGGTTGCGCGGGCTGTTTTTGGCCGGCCAGATCAACGGCACTACCGGCTATGAAGAGGCTGCGGCACAGGGACTTCTCGCCGGTCTCAACGCGGCGTCATTGGCGGGCGAGGGCGATGACATCGTCTTCGATCGCGCGCAGGCCTACATCGGCGTGATGATTGACGACCTGGTCACACGCGGCGTCAGCGAGCCGTATCGCATGTTCACCTCGCGCGCCGAATATCGCTTGCAGCTGCGCGCCGACAACGCCGATCAGCGTTTGACCGAAAAAGGAATTGCGATCGGCTGCATCGGCGAGACGCGCGGGAAACTGCACACGGAAAAAATGACGGCGCTGAATGACGCGCGCGCGTTCGCGAAATCGGTTTCGCTCACCCCGAAAGAAGCGGAGCGGCACGGCCTCGCGCTCAACAAAGATGGTCAGCGCCGCACGGCGTTTGAGCTGCTGTCGTATCCAAACATTTCGATGTCGGATCTCGCGGCCATCTGGCCGCGTTTCGCCACGCTCGATCCGAAGATTTCCGAGCAGATCGAAGTCGACGCCAAGTACGACGTCTATCTGTCGCGCCAGGCCGCGGACGTTGCCGCGTATCGACGCGACGAGAGCTTCACGCTGCCGGACGATCTCGATTACGCGGCGCTGCCGGGGCTTTCCAACGAGGCCAAACAGAAGCTGCAGCAGAATCGGCCGCGCACCATCGGCCACGCCGGCAAGATCGACGGCATCACGCCGGCGGCGCTGACGCTGCTGGTCGCGCACGTGAAGCGCGGCAAGAACGCCGCGAAGCGCGCTTGACGAAAAGCGGGCAGGGCGCTCTCGATCTCGCCGCCGACAAACAACGCGCGCTCGCGCTCACGCCTGTTTCACGTGAAACAGAACAGCGGCTGAACAACTTCGTTGCTCTGCTTCTTCTTTGGCAGAACAAGTTCAACCTCGTCGCTTCTTCGACGCTTCCTATTCTTTGGACGCGCCACATCGCCGACTCGCTGCAGCTCTTGCCGCTGGCGCCGGCCGCGACGGTGTGGGTGGATTTCGGGGCGGGCGCGGGCTTTCCCGGCATTCCGATCGCCTGCGCCTTGGCCGACAGGCCCGGGGCCATGGTGCACCTGGTTGAAAGTGTGGGCAAAAAGGCCAATTTTCTGCGCGAGGTGGTGCACAAACTCGGGCTGCCGGCCCAGGTCCACCAGGAGCGCGCGGAGAAATTTGGGGAAAGCTGTGCAGAAGCCGTCGACGTGGTGACCGCCCGCGCGCTGGCCCCATTGAAAGTCCTGTGCGATCAGGCCTTTCCTCTGATCGCCAAGGGCGCGGTCGGCCTGTTCCCCAAGGGACAAGATGTAGCGGCTGAATTGACCGAAGCCGCTAAATATTGGAGACTTGAGGCCTCGACCGTGCCCAGCGTGACCAGCCCGGACAGCGCGATTGTCATCATCCGTCATCTTGCAATGCGGTAAGTAACTGTTCTTTCAGCGGAATAATGAAAATGTCTGAAACGCCAAACAATCGGCCCGACGTCGTCCCGTTTCCGCAACCGGCCAAGCCCGACGCCGGCCGGCCGCGCGTGCTCGCCGTCGCCAACCAGAAGGGTGGCGTCGGCAAGACCACGACCGCCATCAACCTCGGCACCGCGCTCGCCGCCATCGGCGAGTACGTCCTGGTGGTCGACCTCGACCCGCAGGGCAACGCCTCGACCGGGCTCGGCATCGAGCGCAAGGCGCGGCACGTCTCCACCTACGACGTGCTCACCGGCAAGGCCTCGCTGCGCTCGGCCGTGCTGCCGACCACGGTGCCGCGGCTCGACATCGCGCCCTCGACCATGGACCTGTCCGGCCTCGAACTCGAGATCGGCCGCGAGCGCGACCGCGCCTTCCGCCTGCGCAACGCGCTCGCCGATCTCAACAAGGGCCCGCGCAATTTCGATTACAGCTACGTGCTGGTCGACTGCCCGCCGTCGCTCAATCTGCTCACAGTCAACGCCATGGCCGCGGCGGACTCGATCCTGGTGCCGCTGCAATGCGAGTTCTTCGCGCTCGAAGGTCTCTCGCAACTGTTGAAAACGGTCGACCAGGTGAAGTCGAGCCTCAATCCGACGCTGTCGATCCACGGCATCGTGCTCACCATGTATGACTCGCGCAACAACCTCTCCAACCAGGTGGTTGCCGACGTGCGTCAGTTCATGGGCCGCAAGGTCTATGACACGGTGATCCCGCGCAACGTGCGCATCTCGGAAGCGCCGTCCTACGGCAAGCCGGTACTGGTCTACGATTTGAAATGCGTCGGCAGCGAAGCCTACTTGCGCCTCGCCACCGAGATCATCCAGCGCGAGAGAGAGTTGAAGGCCAGCTAGTCGTCATGCGCGGGCTTGGCCCGCGCATCCACGTCTTTCTTGTCGTGGCAAACAAAGGCGTGGATGGCCGGGACAAGCCCGGCCATGACGAAGAAGAAAACGTAACGGAATGAAGAAGAGGCAAGCGTGGCACGGAGTTCAGGAGCGGCGGCGATGGCGGATCATTCGCGATTGGGACGCGGGCTGGCATCGCTGATCGGCGACGTCGGCGAGGAAACAGCGGCGCCGGAGCCGGCGCGCAAGCCGCGCCGCGCGCCGATCGAAAATCTCACGCCCAACCCGCGCAACCCACGCCGCGCCTTCACCGAGGCCGAGCTCAACGAGCTCGCCGAATCCATCCGCGAGCGCGGCATCATCCAGCCGATCGTGGTGCGGCAGACGGGCGCGCCGGATCGCTACGAGATCGTCGCCGGCGAGCGGCGCTGGCGCGCGGCGCAGCGCGCCGGGCTGCACGAGGTGCCGATCGCCATCGTCGATGCCACCGACGTGCAGTCGCTCGAATTCGCCATCATCGAGAACGTGCAGCGCGCCGACCTCAACCCGATCGAGGAGGCGTCCGGCTACGTGGCGCTGATGGAGCAGTGCAACCACACCCAGGAGCAGGTGGCGCAGATCGTCGGCAAGAGCCGGCCGCACGTCGCCAATATGGTGCGGCTGTTGAAGCTGCCCGAGCCGGTGAAGGCGCTGGTGCGCGCTGGCAAATTGTCGGCCGGCCACGCGCGGCTCCTGGTCGGCCACGTCAACGCGCAAATCCTCGCCGAGATGGCGGTGGACGAGGGCTACAGCGTGCGCCAGCTCGAGGAGTGGGTGCGCGAGGACGAGGGCAGGCCGGGCGACGCCACCTTCGAGGCGCAGCAGAAGAAAATCCGCGCCGGCTTAGCGGCGAGCAAGGACGCCGACACCCGCGCGCTGGAGCGGCAGGTCTCAGATATCCTGGGGCTGGAGGTGAAGGTCGATCACCGCGGCGACGGCGGCACGCTGCACATCAAGTACAAGACGCTCGACCAGCTCGACGCGGTGTTGCGGAAGTTGGGGGGCGGCTGATTTTGTAGTTGCCGAATTTGTAGGATGGGTTGAGCGATAGCGAAATCCATCGCGACGGAAGTGCCTTTAGTCGGTGAGTTTCGCTGCGCTCAACCCACCCTACAAAATTTTAATTTCTCTTCGGCTCCCAGCGATAGGCCTTGGCGCAGGCGCCGCCCATCAGCATGGCGCGCTCGCTGGCGCTGAGCCGGTCGGTCTCGAGGAAGGGCTTGACGGCCTGCTCGTAGTTGACGACGGCGAAGGCGCGCGTCCAGTCGGTGCCCCACAGGCAGCGCTCGAAGCCCCAGGCGTCGAAGATGCGAGCGAGCGGATCCCAGATGTCGTTGAACGGATAGGGCTCCTTCGACAGCGTGCAGGCGCCGCTGACCTTGATGACGACGTTCCTGCGCCTGGCGAGGTCGAGCACCTTGGGCAAGTCGGCCCATGGCTGCGGCGGCGCCGGCGGCGTGCGCGGCTGCAGGATACCCAGATGGTCGAGGATGAAGCGCGTGTCGGGGTGGCGGTCGATCACCGCTATGCCGGCGTCGAGGTTGCCCCAGCACAGCACGTTGACCGGGAAGTCGTGCTTGACGGCCGCGCGCGCGATGCGGTCGAGGCCCGGGTCGTTCGGCTCGCGGCTCCTCTCCTTGGTCATAAAGATGCGGATGCCGACCGCGCCCGGTTGCCGCTTCCAGTCGGCGATGACGTCGGCCACGGCCGGATCGTCGGGGTCCACCGGCTTGACGATCGCCATCCGGTCGGGATGCGCCTTTTGCACCTCCACCGCATAGCTCGCGTCGTACTGATAGAGCGAAAAGGCGGAGATGAAGATGGCGCCGTCGACGCCCACTTTGTCCATCGCCGCCACCATCTCGTCGCCGGTCACGTGCGCGGGCCAGTTCGGCACGTTGTGCCACGGCCGCTTCGCCGTGTTCGCTTCATAGGCGTGGACCTGGGAATCGATGATCGTCACCGGCAAAACTCCTCTACTGGGCGGGCTCGATATCGCAGCAGGTCGCGCCGCCTGTGTCCAGCACCCTTGAGGCGCATTGGAAATTTCGGCTCACGCGGGTGAACGTCCGGCGTCCGTTTCGCGACAGATATTTATTGCGGTCATTTCACAGGGGGCATCGATGACTGGCGAGCAAAGCGGCAAATCCGAACCCAAGAAAGCCAACCCGGGCAAGATCGCGCTGATCGGCGGCGGCGCGACCGTGCTGGCCATTTTCAATATCGCCGGCGACAGCGAGGCGCCGTCGCGGGCGGTATTGATCCTGGAGTACGCCGGGCTGATCGGCGGACTTGTTGCGCTGGCCGGCGGCCTGATCATGATGGCGACGGCGCGGAACTGAGGCAGCGCTGGCGCCGCAAGCCAGTCCTGCCGGCGCCGGGACTTGCGCGCGCCAGGGCCCTGCTCTCCTATAGCGCAGGGACGCGGTCTTGGCGTGTTAAGGGCTATGGCAGGCGACGGGCTCACCATCGGCGGGGTCGACAGCGGCGAATACGGCCTCAAGCCGCCGCTTGTTTCTGTGGTCATCGTGAATTGGGACTACGGCCGCTTTGTCGGCGCCGCGATCGATTCGATCCGCCGGCAGGACTATCCGCATTTCGAATGCCTGATCGTCGACAACGGCTCGACCGACGACAGCCGCGCCGTGATCGCGCGCCACGTCGCCGGCGATCCGCGCTTCTCCACGCTGTTCTTCGACCGCAATCACGGACAGATGGCCGCCTGGCTCGAGGCGCTCGACCGCGCCAAAGGCGAATTCGTCACGGTGCTCGATTCCGACGACATCAAATTCCCCAATTTCATCTCCTCGCATGTGCAGGTGCACCTCGCCCTGCGCCTTGGCATCGCCTTCACCTCGAGCCGCGTGGTGGAAATCGACGCCGAGGACCGGGTGATCAGCGGCGCGAATCTCGGCTTCGGCTTCATTCCCTTCGACGACGCGCCGCACGGCTTGGAGCCGCGCGACAGCGTGCCGCGCCTGGCGACGATCAGCGATGCCGATTACGAGCTGTTGAGCCAGGCGACCGCGCGGATCATGCCGGAGAGAGCCGGCTGGTTCTGGGCGCCGACCAGCGCCAACATGTACCGGCGCGAGGTGATGACTCTGGCGCGGCCGGAGCGCAATCCGCAGGTCGACTTTCTTGTCGGCGACATCCACTTCTGCGTCCTTTGCCACATCTTCGGCGGCAGCGCGGTGATCGACCGCACGCTGTCGGCCTACCGCGTTCACGCCCGACACGGCGACAAAGCACGGCCCGCCTTCGTGTCTATGCTGCATATGCGGACCGAGCCGGAAGCGCAGGCGGCCGCCGCGCGGCGCAGCCGTTATTGCACTCTACGCACGCTGATGCAGCGCGCGGGAAGTCTGCGCTGGATAATCAAAGATCGCTATTGGCAGGCGGTCGATCAGCAGAGCGGCGAGATTACCGAGAAGACGCTCGCCGCCTATTACGCCGAACCCGAAGTGCAGCAGGTCTTCGCCGATTATTTCGTCGAGCTGATCCGCGACTTCGACGAGCAAACGGTGCTGCACGAATTCGCCTTGCGGCTGCCGAGGCTCGAAGCGCGGCTCGCCATTCTGCGCCGCCTGCTGTCGCAGGCGCCTGGTCTCAGGCCGTCGGTTGAGGACGCGGAATACTGGCGCTGGGTCGAGTGGTGCATGCCGACCAGGCCCGATGAGCTCGGACACCTCACGCATCCGCGGGTCGCCGATCTTTTTGCCGACAATCTCGCCACATTGGTCAAGGCCTTCGGCAGCGTGCGGATGCTCACCGAATTGCGCCGCCGCTTCGACCGGGAGACCCGCCACGCGATTATCAAGCGCTCGCGCTGCACGCCGCTGTTGACGGTCGCGGCCGTGCAAAACGCCGTCGCCTTTTGGCATCGCGTGCGCCCGCGGTGGTCTTCGGGCGCAAAAGCGTAGTCACATCGTCTCTTGCGACCTGCCCGGATGCCGCCCGGCGCGCTGCGGCAAGACCAGCAGACAGACCAGAATGAAGGCGGCGATCGCCACCGAGGCAACCGGCCGGCTCAGCGCCAGGCCGCCATGGCGCACCGGCTTGTCGAGATAATCGCCGACGGTCGCGCCCAGAGGCCGCGTCAGGATGAAGGCGATCCAGAACAGCATCACGCGTGACACATTGGTCCAAAAATACGCCGCGGCCACCAGCGCAAGGCCGGCGGCGAACACCAGCGCGCCGTATTCGTAGCCGAGCCCGGTCGAGTCCGCGGTCCAATCGCCGAGCGCAGTGCCAAGCGTCTGCGAAAAAGTGATGGCCGTCCAATAGAACACTTCGACTTTAGGCGCGGCCACGGTGTCGACCGAGATCGAGCCGTGCCACCCGTACCAGAGCGCGAGTACGGCGATGAGGCAGCCGAACAGCAGCGCCGAGCCGCCGGCATAACCGATACCGAGCGAGCGGTCGGCGAAATCCGCCATGGTGGTGCCGAAGGTGGTCGACGCGATAATGGTCGCCCAATAGAGGACGGGATGGAATTTGTCCGCCGCGATCTGCAGCGCGACCAGTCCGGCCAGCGCGGCGAGGAACAGCGCGCTGCCGGCAAGGTAGCCCCAGTTGAGCGTCATGGTGACCGTGTCGCCGCCGGTCTCGCCCAGCGTCGTGGCGGCAATCTTGATCAGCCAGAAGGTGAGGGTGATTTCCGGAACTTTGCTGAAAATGGGCTTCGTCGTGTCATGCATGGCTGGCGCGGCATTCCTTGCGGCGGAGGAAAACGGCGCCCCCGCGCCGGCGTTCCGGCAGCCCTTTTTCGCTTGCAAAAGGGGCGGAAATTCGCTGCCGGCGCGGTCGAAACTTCTGCGGGGGCTTCCCTGCCATTTCGGTTCCCCATAGACTCCGGGTTGAGCCGAAGCCCGCTTCAGACGTGGACCCCATGCGCGCCCGACGCGACGCCACCCTCCGCCTGCTGAAAACGATGATGGTGGCGACGGTGGTGATCCCGGTCGCCATCTTTTCCTATGCCGGCTGGGTCGCCTACCAGGACATCTACAAGGAGACCGACGCGCATCTATGGGCGAGCTTGGGCATCATGTCCGAGCACACTTCGCGCATCTTCCAGTCGGTCGACCTGACGTTCACCGCGGTGGAAGCGATCACCGGCGATCTCAGCGACGAGCAGATCAAGGCCGCCGAGCCGGCTTTGCATGCGCAATTGAGCAAACTCGAAAAGGCGACCGCCGCCGTCGACGTCATCCTGATCGCCGACAAGGACGGCCGCGTGCTCGTCTCCTCGACATTGTCGCCGGTGCCGCCGACCGTCAGCGTCGCCGACCGCGGCTATTTCCTGGCGCAGAAGGACGAGGACGCCGGCACCTACATCGGCGATGTATTGCAGCCGCGGGTGCGCAAAGGCGTGGGCGAGTTCTTCGGCGTCAGCCGGCGGCGGCCGCTGCAGAACGGCAAATTTTCCGGCGTGATCCTGGTCGCGGTCCAGACCCAGGCGTTCACCGATTTCTATACCGAGCTCGCGCACGACGCCGGCGCCGGCGGCTTTTCGCTGGCGCGCGGCGACGGTGCCATTCTGGCGCGCTTTCCCGCACCACCCGACGGCGTCACCCGCTTCGGCCCCAACAGCGGCTTCATGCGCAACGTCGCCAAGTATCCGAACGGCGCCATCGTGAGCACAGAGCATTCGATCGAGGGCGTCGAACGGCGGATCGCGTTTCGTCCGCTCGGCTTCGGCAATCTCTACGTCTCCGACGGCTTGGGCGCCGATACGATCCTCTACGATTGGCTGCGCACAATGACGGCGCACCTCTATTTCGGGCTTCCCGCCGTTCTGTTTCTGCTTGTTCTGGTGCTGGTCGCCATGCGGCGGACGCGCGAGTTCTACGCCGAGTCGGAACGGCGCGAGCTCGCCGAGCAGGCGCTGCGGCAGGCGCAGAAGATGGAGGCGATCGGCCAGTTGACCGGCGGCGTCGCGCACGACTTCAACAACCTGCTCACTATCATCATCGGCAATCTCGGCATCGCCAAGCGCGGCGTGGTCGAAGCGCGGGCCGAGCGCGCGCTCGACAACGCGCTGACCGGCGCCAAGCGCGCCGCGCAGCTGACCCAGCGCCTGCTCGCGTTCTCGCGGCAGCAACCGCTCAATCCGCGCGCGCTCGACGCCAACAAGCTGATCCTCGGCATGTCCGATTTGCTCAACCGCTCGCTCGGCGAAAACATCTCGCTGGAGACGATCAGCGGCGCGGGCTTGTGGACCGTGGAAGCCGACGCGCCGGAATTGGAATCGACGCTGCTCAATCTCGCGCTCAACGCGCGCGACGCCATGCCGGACGGCGGCAAGCTCACCATCGAAACCAGCAACGCCTATCTCGACGACAACTACTGCCGCCTGCACGAGGGCCTTACGCCCGGGCAATACGTGCTGCTCGCGGTGTCGGACAACGGCGCCGGCATGGCGGCGGAGACGATCGAGCGCGCCTTCGATCCGTTCTTCACCACCAAGGAGACCGGCAAGGGCACCGGGCTGGGCCTGAGCCAGGTCTACGGCTTCGTGAAGCAGTCCGCCGGACACGTGAAGATCTACAGCGAGCTCGGCGAGGGCACCACGGTCAAGCTCTACCTGCCGCGCTTCCACGGCGAGGAGCCGGTCACGCCGCCGGAAGAGCCGGCCGGCTCCGATCGCGGCCGCGGCGAAACCATCCTGGTGGTGGAGGACGACGACGGCGTGCGCCAATACGCCGCGGAGATCCTGCGCGACCTCAATTATCAGGTGATCGAGGCCAAGGATTCGGCGGCGGCGTTGCGCCTGCTCGAGGCCGATAAGGCGTTCGATCTGCTGCTCACCGACGTGGTGCTGCCGGGCCAGAACGGCCGCGCGCTCGCCGACGAGGTCAAGCGCCGACGCCCGGGCGCCAAGGTCGTGTTCATGACCGGCTATTCGCGCAACGCCATCGTGCACCAGGGCCGCCTCGATCCCGGCACCGAGCTGATTTCCAAGCCGCTGCTCGAAGGCGTGGTGGCGCGCAAGATCCGCCAGGTGCTCGACTCGCCGGCGCCCGAGCCTTGAACCTGCCGGGCGGCCGGCGGCACTCGTCACAGGCGCGCTCGCCGCGGCCATTCGGGGGGCCCTGATGAATGCACAGCGATCCGGCAAAAACCGGTGGCTACGCACGGCGCTGCTCGGCGCGGCGCTGGTCGTCTGGCAAATCTACGAGCTTACGAGCGCGACCGAGGCGCCGTCGCGCGCAGTGCTGACGTTGCACTACGGCTTCCTCGCCTGCGGGTTGATCGCGCTCGGCGGCGCGCTGACCGGCTACCTGCGCGGCGAGTGAGCCTCACGCCTTCTTGGCGAAAAAGCTGCACCAGCCGTTCGGCGAGATGTTGCCATCGACCAGTTGGCACGAGTTCGGCGGGCGAAAAAAGTTGCACTGCGCGCAGCTTTGCCCGTTGTTTGGGTGATCCTGATATTTCGCCGTTTTTTGGTCGGTCTTCGATTGGGCGACGGCCATATCGCTCTGGGCGAGCGAAATCGCCGCGGCCACGGCCGTCCCAGCGCCCACCAGCGTCGGGAACAATTGCCGGCGCGATAATTCCCCCCTGGCGGCTTGCGCGCGCTTTCCGGACATGATGGGCCTCCGCATCTCGACGTCACCGCCTTGGCGGAAACGCCAGGCTGGGGCGGAAGTTCCTGAGCGGCGCCGGGCAGGCTTATTCCAGATCCGGCGGGACGTGCGGCTCCATCTTGTGGTGCAGCCGCTCAGCGTCGGTCAGGGTATCGACGACGGCCTCGGCCGCGCCGATGATCGTGCCGACAACGCCCTTCTTCTTAGGCGTCGGTTTCTTGGCAGCCGCCCTGGCTTTCTTCTTGACCGCGCTCTTGCGCTTCTTGCGCGCGGGCGCCGCGGCCTTCTTTTTCTTCAGCGTCTTCTTCTTCGTTTTTTGGGCGGATTTTTTGCGTGCCTTTTTCGCCATCGGCGTCCCCTCATTGATGCAGGCTTGAATGCGATCAGCCTAAGCCGCGGCGCGGTTGTGCGCCAGGGGTGAGAACGTCTTGGGGCTAGAAGATGACGACGGCCTTCTTCTTGTGGTCGGCAAGCGAATAGAGCTCGGCCTCGTGCGGCTGCGGCTCCGCCGGGAGTTGCATGGCGATCTGGCGTCCGAGCAGGACGAGGAAATTCGCCGTTTGCTGCTCGGTGGCCTTCGCGGTGCCGGCATATGCCTCGAGGCTGTCGCAAACCTGGCCGACGAGGCCCGCGGTGATCGCTTGCTCGGCCAGCGGCCGGGCGCAATCGCGCAGCACCTTCTGCACGATCTTGTGCTTGAGTAGGTCATCGATCGAGATTTTGTCTTTGCGCGTCAGCCCGGTCTCGACGTAGGCGGCGGTCAGGCGCTGGTCGGCGTCGGCGCACAGATGCGTCCGGACATAGTGCGCGAATGCGTCGAAGAACGGGCGCAGCCAGCATTCGCCCTGCTGCTCGACTTGCATCGAAAAGGCCTGCCGCGCCGCCGTTTCGCCGCACGCGCGCAAGATCGTGACCAGGATGCGGTCGCGCGCGAAGGGCATCTCGGCCGTGCTGACGCTGGCGTGCATGCAATGCAGATGCCGGCGCTCGAACATGTCGAATCCGGAGGAAAAGCTGGCAATGATCTCGGCGTAGCAATGCTCGATCTCTTCCACCGACAAGGCGCCGCCGCGCGCGATGCAGCGCGCATGCAAGCTGCGATAGACGATATCGGCCACGGTGCGGGCCGTGCCGAGGCAATGATGAGGACCGGGGAATGCGTCGAACATTGCGCGCCTTGCGAGCCTGCAGCTTGATCTTGCCCACAGACCACTAAGTGGGTCTTAAGCCGCCGCGATAAAACTTGCGTCAAATCCGAAAAGGCGGTGTATGCCTACCGCGCTTCGCGAAAAACACCGCAATTGCAGGCCTGCCGCATGTTTCATGGCGTGCAAAATGGTGGCTTAGTTAACCGCGTCACAAAAAGGGGGCGGACGCCATGCCGCGACGCTTCGCCGACAAGACGATTTTGATCACCGGCGGCAGCCGCGGCCAGGGCGCGGCCGAGGCGCGGCTGTTCGCGCAAGCCGGCGCGCGGGTCGTCGTCGCCGATGTATTGGAGAGCGAAGGCGCCGCGCTGGCGCAATCGATCCGTTCCGCTGGCGGCAAGGCCGAGTACCGCCGGCTCGACGTCGCCAGCGAGCAGGATTGGGGCGACGTCGTGGCTTTTGCCAAGCACGCGTTCGGCTCGCTGCACGTGCTCGTCAACAATGCCGGCGTGTCGCTGCGCGGCGTCGATCTTGCCGGCACCACACGCGCCGACTGGGACCGCGTGCTGGCGGTCAATCTCACCGGGCCGTTTCTCGGCATTCGCGCGGCGGCGCCGCTGATCCGCGACTCCGGCGGCGGCGCAATCGTCAATATCGGTTCGACCGCCGGCATCAACGGGCATTTCGCGGCCGCCTACAGCGCGTCGAAATGGGGCCTGCGCGGGTTGACCAAGGCGGCGGCCATGGAATACGCGCCCTGGAAGATCCGCGTGAACGCGGTGCACCCCAGCATCGTGCCGACGCCGATGGTTGCCGGCGCCGAAAAGTTCGTCGAGGCGATGGAGCATGTCACGGCGCTCGAGCGCAGCGCCTCGCTCGACGACGTCGCGCATGCGGTGATGTTCCTGGCGAGCGAAGAGGCCGGCTACCTCACCGGCATCGATCTTCCGGTCGACGGCGGCTTCACCGAGCTCGGCGTCTACCGGCAGGTGTGGCGGCGCGCCACCGGCAAGGCCTGACGGCCAGCGTTGCGGGGATGGCCGCACTGGATCGCGGTACGAAAATACTGCTAATCAAGAGGCGAAAAAGTCAGGGAGGACATCCGTGCCCGCGTCAATGCAAGGCGAACTGCAACCGGCGATCTACCGCTTCAAGCTCGGCGGTTTCGAGGTCGCCACCATCATGGACAGCTATGTCATCCGCTCGGGGCTGACGCCTTCGTTCGGCGGCGAGGCGCATGCCGGCGAGGTGAAGGCGCTCGCCGCCGCGAACCGCATCGACGCGGACCGCTATTTCCATCCATTCACGCCGATGATTGTGAATACGGGCAAGGAGCTGGTGCTGTTCGACACCGGCAACGGCTCGCTCTCCGCCGAATACGAGCCAATGAAGGGCCGTCTGCCGCCGGGCCAGTTGGTCGCGCGCATGGGCCTTGCCGGCTACAAGCCGGAAGACGTCGACGTGGTGGTGATCACGCACGGCCATCCCGACCACATCGGCGGCTTGAGCACGCGCGGGCAGCCGGTGTTTCCCAATGCGCGCTACGTGTTCGGGGCGGCCGAATTCGATTTCTGGAACAAGGGCGAGAACGTGCGCGAGGCGCGCAAGTTCAACCGCGAGCTCTATGTGAAGATCGCGGTGCCGCTGGCCAACCGCGCGACCATGATCAAGCCGGGCGACACCGTGGTGCCGGGCATCACCGCAATCGACGCGGCGGGGCATTCGCCGGGGCTTCTGGCCTTCATGATCGAAAGCGAGGGCAAGCGGCTGCTCAACTGGGCCGACACCTGCAATCACTATGTGATCGCCGTGCAGCGGCCGGACCTGCATCTCGACGTCGACGACGACAAGGAGAAGGCGGTCAACACCCGCAAGCGCATTCTCGACATGGTGGCGACCGACAAGTTGTTCGTCGCCGGTTTCCATATGCCGCTGCCTGGGTTGGGCTGGGTGGAAAAGACCGGCAGCGGCTATCGCTGGGTGCAGCACAGCTATCAGATGAATCTCTGAGTCATACCGGGGCGCCGCGCAGCGGCGAACCCGGAATCCATGATCCCTGCGCTGCAGAGTGTGCAATGACGAGCTAGGCTTCCCGCCGCCGCGCGCTTTGCGCGACCATCAGCAGCGTCCGCTGCGCGATCGCCTCGGCCAGCGCGGCGTTGCGCCGCGCCTCGAGCGAGGCCTCGGCGAGCTGCGCCATGGCGCGGATGAGGCGCGCTGGCGTCCACAGGCGCAGCGCGGCCCCGACCGCATCGGCGCGGGAAAAGTGCACCGGCGGCGCGCCGCGCTTCATCGCCCACTCGATCGAGTCGCCGCCTTCGACGGCGAGCTTCATCTTGTGCAGGTTGGCGACCTGGCGGATGGCGGCGGAGATGATGGCCGCCGGCGAGGAGCCGCCGCCGCGCGCCTTGCCGAATTCGCTTTCGACCGCGCGGGTCTCGCCGGCGAAGGTCGCGTCGACCACGCCGTCAAGCGCGAGCGCGGAAGCATCGGCCACCACCGCCATCACGTCGGCAAGCTCGACGGCCTGTTTGCCGCGCGCGTAGAGCGCGAGCTTGCGGATTTCGTTGCGCGAGGCAAGCCGATCGCCGCCGATGAGCGCGGTCAGCGCGGCGCGCCCCTCGGGCGCGATGGTCAGATTTGCGGCGCGCATCTCCTCGTCGATCAGCCGCGCCAGGTCGCGCTCGCCGTCCTCGTAGCAGGGCAGCGCCACGGCGGCTTTTGCCTTTTCGCACAGCGCGCGCAGCGGTGCGTTGCGCTTCAAATCGCCGGCCTCGATGATGATGCGGCAGTCCCTCGCGGGCGCGGCGAGCACCGGCTCGAGCGAGGCGGAAATGTTGCGGCTGCCGGCTTTCACCAGCACGGCGCGGCGGCCGCCGAACAGCGGAATGGTGTTGGCTTCCTCGATCAGCCGCGCCGGATTGGCGGTGAGCTCCTCGCCTTCGAGGCGCGCCAGCGCGAACGGGTCATTGGGATCGTCCACCGAAGCGCGCACCAGCGCGTCCACGCGCTCGCGCACCAGGCCGGCATCCGGCCCGAACACCAGCAGCACCGGCTGGCCCGGGTCGGGCTTGGCGATGTAGCGGTCGACCTCGGCGGCTTTGACGGCGGTCATGGCGAAATTCGTTTCACCCTCAATCCGTCATCCTGAGGTGCGACCCCCGCGAAAGCCGGGGGGAGCCTCGAAGGGTAATGGAGCTTACGTCCCCGCGACGAAATACGACGCCAGGCGCGAGCGGATATTGTCGGCGATCGCCTTGGCGGCGCGGTTTTCGGCGTCGCGCAGGCCGCGGTCGCCGGCGAAGCGCTGCTGTTGGCCGGGGATATCGTAGGACACGCGCGAGAAGGTCTGCCCGTTGACCACCGGCTTGCCGGTGCGCAGATCGGTGAGCGTGTAGCTCGCGTCGATGCCGTAGTTCTGGATATCCGGGCGCGCGGTGTTGATGTCGACGATCACCTGCTGCTGGTTGGCGGTGAGGTTGATGACCAGCTTGTAGTTCGACGGCGCCGCGGGCCCGCCGCCGGTCAGGCCGAACAGGAGGTTGTTGCGCACCTCGACGCCGACGCGGGAAAGGCGGGTGCCGTTGGGCGCGTTGACCGGCACGACGTCGACGCTGCTCAGCTTGTCGACGATGCCGGGACCGCCGTCGACGGTCTTCTCGCCGTACAGCGGCTGGAAGCAGCCGGCGGTCATGCCGGCAAGCGCCAGCACCAGCGGCAATCGGCTCAGTCGCGGGATTTCACGCCACCACATTGACGATCCTCTGCGGGACGACAATGACCTTTTTCGGGCTTTTGCCGTCCAGCGCCTTTTTTACCGCATCGAGAGCCAAAACGGCAGCCTCTACGGCCTCTTTTCCCGCGTCCCGGGCGACGGTCACGTCGGCGCGCTTTTTGCCATTGATCTGTACCGGCAATGTAATGGTGTTTTCGACCAAAAGCTCGGCCTCGAGCCGCGGCCAGGCCTCGGCCGAAACCAGCGTCTTATGGCCAAGCGCGGCCCAGCATTCCTCGGCCAAATGCGGCATCATCGGGTGGAACAGGCGCACCAGGATATCGCCGGCTTCGCGCAGGGCCCAGGCGAAGTCGGGCGAGGGCGGGGCCGCGGCCGAGCCGAGCGCGTCGGAGAGCGCGTTGACGAACTCGTAGATATGCGCGACGCAGCGGTTGAAGCGCAGCTTGGCGATGTCGTCGGAGACATTGGCCAGCGCGCGGTGCGCGGCCTTGCGGACTTTTTCCGCCTCCGGACCAAAAGTTTCCGGGCGAGTTTTTGGCCCGGTGA